>CAZXYP010000028.1:0-24049 GCA_964644955.1 uncultured Anaerolineales bacterium | reverse complement strand
TCCGCGCTCGTGAAATCATAAACGCCTTCGGTCGCTTCGATATTGCGCCACCATAGCGAAATACGTTCCCAATTTGCGCCGCTCGCCGCCGCGAGGTCCACCGTAGTCTGACTCGACGAAACAACGCCGCCATCGTCAATGCCAAACAAACTCGCCGCGCCGGTCGGCGCCGTCAGCGGACGCGCGGGCGACATTGCCAATACGGGAGATGCCACATTCACGGTGACTGCCAAAAGAATCAGTCCCGCCAGCACAAACCAATGCCTTGCCAATTTTTGAATCACTTGCCTTGCCATTCGTACTGCTCCTTACCTGCTACACTGAAACTTGCGCCGCCGGGCGCGGGGTCTCGCTCCAAACACCCATCAAAATGAGAATCACGACACTCGGTATAAAAATCCGCAGCTCACTCACAATACCAAACAAAAATGAAATCAAGATGAAAACCAATGCCGCGTACACGAAACGGCGCTGCAAAACGATGGTGGCGCGCCAATTGGTCGCAAGCCACAACAGCGGCGGAATAAACAATGCCAACGCCAACGCGAGCCAATTAAACGGTGTGAGATAATCGGTCAAAATTTTGAAATCGTTTTGCAAACTCGCAAACGCAGTTACCATTTGCGTATTCGCGCTGATGGCACGCGCGCCGCCAAAGATAAAACGCAGCGCCAAGACCGCCGCATACGGCACTGCAATCAAAACCAACGCGCGTCCAAGTTCGCCAAGCTGCACGCGCCGTTTTTCATCCAACGCATAACAGAACGCCCACAGCACGCCCGCAAACGCGGCGGATTCGCGATTCAACGCCGCTACCAGCGCAATGCCCAACAACAGCCACACGCGTTTTTTGACAACCGCCCACGTCATTAACGCGATAAAGAAAACATCCAACAGGTCGGTCGGATGCTCCCACGCGAATTGAAACGTAAAAATCAAACTGAACGCCAACAACAATGTGCCGGCTGCCGCAAGTTTCGGCGAACAATCCGAAATACTGCGCGCGACCCACCACACCGTCAGCAGCGCCAGCCATGCCGTGAACAAGCGCAAGAAAACAAACGCATCGTTCGCGTCCAACACCCCGGTCTGCGTCACTGCCAGCAGCGCGAGAGGAAACAGCACGCGATTTTGAAACGAAGGCAAATACATCGGGCGACCATTCAACACATAATCCTTGCCTTGCAGCAAATCAAACTGCATCCGAATGACTTCACTGCGAAATTTTTGCCGGTCGCCCAAATAGCCAGACACAAAAACCACACCGAGCGCGAGACAAGCCACAAACACCAAACTGACCAGAATTTCCTGCTTGCGCGTCATGCAGAGCCCCATCAGCCGCGATAAAAAGGAACAATGAACCAACCCAATACAATTCCATTATAAACCGCCATGGCAATAACCAGCACGGCGAACCACCACACATAACGCGCGCGCGGAATAAAGCCGCGCAAGCCCAACAAAAACAGCGTGGCAAGCGGAATCAGCACCGGAAACAAATAACGTCCCTGCGGGTCGCCGCCCCAACCCAAATCCCAAAAGCGCACTTCGAGCGCAATAATCGTTCCGAGCGCGACCAGAATGCTTGCGCCAAACACAAACAATACCGCGCGCCGCCACGTTTCCCACTGCGGCAGAGTCTTGAACGCAAACCACGCCAGCCCCGCGAACGCAAACACCGTGAGCACGGCGAACGCCCAATACGCCTGCACGCCCAACGTGATATTCATCCAACCGAAATGTCCCCACGTGCTGATAAAGAGATATTTGATGTAACTTGCATACAGCGGCAGCGCGGACGGCGACAGGATGCGCCCGTACGATTCAAACGGAAATTGTTCCGTCGGCAAAAACAAAAAGAGTCGCACGATGTAATCATGCAGTTGCGGCTGATTCACAATCGTCCAGTTCCACGCATACAGCAGACCCACCGCGCCGAGCGAAAGCATAATGACCGTCAGCGCGAGTCGGATGCTCTTTTGCGTTGCCGAAAGCCGCGTGCCGCCCCAATGCACAAAGATATACGCCAGAAACGCGACGCCGAGCACCGGCAGCGCGTACAGCCCGCTGCGTTTCGCGCCCAATCCGATTACCACACACAGCAGCAAACCCAACACGCGCGGCAGTGACAGTCCGAGCCGAAACACACGCACCAGAATCACAAACATCCACGCCAGCGCGGCTTCGACCAAATGGTCGTTCATCACCGTACTGTGCAAAAATAAATGCTGGGGCAGCAGCATCACAAACACCGGCAGCGCCAATGCCATCGTCGGGTCATGGCGAAACAGTTCCCGTCCGGCATAGTACGCCGCCAGCACCACCGCCACATTCAGCAAAATCGAAAGCAACCGCATCGCATACAGCTGCGCAGTGATACTGCTCGCGCGCGTCAATTCCAACGGAATCAAGTACGCCAAATACGCGAGCGGCGGTTGATGCAATTGATGCGCGTTCTGCGGATAAATTTTATTGAAATCGTTGGGCAGCGGTGACGCGCCGTCGGGTTTCCATTCCGAAACGCCCCATTCCCAATACCCCACCGCGTCCATCGAATGAACAATTTCGGACATGATTCTTTTGTCGGCGTCGCTCCAACTCACCAAACGCCCTTTTTCGTACAACAGGCGCACGTATTCGTAGTGACGCGGTTCATCGGGCCCGCCCCACGGCGGAATCACTGCCAAATACACCAACCCCAAGGCAATCGTAATAATGGACAGCAGCACCGGCAGCGCGCGAAGGTTGGACAGGGCTTGCTCTTGCGGGGAAAGAGGAGGAGAGTCAACCGCAGTCGTCACGTTCGACAAATTCATATCAAGACAAGTATAACCGACTCAACACGTATCGCAAATTGCGAATCGCGTGTCGCCAATCGCGTATCGTCTATCGCGAATCGCGTTTCGCAATCAACCAATCTCCAATCTCCAGTCTCCAATCTCCCATCTCTCAATACGCCCCGCGCCCACTCAACACCGCCGGCACCGTTTTTGCCAAAATCACCAAATCGCGCCAAATCGAATAATTTTCAATGTAATCCAATTCCAGCTTCATCCATTCTTCAAACGAAAGGTCGCCGCGCCCGCCGATTTGCATCGCGCCCGTCAGTCCCGGCTTCACCAACAAACGCTGCCGTTGTAACGGCGAATACTGCGACGCCAAACGCATCATTTCCGGACGCGGACCGACGAGCGACATGTTGCCCCACAGCACGTTAAAAAACTGCGGCAGTTCGTCGAGGGAAGTACGCCGCAGCCATTTTCCGACACGCGTCACGCGCGGGTCGTTGCGCAGTTTGAAATGCGGCTCGGACAATTCATCTACATTGACAACCTGGTCGAGCAATGCTTCCGCGTTCGCCACCATCGTCCGAAATTTGTAAATGCGAAACGGTTTGCCGTACTGTCCCGCGCGTTCCTGCGTGAACAAAACCGGTCCCGGCGAATCGAGTCGAATCCATATTGCAATCACCAGCATCACGGGCGCAAAAACCACGAGACATACCGCCGCGCCGACGACATCCAACGCGCGTTTCAGCACGCCGTTGATGCCCGTAATCGCCGGCTCGCGCAGCGTAATCATCGGCAAACCGCGCAGCGTTTCAATGCCGGTGCGGACCGTCACCACTTCCAATAAATCGGGCATGAGCCGCACGCGCACGTGCTGTTCGCGCAGCGCCAAAATCAATTCCGCCAATTCCGCGCGCCCGCGCACGCTCTGCGTCAAAAACACATCGTCAATGTCCAAACGCGTAACGAGCCGCGCGGCGTCCGACAAATTTCCCAACACGGGGACGTCAAGCGTTGTGGATTCCAATTCGCCCGCGTCGCGGTCGGTCACAAAGCCGAGCAGCGTATAACCTTCCCACATCCGCACATGCGCCGCCAATTCCTGCGCCGCCGCGTCCGTGCCGACAATCACGGCGCGCCGCGTTTCCACCGTCCGCGCGCCGCGCCGCGTCCGCCACGCGCGCAAACTCGCGCGCCACGCCAGCGTAAAAACAACATCCAAAACAAAAAAATACACAAACAACGCGCGCGAAAACAGTTCGACTTTGAAAAAATAAAAGGACGCGGCGAGCGCGCACACGGCAAAGACACTCGCCAATAAAACCGCGCGCACTTCATCGCGCCATTCGTCACGATTGCGCCGCTCGTACGCGCCGAGAAAATAAAAGACGACGCCCCAAACCAGCGCGGTCAACACCAAGACACCCGGCGTCACGTACTCGCGATCGGGAATCACGCCAAACGGCAAAATGCGGCGCACCACGGCTGCCAGCGCCATCGCCAGCACGGCACATGCAATATCACCCGCCCACAGCGCGAACCCCAGCCAACGCCCGCGCGGCGCATCGTGTTCCACCCAATTCATCGCGCATCCCAAACCGTTTGAATCATTTCACACAACCGCGTTTTGAAATTTGGAATCGAAAACTGCTGCGCGTGCGCGTTCAAAAGTCCCGTATCAAATTGGATTGCATTTGCGCGCGCCATCGCGTCGGCAACCGCGTCCGCGCTTTGGGCGTGAAACAAAACGCCCGTCTCGCCGTCGCGCACCGTTTCCGCCGCGCCGCCTGCCGCATACGCAATGACGGGGCATCCCATCGCTTGCGCTTCGACCAGCGTGATGCCAAAATCTTCGACGCCGGGAAACAACAACGCGCGCGCGCCCGCCAATTGTTCGCGTATCACATCGTGCGATTGAATGCCCAAAAATTCCGTGCGCGGTCCCGCCAATTTTTCCAACGCCGCGCGTTCCGTCCCGTCGCCAATCACGCGCAGCGGCACATCCAATTTTTTGCACGCGGCGACTGCCAAATCAAAACGCTTGTAGCGCACCAAACGTCCCACAATCACATAATACTCGCGTTTCGTGTTTTCGAGCGGCGTGAACAATTCCAAATCGGCAGGCGGATGCAAGACCTCTGCGTCGCGGCGATACAATTGTTTCAGCCGCCGCGCGACAAAATGCGAATTGGCGATGAACGTATCCACGCGCTGCGCGGCGGCAAAATCCCACACGCGCAAGTGGTGCATGTACGTTTCCGCGAACGGGCGCAAAACAAACGGCAGCGCGCGAACGTATTGGTGCGACAAGTCCCACGCGACCCGCTGCCGCGATTGCGTGTAGGAAATGTGCAGCGCGTCCGGCGGCGCGAGCAAACCTTTGGCAATCAAACTCGACGACGACAAAATCAAATCGTAACCGGAAAAATCAAAATGCTCGATGGCGTACGGCAGCAGCGGCAAAAACATTTCGTGCGTGCGTCCGGCGAACGGTAAACGCTGCACGAATGAGGTTCGCAAATCCATTCCACTCATCCACGCATGTCCGCGATTGCGGTCATAGATTTGCAGCGTGTACACGGGCGCGTCGGGAAACATTTCATGCAAAACGCGCGCCACCATTTCGGCGCCGCCCATGTTGCAAAAGTATTCGTGCACCAATGCGACTCGCATCATTGACCCTTTTCCTGCAATCGCCGCGCCATCATTTCATTCAATGCTTGAAACCGCGCGTCCCACGTATTGGCTTGCGCGCGCTCGCGCCGCGCCGCAATTTTCGCCGCGTCCTGTTTTTCGTCCAAGGCGCGTTGAACGCATTCGCCATAATCCGCCGCATCGGATGCGACGTACATCACATCCCGATATTCCTGAAACACCGGCAAGCCCAATGCCGCAATCGGTTTCCCTGTCGCCAAACATTCAAACAATTTCGCGGGCTGAATGAATTGCGAAAACACGGTCCGCACATATGGCAAGAGCAACACATTCGCGTGCTGTACATACGCGGGCAATGCCTCATGCGATATGTGTCCAAGAAAATGCGCGTTGGGCAATCGTTGCAGCGCGCGCACATCGGTCCGCACAACGCCCAAAAACACAAATTGCCGCGTGGGATGCGTTTGCGCCAGACGCGTCAACAAATCCAAATCCACGCGTTCGTCAATGCCGCCGAAAAATAAAAGGCGCGGTGACGCGATGCGTTTGAGCGCGACAGGTTCGGCAAGCGTATCGTCCGCGAATTTTTCATAGTCCACGCCCGGCGGCACATAGTACGTGTGCGGATTCGCAGGACGATGTTGTTCCAACAACTGCGGTGAGGTCGTCAATACCATGTCCGCCTCACGCACCAGCGCGCGTTCCGATTCCGCGTAAAACGAAAAAACGCCTTTGGGATTTTCACTGTACGCGTCCACGCAATCGTAAATGACCAAACGCGGGCGCAATTGCGCCGTCACCTCACGCGCCAGCGGCGTCGGCGGGTACAACCACACCAACGGCGCCCCCCCCCCCACTTGCGCGAGCGCGTTTTGCAGCTGCTTTGTCAATGCCGCCACGTTGCGGCGATGCACGAAACCGATTTGTTGGAACGGATTCACGAGCGGGTCGAGCGCCCACACATTGTCCATGATAACGCGCAAGCCCCGCCCGCGCACGCGCGAACGATTTCTCAAGCGCGCCGTGACGCGATGACGGTCTTGCCATTTCGGCAGACGAATGCCAATCGGTTCGACAAACAAAACGCGATTGCCCGCGCGCGCAAAACGCGACATGAATTCCTGATGCCGCTGCCACAAATAGTCCCAACTGATGGTCGAGAAACAGACAATGACTTGACGAATCATGTGCGGCGCAGCTGCGCGGTCACCAAGCCGGTCAAGCGCGCGCTCAACGGCAGCGCGCACGCCGCGCCAATGAACGCGGGCAAGACAAAGACAATGAGATGCAAAAGAATGGCGTACGCCAGCGCGGTACTTTCGGGAATACCGTACACGCCAAGCGCCAAAATCACGAGGTAATGAAAGACCCCCAGATTCGCGGGCAGCGCCGGAACGCGCGTGCCGATTTGCAGAGCGACCAACAAAAAAACGGCGGCGCTCCACGGCAAATCCATGCCCAGCGCCAGGAACAGCGCGTAATTGACCGCAATGCCAAGCGTCCAAATGATGGCGGTCCACAGCAGAACGGAAATTGCTTCGCGCCACCCGCGCAAATTCGCCAAACTCTCCAACATCCCGCGCACAAACGCAGTGAAACGCTGGGAACGCGCGCCAAACAATTTTGCTTCGCCGCGCGCCAACGCGTTCAACAACGGTTCGCGCAAACGCCCGACCGTTGCCAGCAAGACGACGCCGAGCAGCACAAGCAATGCACTCACGCCCAATGAATCGCGCGCCCATTCGGGGAGCGGCGCGAACGGCACAAGCAAAACAAACAAAACCAACATGACCAACGTATCCAATACTTTTTCAATCGCCACCGAACCCAACACAAAACCGACATTCAGTTTTTCCTCTTCTGCCGCGAGCAAAACGCGCGCCACCGTGCCAAGTTTCGCGGGCAAAAGCGTATTGAGCAAATGCGCGACAAAATAAACCTGCGCCAACACCGGAAAACGCGTCGGGTACGGCTGTAACAAAATCTGCCATCGCCGCACCGCCCCCAACGCCGCGCCCAATTGCAAACCAAACGCGAGCAAAAACCAACTCAACTGACTCGCAGCCAATGCCGCAAGCACGGCATCCAAATTCACACTGCGCGCAATCAACCAAAACGCGAGGAGACTCAACAGCGCGCCGATGCCTAACGAAAGCCACGTCCCACGTCCCGCCCCGCGCGTCGGAACGGCAGCTTCCGCATTCGGCGTCAACGGTTCCACTCCACCGCCCCTCTGCGTGCTGCCATGACGCGACGATGCGCAACCATCAACAACGCGACCATGAACCAAATAATCACACTCACTTTGGTACTCGTTCCCACCGCGTCCACCAAGCCGTGAACCAAATAGACGACGAATCCCGCCGTCAAGCCCGCCGCGAGCCAACCCTGTGCCGAGTCGCGCGCGTGCCGCATCGCATCTGCGCCTGCCAACAACACCGCCACAACAAAGCTCACGAACGCGACCAAACCGCCGATGCCAAACTCAACGCCCATTTGCAAAAAGAGATTGTGTGCGTGCGGAACAGGCAAGCCGGGCGCATTTTCAAACAACGGATAAAACGTCAGTACTGTTTTTTCAAACATCCCCAAACCAATTCCCGTGAATGGAAAATCGCGCATCATCCACAACGCGCGCTGCCACAATTCCAAGCGTCCCACTGCCGACCCCGAAGAATCATTCAGGATGATTTCCGAAACATTCACCGCGCCAAACCACCACGCTGCAGCAGTCACCGCCAACAAGCCAAGCACTAATATGCCGACAGCGCGCGGTTTATAATACAATCCCAACGCACTCAAACCGCAAACCAGACCCAGCAGCGCGCCGCGTGATTGCGTCAACAACACAATCAGACCCAGCCATGCGGAAACTGCCAATAAAAAAACGCGCGTTCGCCCCCGGTGGCACAACGCCCACGCCAACGCCAGGGGCGCTAACGGCGCCGCGACGCCCGCGACCACGTTCGGAGTAAAACCGCGCGGATTCAAACTCGCCAAATCCAATTTCGGCAGCAGTTCATAGACAAACAGCGGCAGGAACTTGGACGAAAAATTGACACCCAGCAAACCCACCAACGTCATACTCACACCCAAACCCAGCACAAGCCAAACCCCGCGTTCCAGCCGCGCCTGCCGCATCCCATTCACGATGCCGTAATAAAAAGCAACGCCGCCCGCGAATTTTGCAAACGCATTGAAACCCGCCGCGCGGTCAGCCGCAATCCACGCGCCAATGAATCCCAACACAATTAAGAGCGCCAACGCCACATCCGGCGGCGTTAACAAGGACCAATACCCCAATCCGATGCGCCGCGCCAGCCAAAACAACGGAATCGTTGCCAGCGCCGCGGCAAGCAGCCACGCGGGCAAATTGCTGTAAAACAAAAGCGGCACGCCAAACACCCAGACCAGCCAAAATTCTTGCTCGGCAATCCGGGCACAGGCGCGCCGCAGGTTTCGATCCACGTTGACTCGATTTAATGCGCGGCGCGGTCCGCCGCCGTCATTGTTTCTGCTTGCGCCGCGCGCTTTTTTCCGAACGGCAGCCACTCGAACAAAAACGCCAAGCCCACGCCGACAATGACACCCAACGCCGCCCCAATCAATGTGTTCAGCGTTAGCCGCGAAGCAATCGGACGTGCCGGGACAACGGCGGGACTAATCACGCGCACGATTTCATTTTGATAACCGGAAGTGATATTGGTTTCCGCCAGCTTGGTTGCCAGCAACTGATACGTATTCCACGCCAAATCGCGTTCCGCTTGCAGCTCTTTGAGCCGCGCTTGCGCCTGTTCCAAATCGGCTTGCGCTTGATTCAAGTCCGCATACATCTTTTGCAATTCCGCATCGGAAAAGGTCTGCCGCCGCATACGAATTGCCTGAATCAAACCGTCGAGCGTTTGCAATTGTTCCGCTGCCGTCAGATTTGCGTCGGTCCCTTCAATGCGCGGAGAGAAATCACCTGCCGGCGTGTCAAACGAATTGTTGAACGTATTGGCTTCCAGCAAAATCTGCGCCACTTGCGCGCCGGGCAGCACAATCGCCCCACTGTCCTTGAGACGCCCTTGCAGCGCCAGCGCATCCTGTTCCAGACGCGCTAACTTGACTTGTGTCCGCACCTGCGCATCCAACTGCCGCGTGAAAAAATCGGCTTGCCGTTTCAAGGTTTCGATTTGACTTGTGGCGAGATATGCCGATACCGCATTTTCTTTGTCCTGATACGTCTGGCGCGCTTGTGCGGCTTGTGCGCCGAGCGCTTCGGCGGATAAACTCGTTTCGCCAAGCAGCGCATTGACGCGCGCTTCGTACACTTGCGCAAAAGTATTTGCCAATCGCGCCGCTTCCTCACCGCTTGGCATAGTCGCCTGAATGCGCACTACATCATTGTCGAGCGAAACATTCACCCGCCGCGTGATGCGTTCGGAAGTGTCCAAACCGGCGGGCGGCGGCGAACCCAATGCTTGCAGCACGCGCTGCGCCACATCTTGACTGTCCCCGATAGTGGTGAGCGAACGACGGCGCGCGAGTTGGTCCGCCGATTGCGCGTTGGGGTCCGCGTCCGACACGGTGCGCGCCCGCGCGTCCAGATTGAGGAGCAGCCCCGTGCGCATAATGGCGAGCGCGGCGTCCGCGCGGTACGCAACGGGCTGCAGCGTCGAGTACACAAAGCCCAGGACCGCGCCGACTACACCCATTGCCACAATCAACCACCAATAGCGCCGCAGCACATGTACATAGCGCGACAAATTCAATTCGTTGGGCAGCTCGGTGAGGGGACCTGAAGAAGACGACATGAAACCTCGTTACAGTTTGATTCAAAATTCCGCGAAATATGGCGCGCGGTGAAAAATTGCGTTCTTCGATTGCCAAGGCGTTCGGAGATTCTTTACACCGTTCCGAATGACAAACCGCAAAATGTGCCCGTGTTCCATCGGGAATGCCAAAACAGGTTGAATGCAAGAAAGCGACTGCGGGCTAAGCCGCGCGTTGTTATGAAGGCGGCATCATCGAAACCTGCCATTCATTCATCAGCGCGGTCGCTTCCGGGTCAGGTTTTCGCAAGACCCGTTCGCGCTTGAGCATGCGTCTTGCGGTCTGGAACAAAATTTGCAGATCTAGCCATATCGAATAATTGCGCGCATAATACAATTCCAAACGCATTTCGTGTTCAAGCGTTATAGAATTTTCGGCGCTGGATGCACGCGCCCCGGTCATGCCCGGTTTTAGGGAGAGCAAATTGGGCAGCCACGATTGGTACGACATGGCAAGACTCGATTCCACCGGACGCGGTCCGACCAGACTCATCCTGCCGCGGAGCACCATCCACAATTGCGGCAGTTTATTCAGTCCGGTGGCAAATAAAAATTGTCCGAACCGATTGCCGCGCGTCCACGGCACAGCCGATGGCGAGACCGATTTCAACAAATGCATCTTGAAGGGCTGACCGCGTTTTCCCAACACCTCGGCAGATTGCAGGACCGGCTGTCGGGCATAGAAACGCAGGAGCAGCGCAAACAGCAAAAGCAGCGGCAGGGTGAGGACAAACATCAACGTCCCGAGTCCGTAATCCATCATGCCTTTGAGTAACGCATCAATCCCCGTAATCGGCGCGCGTTCAATTTCCAGCAGCGGCACACGATTTTTGTAACTGACGCGCACGCCGGTCGTCAACGTTTCGTACAACCCCGGCGACAGTTTAATCGCATACCGGTCCTCATTTGAGACCGTAATCCCGCGCAAGAGCTGGTCAAAACTTTCCCATGTCATGGCGCCGGAAACTAAAATCACCTGGTCGACGCGCAATTCGTGGGTGACGCCGTGCAGCATGGGCGTGGACGCGACCACGCGCAGCGATTCCGCAATTACCGTACCCACAGGCAAATAATCATCTACAAAGCCGAGAACCTGCACGCCGGAATTGCGCGCGGGCGTGAGCTGTTTGGCAATTGCGCGCGCGTCATCATTGGTCCCGACAATCAGCGCGCGCTGCACAAACCAGCCATACCGCCGCAGCGAATAAAACGCGCGCCGCACACCAAAGCGCATCGAGCCAACCGACAGGGTCACCAGAACAAGACCAAGCACCAACCAACCGCGCGCCAAATCCGGCATACGCGCAAACATAGAGACGATAATAAGCGCGGCAAAGCCGATGAGGCAGCCCTTGACGACATTGCCATATTCCTGCGGACCGCCAAGCAATTCTTCGCGGTCATACAACCGGCACAGCGCAAATATACCCAACCAAAGCGGCAGCGTCAATAACACCACATCGCGCGCCTGTTCCGGTTTCGCGTTGCCATAGTACGGAAAAAAATCGCTGTCGAGACGGAGTTCATACGCCAGCCACCAGCCCAGCAGGATCATGCACGCATCCAGCAGGACGAGGACCGCAATCAGCACAAAATTTTGTGTTCGGGTTGACATGACAAGGTCTGTTTCTAACGCGCCTTCGCGCCATTCAAGCGCAGTCCGGCATTCACCAAGACCCGCGCGCCGCCGGTTTCAAAATGAAAGTCCATGCGCTTGAGCCCTTGCTGTTGCAGCGCATTGGTGACCGCACCCTGTGAATCGGGCGCGCAAAAAAGCATCAAAAAACCACCGCCGCCCGCGCCCGCAATTTTGCCGCCGCGCGCGCCGTTCGCCCGCGCCAGCGCGTACAGCTCGTCCAGACGCGTATTGCTCACATTTTTGGCAAAGCGCTTTTTGCGCGCCCACGATTCGTGCAAAATATCGCCCAGCGCGTCCACGTCGCCGTGTTCCAAAAGCGCCTGCACCTGAAACGCCATTTCTTTGACATCGTGCAGCGCCGCCACAACCTGCGGGTCCTGTTTGCGGCTCGCTTCTTTTTGTTGGTGCAAAATCGAAGACGCCGCGCGCGTGCTGCCTGTAAAAAACAACATCAAATGCGCTTCCAGCCGCGCCAATGTTTTATGGGACACCTTGAGCGGCGTCACGGTCGTTTGGGTCCGTCCAAAATCAATTCGATTCAAGCCACCAAACGAAGCCGCGTATTGGTCTTGCTTGCCGATGGGCATGCCCATTTTTTCAATTTCGATAAACGATGCCAATTCCGCAATCTCGTACGCATTCAGCTTGAGCCCTTTTGCCGTCGTCAATGCTTTGACAATGGCAACCGTGACGGTGGAAGAAGACCCCAAGCCGGTGCCGGGGGGAATTTCAGATGCAAGAAACATCGAAACCCCGCGCGTAATCTGAAAATGGTCGAGAATCGCGCGCGGCAGACTCAAATCGCTTTCCCAAAACGAAACCTGTTCGGGCGCATGACGATAAAAAGTCTGATAATCCGAAGAGGTGATTTGCAGCGTCGGATCCGGACTGGGCTGCAAAAAGACATAAAAATACTTGTCAATCGAAGTGCTGATGACACAGCCGCCGAATTGTTCATAATACGCGGGCAGGTCGGTCCCGCCTCCCGCAAATGAGATACGAACCGGAGCGCGTGCAATTAACATTACGTCTTAGGATACGCGTTTTCTTGAAAAGAGCAATTCAGTCAACCCAGCACGGTTCCGCTCAACGCGTTGTGCGCAAGGTTCCGCGCGCCAGCATCCCCGCTTCCGCTTCCGCATAATAGTCGCGCAGGTCTGCCTGCTGCGCCGCCCACGCGATGTATTCATCCGCAATCGCATCCACACCTTGCGTGGGCATCCACCCGAGCCCTTTGAGTTTCGTCACATCCGAAACAATGTGTCGCGTATCCCCAAACCGGTACATGCCCGGCAGCTGCGGTTCAATCGCGGGATTGATTTTTTGCGACAGCAAGCGCGCATATTCCAGCACCGTCACGGCATTTTCACCCCCGACATTAAACACCTGAAAATCAGAACGCGCGTCTTGCAGCATCAACACGTTCGCGCGTGCCACGTCGCCCACGTACACGTAATCGCGTACCTGCATGCCGTCTTCAAAACACACTGGCGCATTGCCCGACAAGAGCCGCTGCGTGAACGTGCGCAAAATTCCCGAATAGGCGTTGCGAAACGATTGGCGCGGCCCCTGCACAATCGAATAGCGCAAACACGTCGTCGGAATGTGGTAGCGCTGTCCCAAATTGAGCGCGACCATTTCCTGCGTGTATTTGCTCATGGCGTACTGATTGTGCGGATTCACCTGCAGCTCATCTGTCGGCACCCATTCCATTTCCGCGTCACATTCGGGACAATGCACTTGCCAATCGCGCTGCTTGAGCTGCGCTTCGGGGCGCAGCGCCGGGAAAAATGTTTTGGGCGTTTCGCCATTTGTATGCGAACGGCAAAGATATTTGCCTTCACCGTAGGTGGCTTGCGAGCTCGCCACGACTATTTTTTGAATGGGCAATTTATCTTGCACAATCAATTCATACAACAGCGCCGTGCCAACAGTATTGACATGAAAAAATTTTGAAAAGTCCGTGAGATAATCTTGATACGCCGCCAGGTGAATGACCGCGTCCACGTCGGTCAGCGCGCGCCGCAGAGCGTTCGCGTCGCGCACATCGCCGCGCTGAAATTCGACGTCCTTCGGCATGTACGCGGGCAGTACGTCGTCCGCATGCACCGGCGGCGCAAGTGAATCCAATACCCGCACCGCATACCCAGTTTTCAACAACGCATCTACCGTATGCGACCCAATAAAACCGGCGCCGCCGGTTACCAATACGCGCATGTGCACTCTCTAGAAAATGTACGACAAAGTTCATGCGAACAAGGTTCGCCATTTGTCCTACCGCGTCCACATTTCTATTCGTCGTGGGTGTGCGGGTCGCACATCTTCAACTCCCTTGAAACATGGTACCTGCCAATTAGAAAGGGGTTCAACGTCCCGTCCCGCGGAGTACCGCCAAGACCGTCAACGCCAAAATCTTGACATCCAACCACAACGACCAATGTGTTATATATTCCAAATCAAGCCGCACCCACTCGTCAAAATCGCGAATGTCGTTGCGCCCCGAGATTTGCCAGAGACAGGTGATGCCGGGTTTGACAAGAACCTTTTGCTTTTGATATTCGGTGAACTGTGCGTATTCCGATTGCAGGGGCGGGCGCGGACCGACCAGCGACATGTCGCCTTTGAAGACGCTCCACAGCTGCGGCAGTTCATCCAATGAAAACTTGCGCAGAACGCGTCCCACGCGCGTAATGCGCGGGTCCTTTTTCATCTTGAACACCGGACCCTGCATTTCATTTTGCGCCGCCAACTGCGCCTTGACCGCATCGGCATTCTCAATCATCGTCCGAAATTTGTATCCGCGAAACGGACGCCCGCCCTGTCCAACCACCTTCCACAGATACAACACCGGACCGCGCGAGTCCAATTTAATCGCAATCGCAATGACCAAAAACAACGGCGCCAACACCACCAGCAAACCGAACGCAATCAACACATCCAGCGCGCGTTTTACACTCCGCTGCCACGCGGGGGAGGGGGAAATTGTGAGCGCGTGTGACATGCGAATCACTCCAGACAATTCACCAAAGCCGATTCAAACCTTTGCAGCGCGACCTCGCGCGCAAAATGTCGCTGCACATACGCGCGCCCGCGCGCACTCAACGCCGCGCGTGACGCCGCATCCCGCGTTAACGCAACGATGGCATCCGCCAGCGCGTCGGGCGCGTCGGGCGCCACGCAGACGCCGCATTCTGCTTCGCGCACCAACCGCACCGCTTCGCTCACCGGATGCGCCGCGACCACAATCGGACGCCCCGCCGCCATATAGGTCAGCAGTTTCGACGGAATCACCGCTTCCACCAAATCGGGATGTTGATTCAACAACAAGATATCCGCCGCCGCCATCAATTCGGGCAGCCGTTCGCGCGGCAGCAGCGGCGCAAAACGCACATTGCTCAAATTTTCGCGCGCGGCTATTTCCGTCAACGCGTTTTTTTGCGAACCGCCGCCGACAAGTAAAAAAACAATTTCGGAATGCGCGCGCAAACATTTTGCCGCGCCCAACACATTTTCCAACTGCTGCTTGACGCCCATGTTGCCCGAATGAATCACCAACCGCGCCGTTGCGGGAATATCAAACGCGCTGCGCAGCGCCTGCCCGTTGCCATTCACGCGCATTGCCTGCGCATCCGTCCAATTCGGCAGGTAGATGATTTTTTCCGGCAGCTCCCCTTTGCGCGTCAAATTGTCTGCGAAACCGCGCGCGCTCACGAAAATTTTTTTCGCGCGCGCATGGCTCCAACGCTCCAACCACTGCCCGACGTGCAGCGCACGACTCGGACGCAGCATGCCCACCGATGCCGCCGCTTCCAGCGCGAGGTCTTGAATCCATAACGCATACGGCACGCGATTTCGTCGCGCCAAAACGCGCGCGGCGACGCCCGCTTGAATCGGCGGTTCGACAGCCAGCGCCAAATCAAATTCACCCATTTCCAGTCCCGACCACAACGCAGTCACGCCGAGCATCGTATCATACAAAATGCGCCGCAAGGTCGTCGCGCGTTTCGGCAGCGGAATTGCGCGGCGCAGAATCGTGACGCCATTGCGCGTTTCACGCATCACGCGCTGCCCGCGATACGGCGCGAACGTTTCCCATTCGGGATAATGCGGAAACGTCGTCGCGACGGTAACTTGATGCCCGCGCGCGGCAAGAGATTCCGCCAGGTCGGTTGTAAATGGCGCAATGCCCGTGCGTTCCGGCGCGTAATTCATACACAGCAAAAGCAGTTTCATACCACAAAGGCATAACTCGTATCGTCCAAAAATCGCGCCGTCGTTTCACCTTCTGCCGGTTCAATGGGCAGAGCCGGTTGCGCGTAACCGATTTGCCGCATCAACGCGCACAGCTCCTCGCGCGAAACGCCCGCATGCACTTCGACCACCAGTTTTGGGTGTTGAGTTTGCAGTAAATTTTTCATCCCGCGCAGTACCGACAATTCCATACCTTGCACATCAATCTTGATACCGTGCACGCGCGCGTCTCCGCTGCACAACGCCTCCCAGATTTCATCCAGACTCGCGACGAGCAGCGTTTCTGACCACGCCGCCGCGTGCGCGTTTAGCGTACGGTCTGCCATCCCGCGCACCACCGGCAAAACTTCCAATTCCAAACCGCGGGCATCGCCCAAAGCCAACGGCACGAGCGTCAATTGTTTCAAGTCGTTCAAACGACGCGTTTCTGCCAGCGCACCCGCGCTGGTGAGCATCGGCTCGAATGCAAACACGCGCCCGCGCCCGCCAACAAAATGCGCCAGCGCCAGCGCCGTATAGCCATAATGCGCGCCCACATCCAGCCACGTCTCGCCCGGTTTTACATTGGCGCCGAACCAATCCAACAAACGCGCTTCGGTGCGTCCCAAAATCGCGGCGGGATAATCATGCCATGAAGTCACGATGCGATAATTTCGCAGCACCCCCCCCCGAATGTGATGCGGCTTGAGCGTACGCGGCAGCATGCTTCGTAAAGTGCGTTTCAACGTCGGATTCATGCAAACGTCGTTCCCAGGACCAAATCGCGCGGCAGCGGTTCGTTCTCAACCACTGCATACACCACGCGTTCCATCTGCTCCCCCACCGCGTTCCACGAGTACCGCGCCGCCAATTGCGCGCCGCGTTCGCCCATTTCGCGCCGCAGATCCGGAGCTAACGACAATTCAGACAATGCGCCTGCGAACGCGTGCGCATGGCGCGCCACCACCCGTCCCGCGCCCGCGCGTTGTACCTGCGGCGCAAAATTCAACGTGTCGGAAATCACCACCGGCACGCGCGCCGCCATCGCCTCAAACAACGCGAACGAAAAATTTTCGGCGATGGACGGCAAAACAAATATATCGGCATCCGCCAGCGCGCGCAATTTTTCATCTCCCATCATCAGCCCCGGCATCACAATCACATCCTGCAAATTCGCGTCGCGCACCCACGTTTGCACTTGCGCGCCAAATGCCGGCGGGTCCCCCGCGCCCACAATTGCCAAGCGCAGCGCAGGATTTTTTGCGCGCGCGTGGTGCATCGCTTCTACCAACAGGTCCAGCCCTTTTTTTGCGTTCAGGCGCCCCAAATACACTGCGAGCGGTCCGTCAAACCCGTGCAGATATTTTTGGCGGAACGCGCCGCGCGCCGGCAGCTGCGTGAACAGTTCGAGGTCAATGCCATGCGGAATAATGACCGACGGCGCGCGCAGGTCTAAAGGCGCGGCTTCGTCGCGTTCACCGGGCGCACTGTAAAACAATACGGATGCATTTTCCAGAATGGATTTTGCAAACAGGGCATTATAGATAACTTTTTTGCGCCGCCCGACCGAACGTTGAAAAGGCGCCAACACGCCGTGTAGCCAGACGCCGTAAGATTTGTGAAAGCGGCGCGCGCCCAAATATCCGCTCAAGACGGCAAACGAATATAACGAATGCAGCATCACAAAATCCGCGCGCGCCACATGCGATTGAACACGCGCTGACCCGTCGCGCGAAAACGCATACCGCCCGCGCGCGGGAAAAGAAAACGCGACCAGATTTTCTTGAAACGCGCGCGCCGCGTCTGTCGTCACGAAATTTTCCGCGCCGGGAATCGGCGGACCGAACATGTCCAACACGACATGATGCCCGCGCGCCGCGAGCGCACGCGCAATCGGCGGCACTGCCACCAAACCGACACCGCCCATTTCCACACGCGCGCCTTCCGCGCACAACACAATTCTCAGCGCACTCATCCGCTCATCGTTTCGAGGTTTGGCTTGCGGACATAGACCCACATGTGCGCCGACCAGCGGCGCGTGGCGGGAATCGTATCAATTGCCGCATCTATGTCGCGCATGAATTGTTTGAATGCCGCACTTTCGCGCAGCACATATTTCGGAATAAAGGAAAACAATCCAAAGCGCGGGTAAATTTTCGCGCCGCCGCCGAGAGTGGCAATCAGCGTATCTGCTTGCTCCGCCGTCAAAGGCGAGCCGCACGCCGTTTCGTTGTTGCGAATTTTCCTGCCCAAGCGATACAACGGATTTGCATTCGAGTTTTCCAAAAACAGTCCATACGCGCCCGGCTTGAGCACTTGTTTCAAACTCGCGCCAAAATCAAGCGGCGGAAAATGATGCAACACCGCCGAACCAAATGCCACGTCAATGGTCTGCCAGCATCGTTTCAAGTCGGCAGCAGTCGCCGCAATAGACCTGCACGCGTTCGCCTAAACCATGATACGCGGCGCGCTGGCGAATCCGTTCACAGCCCACCGGGGAGAGTTCCACCGCGACCACCTTCGCCTGCTGCGCCGCAAGCCACACGGCATTGGCGCCATCGCCCGCGCCACATTCCAACACCGTTTTCCCGGCAAGGTCGCCCATGTATTTGTTCCACAGGGCACGTTCAACCGGCGGCACGATATGTTCGCGCAGCGGCGCTTGAATGTCGGTATCATCATAGCGCACATCATATTCCGCGCGTTCTTGCGCCAACAGCACATCACGGCTTGGCTCGGTCATCTTGTCATCCTTGCAGTGGGTTTCAAATCTATTCCGCAAGCCACGCGCTCAGGTCGCGCCGAATCAAGTCTTGCAGCGCCAAAATATCCTCGCGGAACAATGCTTGCAGGTGTCGCCGCACTTGCGGTTGCATTGCAGGACGCGGCTTATCGCGCTGCTGCAAAACTTGTTCCATTTTCCGCTGTGCGCGCGCGGGCAGATACGGTTTCAACCAACGCGCAGGGCGCGACCGCAGCGTGCGACGTGGAATACGATACCGCCATTTCGGCACGGCAGTCGAAACATTGTGTTTGACCCACACATCCGGCTGAAACGATGGATTCACCTCGAGGAACGCAAATGTCTCTTGCGTCACACGCAAAGGCGCTTGTTCCAAATCCTCGTGCAAAATGATATGCAGCTGCGCGGACGGAAATGCGTCATAATAGCGGCGCAGCTGCTGAAAATAAAATCCGGCGCGCGTATAGTGCCAGATAAATTCCCAATTTTCACGGATGCGTTTTTCTTCTGCCGCCAACGCGTCGGCAAACTCCAGCGTCTCGCGCCCATCGCGCACATTCATCAAGTAATTCGAAAACGCGCGTTCCACCGGATTGCGCAACACCGCAATCAATTTGGCGTCCGGCACATAGTGGCGAATTCGCGCGCACGCTTGTTCGCTGTACAAATAAATAACCGACGCTTCACCGATGGCACGCGCGCCGCCGGCACCGCGAAACAAGTTTTCGTACGCGAAAAGATCCGTAACAACATTCCGCTGCGCCTCCATATCGCCGGGTCCGGCAAAAGCCAGCGCCTCGTTTTGAAACGCAAAGAATTTTGGCTCCTTGACCAGCGCCATGAAAATTTGCGGATGCTGTTTGAGATATTCATAGAGCGCCGTTGTGCCCGCTTTGGCAGCGCCGATGATGAAAAAGTTAGGCAGTGTCATCCGTCCACCGTGCCGGGTCCAAAATTTGCTTTTGGTCTCGAAAGACCCGGTAACCCGCTCAAACCAGCTCGTAGAAATTCCCAAAGCGCTCGCGCAGGACACGCTCATCGGGCAAATAGACCGACCGCAAAAAATCAACCGCCGCGGGTTCGGGTTTTGCGGAAACACCGTGCACAAACGCCCGGGCGCGCACCGCGCGCCGCAGCCGCGGAGGAACAAGCGCGCGATAGAGCTGCCGCGCCGAGCGAAATTCCAACACTCGCCGCACGGCGGCATTACGCGGCATAACCGTTTGATTGTGCGCGCGCATCGCTTCTTCCGTAAAACCTGCCGCATCAATCTCCAAAAACGCGGCGACGCGCTTGAGCAGCGTTCGCGCATCCGAAACCAAATCCCGAAAATCGAGCAATAGGACGCGCGCGCGCGGAAACACTTTTACGTACCGCGTCAATTGTTCCGCATACAGACCGAGTTCGACATACAAATCGCCCGTGCCGTACACTTTTTCACCGCGTTGGCAAGCGCGCTGAATGGCATCATAAAACGATACGGGGCGCATTCCGTCCGCCAAATCCATGCGGTACTGCGAAAACGCGCGTTCAATGGGGTGCCGCAGGATGGCAATAATTTTTGCGCGCGGCTGCTGCGCATAAATTCGTTGCGCCGCGTCGGGATGCCACAAATACGAAGGACTCGCTTCACCGCACAAATGCGGGTTGGGTGCGCGGGCAAACAAATTCAAATAGGCGGATTCGGAGCGCACGACCAAATCCGCATCGAGACGCAATCGGTCTTGAGAAAAATAATGCGTCTCTTTGTGCGCGCTCATGAACACTTGCGGATGGGCGCGCAATGCTTCATACAACCAGGTTGTGCCGGAACGCTGTGCGCCGACAATGAAAAAGTCAGGATAACGCCGTAACGCACTCATTTACCATTCAATTCTCGCGTGTGCCTCGACAGAGCGTCAAGCATTCCATGAAAGCATCCGCCGCCGTTTGAATCGTCCATTGCCCGATGCGTTCCAACGCATTATTTCCCATCCTGTCGCGTAATGTTTCATCCTGCAGCAAAGAGCATAGTGCCGCTGCCAACGCGTGCGCGTCGCCCGGGGCGACCACGCGTCCATTCACACCATCCGCGACCAAATCCGCCGTTGCGCCGACATTGTGCGTCGTCACAATCGGCAGTCCGCTCGCCATCGCTTCATTCACGACGACACCAAACGTATCATACAACGAGGGCAAAACAAAAATATCCGCCACCGCATAATACGTTGGCAATTCTTGCTGCGACGCAAAAGGGGAAATAAAAATCCGTTCGGCATGACGCGACCCCGCGCGCCGCGTTTGCAATTCCGCACGCAAAACACCTTCGCCCACCATGACCAAGCTCACATCCGCATCCTGTGCCGCAATGATTTCAAAAGCGTCCATCAATTCCAAAATGCCTTTGCGCGGAATCAATTGCCCCACAAATAAAATTACGCGCGCAGTCGTAATCCCCAGCGCGCGTTTCCATGCCGCGCGCTGCGGGCGCAGTCGCGCATTCTCGGATTGAAAAAAAGAATTGTCGGCAACTTGTGGAAAAATGACGATGCGTTCCGGCGCCGCGCCCATTGCAATCATATATGCGCGGCACCCACTGCTCGCCGCCAGATATCCGTCAAACGAACCAAAGTACAGGCGCAGCAGTGGCATAAGAAAACGTTTGAGCGCGCCGGGCGTATGCGGAATACTTTCGTCCCACAGAAGTACGGGTGTGCGCCGCAACGCGCCCATCGCGCGCGCCAACATCGTATTGGGCATCGTCCAACCCAAACAGACCAACGCATCATATTTCACACGCCACAAGTGACTCGCCAACGCGGGACTGAAAACAAAACCGATGCGGTCGGCGAAACGATTCCGGCTTTCCCACATATACGTTGCCAACGTTTCGTACGAAAATTGAAATTGCCGAATTTCGTTTTCCCGCTTCGCTGTGATGGGATCCGTCAACAAGACATGCAATTCAATTCCCGGCAAAGTGGCAAGCTCATTCAAAAGCGGAATGCGGTACGGTGCGGGGAACGTCATGACAACGGCAATGCGCCACATCGGTTTCTCTATGCTCGCGAATTTTTCCATTCCGGCGAGGAGGCGAACGCTTGTTTTTTTGGTCGGACAAAAAAACGGACCTGGTACCCCAATCCGAACAAGAGCGCCAGAATCAACCACGTATGTCGGTGATACAGGTGCGGCTGTGTTTGATCAAACAAGATCCACCCCAAAGCGCTCGCGCCCAACCCCACAATCAACCATTGTTCGGAACGAAAGCCGCGCCACACCGCATTCAATCCGGTCAGTCCCACAATGACATAGCTCCACAGAATGCCGAGTACGACAAACAATCCGCCACCCAGCCACCCGCCCATCACCACATTATGAATCACATCCGTTGCCACCAAATCACTTCGGCTCAATCCACCCGTACCTGATTGGTCCATCCCCGCACCCACAAACGGATTCACATCAACCGCTGACAGCGCCTGGTCCAAAAGATTAAAACGCTCCGGACCAGTAATTGTCGTGGCACGCCATACATTCAAGTTAAGCAAAAAGACCGTATCGCTCCAAGCCGGCGATTGCACCAAATACGCACTCGCCGCCACAATCACGATCGCCAAACCCATCAGAATTCCCAGACGGACTCGATGGCTTGCGCGCGCAAACAACAACATGGCGAGAACCCCCAACGAAAAAGCGGAGCTCACATAGCCCGCTACCGAACCCGCGAAAAACATGGCAGCAAATATCGTCACAAACACAACTGACCAAACGCACAACCACCACCAGCGTCGGTGAGTGTGCCATTCATGAATCAGCAAGCCAGCCACAATTGGGAGCGCCGCTGAAGTGAGAAAACCCAGTTCAACCGGATGTCCGACCGTTCCATCCGAGCGACTCCAATAATTAATGTTCCGCCCCGAAATTTTGCCGCCCAAATCCCAACCCGTGAAACGGTCTTCGATAGTGATCAAGGACGTAAAGAACACCCCCCCGACAAACGACCACAACGCCCAATAAAAATCGCCGCGTTGGACCATAATGATGCCCATCGCCACCCATACCGTCAGAACAAACGCGATTTTCAATGTAATCGAGATACTCGTCAACTGATTCACCGCATTGACCGAAGACAACAGTCCGCCAAACAAAATCACAATCCCGGGCAGCCACAAGGGGTGCGCGGGAATATTCCAGCCCCCCTTTCCGTCGTGCAAAACAAATTCAACGAACCAAATACCGAGCGCGCCCAAAATGAAAAAATCACTGACCGAGATGCCCAAGCCCGGCAAGCGCACGGTGTTGAGAACCAAGCTAAAAACCCCCAAAGCAAAAAAAATCCGAAACACAACACAGTGCCTTTCAGAATCTTAACGGCGCGACATGAAAAATCGAATTTGATACCCTGCTCCAAATAAAAGCGCGGTTGTGAACCACGAGGTGCGGTGGTGTAGACTGGGCTGCGTTTGGTCAAAAAACAACCACGCGAACGAGGCGGCGCCCAACGCAACAATGACCCAATCCAATCGCTGTGCCCCGCGCCGCATGGCATGGATTCCTGTCAAAAATGACACGAAATATCCGAACGTCATTCCCGCCAACGCAAAAAGACCTCCGCTGACCCAACTTGCAAACGTTACATTGTGAATCCCGACGGTGGTGACCCGCTGGCTGTTCAACAAACCGCCGGTCGCAGATTGGTCCATGCCAAAGCCAACGAAAGGGTTGGCTGCCATAACGTCCACCGATTGCGCAACCAGCGCAATACGGTCAGGTCCCGTGATTTCAATCGCGCGGTCGAGATTATCGGCGATGAACTGCCGCATCTGCGCGCTTTGTTGTGTCACGCTCAAATACGTAAACACCGCAAGCCCCAAAACGCCAATCAAGACCGCTGTCCCGATACGAATTCGCGCATTGGATTTGATGAGTACAATGGTGAATAATAATGCCATTGCAATCAATACACCTAAATATCCGGAAACTGAACCGGTGAGATAGATCGTCAATGCCACCAATACAGTCATCACCGCCAGAGCAACAAGCATCTTGGCACGCCGTTCGGTCTGGATTTCGTGCAGTAACAATCCGGCAATAATTGGCAACCCGACCGAGGTCAGATATGCCAATTCATTTGGATGCGCCAGCGTTCCATCTGAACGTTGGTAAAATGGAACTTGGCGCCCCGAGATCGTCCCGC
>CAZXYP010000027.1:0-24241 GCA_964644955.1 uncultured Anaerolineales bacterium | reverse complement strand
ATAGGATTTCAACGGGTCAGGAGCAGATGACATCGGCGAAGATTATAGCAAAGCGTGGAACGGCTTTCAAGCGGCGCGGTGAAATTCAAACAGCAAAATGCCCGCTGCCACAGCTGCGTTCAACGACTCGGCAGCGCCGCGCATGGGAATCGCCAACGCGGCAGTGGCAAGCTCCCGCGCGGCAGCGCTTGCGCCTTCGGCTTCATTGCTCACAATCAGCGCGACGGGCGCGGTCCAATCCGCGCGCGTGTACACCAATTCACCTTTGGCGTCGGACAAATAAATCCGCGGGATTGCTTGCACGCGCGCGGCGATTTCTTGCCACGAAGCAGCGATAAGCGGAACATGAAAATGTGCGCCCATGCCCGCGCGCACGACTTTCGGAGTAAAGGTGTCCGCCGTTTCGGGCGCGAGCAACACCTGACTCACATTTGCCGCCCATGCGGTGCGCAGAATCGTTCCCAGATTGCCCGGGTCGCGAATGCGGTCCAGCACTAGCGTCAGTGTCGGCGCGGAGGGGGGGGGGACATGCGGGAGTGGAAATACGGCGGCGATGCCTTGCGGCGTCTCGGTGTTCGAAAGCGCGCGCATGACCTGCGCGTTCACCTCGTACACCTCACGCGTTTGTTTTTGAAATGCCACAATCAGCGCGCGAAGGTGCGCGTCGGTGTCGAACGCGGCGCGTTCATACATCACCAGCGCGGGAGCAGCGCCTGCCTTGACCGCTTCCTGAAGCAAGCGCGCACCTTCCAGCACAAATTGTCCGGCGGCGATGCGTTCTTTTTTACGCGCCAGACTGCGCGCGAATTTAATTTTTTCGTTCGTGGTGCTTGTAATCACAACGGATTAAAAAAAATCGGAGCAGGTGCGTGCCCTGCTCCAATGGAATTATGCGGAAGGTTGTTCTTCTGCGCGCGCTTGATTGGACACGTCCACCAGCGTCTTGAAGGCGGCGGCATCGCGCACGGCGAGGTCTGCCAACATTTTGCGGTCCACCTCGACGCCGGCGAGTTTCAACCCGTGCATGAGCTGATTGTAGGTGGTGCCTTCTTCCCGCGCGGCGGCGTTGATGCGCGCAATCCACAAGCGGCGAAATTCGCCTTTGCGGTCGTGCCGGTCACGGTCATGATAAAAGAGCGAATGGGTCAGGGCTTCGTGCGCGCGGCGATACAAAAGATGGCGCGAACCGATTTGCCCTTTGGTCTGTTTGAGTACTTTTTTATGGCGAGCCCGCGCGGGGACGCCACGTTTTACGCGAGGCATTTTGAATTCTCCTTGTTACAGATTGGGAAGGCATCCTCCAGCCACCCAATCAAAGGGATGAGGTGCGAGTGCTGAGGACAGAGTAGAATTTTTGATTCCCGGAATCTTTGATTCCAAACTCATCCCGCATGGCTCAGTCCTCAATCCTAAATATACGGTGCGAGTTGATCAATTTTCTTTTTCTGTTCGTGCAGCTGCACTTCCACATACCGGTCGAGTTTGCGATTGTTGCGTTTCGAATGACGACGACGCAAGTGACCTTTGGGCATGTTTTGACGCATCAATTTGCCGGTGCCGGTGCGTTTGAAGCGCTTGGCGGTGGACTTGTGCGTTTTGAGTTTCGGCATATTGCTCCTTCCACTTGAGCGGGAAATCATTTTCCCCGCAGGTATTTGAATTGAACCGACCGGCTGTGGGCGAGGGAAGGTCGCCAACGCGTTTCCATCAAACGCTCACACACAAAAACACGCCTCGCGGGAGGCGTGTTTATTTTCACAGCCCCTACAGGTTTTACACGACCGGTTCGGAAGTTTCTTCGACGATCGTTTCCGCCTCGTCTTCGACACTGGTGGACGCGGGCATCGCCGCGCGTTGTTCTTCTGTCGGCGGACGGATTCTGGCATTTCGCACCGCGCGACGCGCTGCTTCGGCGCCGCCTTTGTGCGGTCCGGGACCCAAGAGCATCACCAGACTCTTGCCGTCCATCAATGGCGCTTGTTCGACCGTTGCAATATCCGCCAGGTCGCCGGCAATTTCTGCCAGCGTATCGCGTCCCAGCTGCGAGTGCGTAATTTCGCGCGCGCGGAACAGAATACGAATTTTGACCTTGTTGCCCCGTTTCAACCAATCGCGCACGCGGTTCAGTTTGAAACCGACGTGATACATGGCGGTCTTGGGACGAATGCGGACTTCTTTGACTTCGATAACTTTTTGGGCTTTTTTTGCTTCGCGTTCTTTTTTGGTGCGCTCGTATTGGTACTTGCCGTAATCCATGATACGGCACACCGGCGGATTGGCATTGGGCGCGACTTCGACAAGATCGAGATTGCGCTCGCGCGCCATTGCGGTCGCCTCACGCGGGGTCAAGATTCCCAATTGTTTGCCCGAAGCATCATCAATCACGCGCACTTCACGCGCGCGGATTTGTTCATTCACTCGCAGACGGTCTGTTATGTGCCTGCCTCCTCAAAAGGGTCGTAATTTCTTTTTGCAGTTCGCAAATATAACATAGCCGGTGCGAATCGTCAAACGCAAGCGCATTCTATTTTTATGCGTCCGCTTCAATGCATCACCACTTCCAACGTCCGCACATTGTCCGAGAGCCGTTCTGCGATTTGTTGGGCAACCCATTTATGCACCGCGCTCGCAATCATCGGCTCTTCCGTTTCCATCCGCCGCAGCGCGTCCGCGCTCAGGCGATAAATCCCGCTGGGCTCGAGCGTTTCCACCGACGCCGTGCGGATGCCTTGGGTGTACATTGCCACTTCGCCCACGACGCACCCGCGTCGAATGGTCCGCAAGCGCGTCTTTTTTCCGTTCAACAACTGCAGCTCCACCGAAACACTGCCGTATTCGATAAAGTACAAAGCGTCTGCGGCATCGCCCTGTTGAATCAACCGCGTGCCGCCCGGCACCTCGCTGAATTCCATATACTGGATCAGCCGCGCCATCCCGTCCGCCGCGCCCAACACATTTTGCAGCTGCGTCGCCAACAATTCCGGCTCGTCCGCGCCGTGTCCCGCACGCTGCAACATTTCATTTTCGCACCATTCGACACCGTGGTCCAATGTCGGAAAAGTATGCACGTTCCCGCCCACCGCACCCAAAACCTGCCCGCGAAGCAATTGTTCTTGCATCGGCGCGGACAAATGCGTCAACACCAACTGTACCTGTTCCGCCTCAGTCAATTGCTTGAGCCGCACAAAACTGATGACCGCCGAAGAATCCAAGCCCGGCACGCGCCGAAAATCCAAAACGACAAAATGCAGCGCCGGACGTGTGTGGTCGTTCAACCGCGTTTGCAGATATTCGAGCAGCCGCTGTGCCGTGCCGAAAAAAATAAATTCTTGCAGCTGCAAAATCAGCAGCTCGTCGCCGTGCGCGCGCAGTGTCGCGCGCTGCGCGGGGGAACGGTCCACCGTACTGCGATATGTCAGCCCCGTAAGCGCATAGTTGACCACATGAATGCGGCTGTAGTTGACGACAAACAATACCATCGCAATTGCGATGCCCAACACAACGCCTTCCAAAAAGCCAATCGTCGCAATCACTGCCACGATAGCAACAATCAGCGCGTAATCGGCGCGCGAAATTTTGAACCACGCGTCATACAACCATTCCACCAAAAAAGAGAGACCCAAAAAAAACAAGACGCCGCCCAAGATTGCGCGCGGCACCAAAGCAAACCACGTCGTGCCAAGGACAACCGCGCCCAACAACACGCCGATACTTACAAGTCCGATCGCGCGTTGTTTGCCGCCGGTCCGCAATGCCAACGCCGACAAACTCAAGGCATGATAACCGACCGTCCCGCCGACCGCGCCGCCAAACAGATTCGCCAGCCCCGCCGCCTGCAGCTCGCGGTCCAAATCAAAATCACGCCGCGCCACCAATTCCAATCCGCTCACGTTGAGCAGCATCCCAATCACGCTGATAAACATCACCGTCGCAATCTTGTCCCACTGCCCGGCGATGACCTGAAAATTGACCAACGACAACATTTGCGGCGTCATCGGCTGCCACACCACCGGCACATTCGGCGCCGCCGCCAAATGCCCTGCCGCTGCCGCGTTCGCCAACGTCATCCCGGTCAAAAACAATGCTGCATAAAACAGCCCCGTCCCCCCAACGACCATCAACGGCATCACCAAATAATGCGTCGTGCGCCGCAGGACAAACAAAAACAAGACACCAAACGCGAGCGCGGGAACCCATTTCAACAACAGCGCGGGCGAGAAAAAAAGCGTCCAGTCCGCCGCGCCCGGTTCGATATTTGTCACCACCCCAAACGCGCCGCGCACCAACAAAAAACCCGTTCCCGCCAAAAAACCGCCAATCACGGGAAAGGGCACAAAACGCGCCAACACACTGAGATGAAAACGCCCGATGAGAAAAAACAAAATGCCGGTCAGCAGCGAGGTCAACATGATGGCGGCAACCACCGTCGCAAAACCTGCATCCGGCGGCGCGACGCGCATTTGCTGCATAATGCTGACCGAAATCAATGCAAAGATAGCAACCGGCACATCTTGCGGCAGCGCGATGCTCGCCGTAAAGGAGCTCCACAGCGTGACGACCAGTCCAATCAAGACCGCCGCCACCAACATCATTCCAAACCCGTTTTGGATGTATCCCGCCAGCGGACCGGAGAAAATGAGCGCCGCAAACGAGAGCTCTATAAACAAGTCAATAATGCCGATGACGAGCCCGACGCTGAGAATGTTGATAATTCGGGTGGGTTCAAGGCGCGCACGCGAGAGGGGTATTTTCAATCCGCGAATCCCTGAAAGAATGAGTAGCTCAATTCATATCGTGACAGGGCAACGATTATACATGGTTTCAGCGCGCGCTTCAAGCAGCATTTTCGCTGGGAATTTTTCGCACCACCAGTACCTTGTCCACGCGCCGCCCATCCATATCCATCACTTCGAAACGCCACTCGTCCCAATTCACCGCGTCGCCGACTGCCGGAATTCGTCCGAGCATCGTCATGACCAACCCGCCCACCGTTTGATACTTGCGTTCCGCGTCCGGCGGCAGATACTCCATCCCGACGCCTTCGCGGAATTCGTGCAGTGCCAGCGCCCCATCCACCAACCACGAACCATCCGCGCGGCGCACGATTCCGACACCGCCCGCATCGCCTGCCAACGGCACCTGCCCTACAATCGCTTCGGCAATGTCACTGACTGTCACAATGCCTTGCAAGCCGCCATATTCATCCGTCACCAACGCAATGTGCGCGCCTTCAGTTTTGAATAGTTCCAACAAATCCAACGCCGGCATCCGCTCCGGCACAAACAACGCGGGATGCAGTGCGCTGAGATCAAGCGACTTGCCCGACAAATACTGCACCATCAAATCTTTGGTTTTGATAATGCCGATAACATTTTCGGGTCCGCCCCGCGTCACCGGAAAACGCGAATGCGGATGCTCCAACAATTTTTGGCGCCAGACCGCCGGGGCATCGTCAACATCCAAAACCGTCACTTTTTGGCGCGGCGTCATCAAAGCGCTCACAGCCAAATCGCCCAGTTGAAATACGCGTCCCACCATTTCACTTTCCGCTTCCAAAAACACGCCACTGCGCGCTCCCTCCTCAATCATGCCTTTGATTTCTTCTTCCGTAACGGCTTCCGCGCGCGTCGAAACGCGCAGCATCGAGACAATCGCATCCGTAATGCGCGACAGCACAAAGACGAACGGCGCCGCAATCCGCGCCAAGACGCGCATCGGCGCCGCCAACACAGCTGCGATTTTTTCAGGGTTCGCCAGCGCCAATCGTTTTGGCACCAACTCGCCAATCAAGAGCGAGAGAAACGTAATCGCCAACACGACAAAACCCAATGCCAACTGGTTTGCAATCGGCTCGAGCGCCGGCACTGTCGCCAACCGTTCCGCCAGCGGCGCCGCAAACATCGCTTCCCCAAACGCGCCTGCCAAAATTCCGACCAGCGTGATGCCAATCTGCACCGTCGAAAGGAATTGTGTCGGCGACTCGGCAAGCGCCAACGCGTCGCGCGCCCCGTTGCTTCCCGCCTCGGCCAGCTGTCCCAACCGCGCGCGACGTGACGAAACAATCGCAATTTCCGCCATCGCCAAAACGCCGTTAATCACAAACAAAATCAGAATCAGAATTGCTTGCAGCATGTTTGCTCCACTCACCGCGTATCATCCGCGCGTCTTCCACTCCGTTTTCCGCCACCGTGATTCCGTAATTTTGAAATTGTAGCATTGCCCGCAGGGGGCTCCAAACAATCCGATTTCACCACCTATCCCCCTTCTTTCCCATTGACCCATTTCTGCGATTTTGATATGTTTTATTGTAATCATTTTGTAATGTTCAATACAGTTGACGCTCCATCTGCGCCCCAACTTTTTTCGGGTCACTGCGTGCAGCACATTTCATTCCGGAAAGTATCGCCGTGATGCCTAACAACCACCCTTCCCCCGGACCGCGGTTTTTATCCGCCCTTATCTTTAGTTTGCTTTGTTTCGGCGCACTGTCCTATGTCGCATTCGCCGACTCGCCGGCAAACCTGAATCTTGTCCTCTCGCCCACTTCCATCAGCACCCAAGACGGCGGGAATGTAGACCTCAGCGGCTCTTTTTCTGATGCCGACAGCGGACAAAGCTATTTGCTCGTCATTAATTGGGGCGATGGCAGCAGCAATCAAAATGTTGCCCTCGACACCGTGACCAGTTTTGGTCCCATTTCGCACGACTATCCTTCCGGCTTGCCGATTGGCACGATAAACGTTTCCGTGACGGTCATTGACAGCGGGTTCGAATTTACAAGTGGCAGCACGACGCTCACCATTGCGAACGCCACGCCGACACCCACCAACACGCCGACGAATACACCCACCAACACACCAACCAACACGCCCACCAATACGCCAACCAACACACCAACGAATACACCCACCAATACGCCGACGAACACGCCTACCGATACGCCGACCAACACGCCGACCAACACGCCGACGAATACACCCACCAACACGCCGACGAACACGCCGACCGATACGCCGACCAATACGCCGACCAACACGCCGACGAATACGCCGACCAACACGCCGACGAATACGCCGACCAATACGCCGACCGAAACGCCGACCAACACGCCGACGAATACGCCAACGCCCAGCGATACACCGACGAATACCTCTACACCGACCAATACGCCAACCAACACGCCGACCAATACACCCACCAATACTTTGACGCCAACCCAAACATTCACGCCAAGCAACACGCCGACAGAGACCGCAACCTACACGCCAACCCAAACACCGACCAACACGTCCACACCCACCGATACACCAACGGCAACCGACACCTATACACCAACCAACACATTCACGCCGAGCAACACGCCGACGCCTACGGCGACGTTTACGCCGAGCAACACGCCAACCCACACGCCGACCCATACAGCGACGCCTACGGCAAGCAATACGCCCACCAACACACCCACCAACACTGCCACGTTCACACCGACACCGTGCATTCCCACAAAACCAATCATTGTGGAACCGCAAAACGGCGCGCAAGTAAGCGGTACAGCCGTTTACATTGATTGGACCAATGTGCCTTGCGCCGACTATTTCAAGTTTCGGCTCAAACAAGGCGCCAAAGACGGACCCGTCATTTTCGCCAAAGGCAACCTCCCAACGTCGGAAGTGACTGTCAAGCTCACGCCCGCGCGCGATGACATTTATTTCGCGCAAGCCAAAGCATGCAGTACCCTGTACGGTTGTGGTAAGTGGAGCGGCTATACCCAATTCCGTTACGTTCCACGTGTGAATTGGCAGCGCGACGATTGGATGCTGCCCATCCGCACGTGGATTGCCTTGCGCTAAAACAAAACGCCTCAAGACAATTCTCTTGAGGCGTTTTTACGTTGCGGCGGAGGCATCGGCGGCGCACTGTTCCAGCACTTGCATCAATTGTTCGCGCCACTGCGGATTCACATCCGGACCCGCCAGCCACATTCGGTCGCGCGACGCGCGTACGCGTGTGCCCCATTTCTTGTTCAAGCGCTCCAAACGCGCCATGTCCTCATGGCGAAATCGCGCCAAGAGGCGCCCATCGTCCAATGTGATTGTTGCCACCTGTGCGCGCGTCGCCGCTAATTTCAAACGCAGCACGAAAAAAAGATTTTCGATTTCCTCCGGCAGCGCGCCAAACCGTTCTTGAAATTCACGCACCAGCTCATTGATTTGTGTTTCGTCAGTGACGTCCGCGAGGCGGCGATACAAACGCAAACGCAGCCCCGCATCCGCTACATACTCTTCGGGAATTTGCGACACGATAGGCAAATCAATCGCAGGGGCATGCAAGATGCGCTGCGCGGGGTTGACCGCTTCATTGCCGCGCGCTGGTTTGCCATTGCCGCGCGTCGGTTCCGCTTTGGCGCGCGCGTCTTGAATCGCGCCCGCGAGCAACCGCGCGTACAAATCCAACCCCACCGCCGCAATATGTCCCGACTGCCGCGCGCCGAGAATTTCGCCCGCGCCGCGAATCTCCAAATCGCGCATCGCCACTTGAAAGCCCGCGCCCAATTCCGTCGCTTCGGCAATGGACTGCAAACGCATCCGCGCGTCATCGGAGATGTTTGCGCGCTTGTCATGCAAAAAATACGCAAAGGCGCGCGCCGCGCTGCGTCCCACGCGCCCGCGCAATTGATACAACTGCGCCAGCCCAAACTTGTCCGCGTTATTGATAATGATGGTGTTGGCATTCGGAATGTCAATGCCGCTTTCGATAATCGTCGTGCAAACCAATACATCGTACTTGCCCGCCGCAAATTCACTCATGACCGCTTCAAGGTGGTCTTCGTGCATCTGCCCATGTCCGATGCCGATACGCGCTTCCGGCACCAACTTGCGCAATTGTTCGGCAATGATACCGATGCCCTGCACGCGGTTGTGCACAAAAAACACTTGCCCGCCGCGGTCCAATTCGCGCAAAATCGCGTCGCGCACCAAGCCCTCTTCATACGCGGCGACATAGGTGCGAATCGGCAAACGTTCTTCCGGCGGCGTTTCGATCGTGGACATGTCGCGCGCGCCCGACAGCGAAAGATACAACGTGCGCGGAATTGGCGTCGCCGTCAACGTCAACACATCCACATGCGCGCGCAATTGTTTCAGACGTTCTTTGTGCTGTACGCCAAAACGCTGCTCTTCGTCCACAATCATCAGCCCCAAATCTTTGAACGCCACATCTTGCGAGAGGATGCGATGCGTACCAATCACAATATCAATTGCGCCCTGACTCAATTTTTTTACGATTTCAGCTTGCTCTTTGTCGGAACGAAAACGCGACAACATCTCGACGCTCACGGGAAACGGCGCGAGGCGCTCGCGGAAGGTATTGAAATGCTGCTGCGCCAAAACCGTTGTCGGTACCAGAATCGCAACTTGTTTCCCATCCATTACCGCTTTGAACGCGGCACGCAGCGCGACTTCGGTTTTACCATAACCCACATCGCCGACGACCAAACGGTCCATCGGACGTGTTTGCTGCATGTCGCGTTTGACCGCCTCAATCACCATCAGCTGGTCGGGCGTTTCAATGTACGGAAACGATGCTTCGAGTTCGTGCTGCCACTGCGTATCCGGTGAATAAGCGTGTCCCTTGACAATTTCGCGCGTCGCGTACAATTCCAACAATTCTTGCGCAATGTCCGCGATGGCTTTCTTTGTGCGTTCTTTGACCTGCGCCCATTCTGCCGTGCCGAGCCGATGCAGCGTCGGCGTATGTCCGCCCGGCGCGACATAGCGGCTGAGACGGTCGAGTTGGTGCACCGGCACGTACAATTTATCGCCGTGCGCATATTCCAAACGCAAGTATTCGGTATCGGGTCCGCCCAAATCCAATTTTTCCAGACCGCGAAAGACCCCGATGCCGTGGTCAATGTGCACCACGTAATCGCCTTCGGACAAGTCGGCGAAAAATGCTTCGGGCGCTTGCGAGCGCGAATATTGCGTCGTGAGTCGGCGCGGCTTGGGGCGCGACCAACCAAAGATTTCAGCGTCCGTCAACAGAAAGAGACCAGAGACCGGAGACCGGAGACTGTCATTCCGAACGGAGTGAGGAATCTCTTGCCTCGAGTCTCCAATCTCTAGTCTCCATCCTTCCATCAATGCGCCTTGCACCAAAACAATATGTCCCGCGTCGGGCGCGTATGAAATTTCCGTTTTCGGTTTCACGAAAAAATCGCGTTCGCGCAATAAATCCGCAATGCGCTCGGCTTGACGCGTCACGGCAATCACCCGCGCGCCCGCCTCGCGCGCGCGCATCATTTCGTCCACCACGCGTTTCACTTGCCCGCCAAAACGTTCGCCGGGCGCAAACGGCAGCGCGGGCGCATCCTCCACGCCGCGATAATCAAAGAGCAAACGCGAATGCTGTAAAAATTTGTCACGTAATTCGTGCCAGGTGAAATACGGTTTCGCAAAATTGCGCGGCAGCTCGCCGCGTCCTTCCAGGTCCGCGCGCACCTGTTCGGCTTGCTGCTCAAACTGTTCCGTCATGGCTTCGAGCTCTTGCCAATCGTCCGCCGCAATCAACGCGTCGTCGGGCAAATAATCGAGCAGCGATGCCGTCGCGGTGAAATAAGGCAAATAAAATTCGATGCCGCGAAATCGCTGCCGGTTTGCCAGCGCGTCCATATCTTGGCGAAACGTATTCGCGGCGACGGGATGCAAATTGGAAAGGTCCAACTGTCTCGCGCGTGCGGCGGCATCCGGCGCACGCGCAATATCCGTTTCGCTCGCCGGCGTAATCAACAACGTTTCGATGACGCGTCCCGAACGCTGGGTCGTCGGGTCAAACTCGCGCAAGGTTTCGATTTCATCGCCGACCAATTCAATGCGTGCGGGGTTCGCGTGCGAAGGCAGCCAAATGTCCACAATGCCGCCGCGCCGCGAAAAGAGACCGGGCGCGTCCACCACCGACGACGCTTCGTACCCCAATTCACTCCATGCGCGCAGCAAATTCGATAACGATACACTCTCGCCGCGCTTTAACGCAAACACATGACGTTGAAATTCCGCGCGCGGCGCGGTGCGCAGCATCAGCGCGCGCATCGTCGTGACGATGAGGGGGGGGGGAAGGGGGGGGGGCGCGGACAATGCCGACAAAGCCGCGAGGCGCAGCGCAATCGTTTCCACACTCCACGGCATCCGTTCGTACAACAGCGGGTCGGGCTCGGCAAAAAAATAAATACGCGCGGGCGACGCGCTCCACGCGCTCAAATCCATCCACAACTGTTTCGCGCGTTCCGTGCGCGCAGTGACAACCACAAGCGGCGCGTTTCGTGTTTGATGCAGCGCCGCGAGGACGTACGGGCGCGCGGCATCGAGGACTTGAAGCGGTTCAGCGACGACCGAACCCGCGTTGAGGCGCGTCAACAGCGCTTGAAATTCAGGCGTCGCGTCGAGGAGGGAAAGTAAGCCGGATAAATTCATTTACGGGATGGATGATGGACAATGAACAATGGACAATGGACAAACAAGTGCGTTAGCTTGAGTTTTTCTTGCGCTGACCAATTGCATACAAATTGCGCCCGAGTTGGTCTGCTTCATCAAGCAAGAAAATCAGTTCCGGGTCGTTTGGCACAACCGTTTCACTCAAGCTTTCAAGCCAATAGAGTGTTTCTTTTGCTTCTTTTTCGGCAATTGTAATCTTGTGAACAAAATCCTTATGTGTTTCGGCGGCATCTGCTTCGCGCACATTTGCGCCAACTGACGTACTGGAGCGCAACAATTGTTTTCCCAATTCAATCCCGGCAACGGTTCGCGGCAAGCGATTCACAAACAAAACAATTCGTTTCGCAAAATCGAATGTTCGCTTTTGAATATCACGCGGTTTTTTTTTGTTAGTTTCCATTGTTCATTGCGCATTGAATTCGTTCATTGCTTTGACAATTCCGTCGCGCACCCACACGCGCAATGCCTGTTCGGCGCGCGCCAATACATCATCCAAAACGCTCATTTCGTCGTCGTGAAAATTGCCAAGCACGTGTCCGATATCTTGTTTGGGGTCGGGACGTCCGATACCGATACGCAAACGCGGAATGTCATTGCCGCCCAGATGTTGGATGACGGATTCCATGCCGTGATGTCCGCCGCTGCTGCCGTTCGCGCGCAGACGAATTTTGCCGAGCGGCAAATCCAAATCGTCGTACACCACCATCACAGCCGCGCGCGGGAGGCGATAAAATGCGGCGAGTTTCCCCACTGCGCTCCCGCTTAAATTCATGTACGTTTGCGGTTTCACCAACAACACGCGTTCGCCCGCCAAATTTACTTCGAGCAGCTGCGCGTTGAAACGCTGGCGTTCAAATTTTTTGTGTTCCCCGCGCGCCAAGGCGTCCAATACCATAAAGCCGACATTATGCCGATTGCGCGCATATTTCATTCCCGGATTGCCGAGACCGGCGATGATTTTCATCGGTTGAAACGCATCGAGTACGGCGTCACCGCGTCCGACCCGCCGCATGAGCCATTTTGTCGAGATAGGCATTTACAGATACCGGCGCAACACATACAGCATTCCGACCAACACAAACGCGCCCAGCGCGTACTGTGCGCCGCGCACAAACGCATCCCCCAAATCGGGCATGCCGGAGAGCAAACCATTGATGAGACTGTTGATGTCAGGCATGACACCTCACAACACGCGACGCACAAAAAAGATAACCGCGACCAGCACAAAAATCGCGCCCATCGTAAACATGCCAAATACAAAGGTGCGTCCGAGCGCGCCAAAAAAATCGGCAATGAAATCGAGGAACGGTTCGACCTCGATGCCGCCGAGCGTGGTGCCGACCGGTACAGGAGTGCGCGTAATCCCCGGGCGCACGGCGGTTGCCGTCGGACCGGCTTCGGGCGTAGCTTCCGTCGGAAGCGTTGGCACGGGCGTCGGAACTGCGTTTTGAATTGGCGGCGCTTCGGTGGGCGTAGCCGTAAATTCCGGCGTCGGCACGGCAGTGGGCAGTGAATTCTGCACGTTGATATTCGTCACCATTGCTTCACAATAGTTGCCCGTCGGGTCCACCACGCGCAAGCGAATCGTATACGCGCCGTCCGTCGCGCTGGCGCTGTCCCATACGCCGAGCTGCCCATTCACCACCTGTTCACGCGCTTCGCCGACCAATGTGCCCCACGCCTCGGTGCCAACGGGCGCGACTTCGAGTTTGTAGTATTGAAACTCGCTGCCAAGGGAGGCGGTGCCTTCGATTTGCACAATGCCCGTTACCGTCGCGCCGCTTTGCGGTGCCAGAATCGCCGCGTTACCGCCACTGCAATCGCGCGCAGTGGGCGCGGCGAACGCGTTCGACACGCCGAGGACTAACAATCCCAACAAAACAAGCGCGGTCAGTGCGCCGTAAAAGATTTTTGGTTTCGTAAACATGGTTCTCCTGCGAAAGAATAGCACGCAGATAGCTGATAAATTGTACTACAACTTTTCCAAGTTTGACAAAGCGGCGCGGCAATGTTACATTCGCGGTGCATTGCGGGCGAATAGCTCAGCTGGCTAGAGCGCCTCGTTTACACCGAGGAGGTCGCGGGTTCAAGCCCTGCTTCGCCCACTTTTGGGCAATTCATGAATTGCCCCTTCGAGCCGCTTCACCCGGACGCGTTACGAAACAGCGCGCCCGGTTTTCTTTTTTGAGGAGGAGAGATGACACCGCAAGACAACAGCTTGAAGCAATATCTTGTCGAAGAGTTCCTCGAAGATTATCAGCGCGGGCAAATCACACGACGCCAGGCATTGAAACTGCTGACCGGACTTGTAGGTTCTGCCGCCGCCGCCGCGCTCATTGCCGCGTGCGCGCCGACAGCACAGCCCGTGCCAACGCGCGCGCCACTACCTCCCACCGCGTCTGCGACCAATCTTCCCGCCGCTGCCGCGACTCCAATGCCAACTGCAACTACTGCGGCGACGACGACGGCGTCCGTCATCGCCGACCCGACGCTTACGACCCACGCGACTGCCACCGTTACTGCGCCGCAAAGCAACGGCACCGTCACTGCCAATGACCCCGCAATTCAGGCGCAAGCGATTGAATTTCCCGCGCGCGACGGCGCGAAAATAACGGGCTATCTCGCACGCCCCAAAGGCGACGGCACGTATCCCGCGATTCTGGTCGCGCATGAAAATCGCGGCTTGACCGACCACATTCGCGATGTAACGCGGCGCTTTGCCAAAGCCGGATACGTCGCGCTCGCCGTAGATTTGTTATCGCGTCAAGGCGGCACAGACACGGTCGGCTCCTCGAACGTGCCCGGCGTTTTGGGGAATATGCCGCCCCTGCAATTGGTCGGCGATTTTCAATCCGGGCTTGATTATTTGAAACAGCAGCCCTATGTGGCGCAAGGGCAATACGGCATGACCGGTTTCTGTTTTGGCGGAGGCATGACGTGGCGCGCGGCAACGCAAATTCCTGAACTGCGCGCGGCGGTACCGTATTACGGACCCAATCCGCCGCTTGAAGATGTGCCAAACATTCATGCCGCCGTCCTCGCGCATTACGGCGGCAGCGATGCGCGCATCAACGCAGGCATTCCCGCTATCACCGAAGCGATGCAGCAAAACAACAAAACATTTCAAGCAGTGGTGCATCAAGGCGCGAGTCACGCGTTCAACAATGATACAAGTTCCAATTACAACGCGCAAGCCGCGCAGGAAGCGTGGATCCAAACGCTTGCGTGGTTTGAAAAGTATGTGCGCGGCACAGAATGACACGGGCAAGACGCATCACGGAAACGCGCTTGCGCCACACTGTGTTCCAAACAACACGCGTCGGATCTGTCCGACGCGTGATTGTGCTTTATGCGGAAAAAGCGTCCGCGAAAAACTCTGCCAGTTCTTGACACAAGCGCGCTATATTTTTGGGCTTGTAAATGCCGTGCCCTTCATCTTCAAACAACAACAGACGATATTCAATGCCGGCGTCGTTCAATTTTTCAACCACGGCGCGCATGTTGGCGGGAGTCACGTTCGGGTCGGTCATGCCTTGCACAATCAACAATTTGCCGCGAATGTTTTGCACAAAATGGATGGGGGAACGTTCGCGATATTTTTCGGGAATCTGCGCGGGACTGCCGCCCAACATTTCTTGACAGTACGGGCGCAAGTCGGGACGCGTCGTTTCGTAATCAATCACCAAATCGGTCATGCCGCAAATCGGCGCGGCGGCGGCTACCGTTTCACGCGCGAAATGCGTAATCGCCCACCACGCGGAATAACCGCCGTACGATGTGCCGGTGATGCCGACGCGATATTTTTCCGCAATGCCCGCGCGCTGCAGCGCTTCAATGCCCATGCGAATGTCCTCTTGTTCCATTCCGCCCCAGCCATCGCGCTTGATGGCTTCACGATACGCAATCGAAAATCCCGTACTGCCGCGATAATTCGGGTCGAACACATTAAACCCCGCGCGCACATAAAACTGAATTTCGGGATTTGCGCGGTCTTCGTGATGATGTGTCGGTCCGCCATGGACATATACGATGGTGCCGCGCGGGTTTTCCGCGCGATACAACCAGCCCTGAATTTCCAGACCATCTGTGGAACGCCAGCGAAAATCTTCCGCCGCGACAAAATCGTTAGGCGTGAGCGCGGTGAACGTCCACACGCGCGTTAACGAAACAAATTCTTGTTCGTCGAACGCATCGAATTTGAAACGCACAAAATCATCGGGCAGCCGCGAATGGGAATACATGCCCACCCATTCGGTTGGCGAAACCGCGGCAAGCGGCAGCAAATTTCCGCGCGCGGCGGGAAAATGAAATTCCGTACCCGTTTCCGTATCGAGCAGCGAACTCGTCATGTGCGTGCCATACATCTCCAACACAACAATACGCTCCCTGCCAAACGGCACGTATGCTTTTTCGATGTTGCGCGCGGCATCGTCAATCAGCCAACGCGTTGCATTGCGCGCAATGTCATGCACGCCCAATTTTTTGTGCGTATCCGTTTCTGCCAAAACAACCAAACGCCGGCTGTCGGGAAACCATGACGCGCTTGCGCGCGGAAAGACATTTTCGTCCAACACGGCGCGTTCGTATGCACCCGTCACATCCGCGAGCCAAGCGTGATGGTGCGACGGATTTGCGCCGAGGCGTTCATACAAGACATGTGCGCCATCAAACGACAAGTGCGGGGTAAAGGCGGTTGCGCGCGCCGGACGCGCAAGCGCGCGGCGTTCGCCCGTTTCCAAATCGTGAACATAAAGCCACGTCGGTTCGATGGCGCATCTTGCGTCAAAATCGTAATTCGCGCCGTACACCAACCAACGCCCGTTCGGATGCAGTTCGCCGCCGCGTAAAAAATAGGGTGGGTTTGGTTCCGTGAGCGGAAGCAATTCCAACGGACGCGCGAGGTCAATGCGAAACAAACGATAGCGTTCATTGCCATGATGGTCCTGATAGACCAACACGCCGCGGCTGTCGGGCGTCCACGAAACGAGAGATGTATTTTCTGTCGTGTCGCTCAAACGCAGGGGCGGCGCGGAAGCGTCCGTCGGGGCGACAAAAACATCCGCGCCCGCGCCGAGACCAAACCACGACCATGCAATCCATTTGCCATCGGGCGAAACGCGAATGTATTCACGTTCGATATAGGGCAACTGAAAAATCGCTTCAGAGAATTTATCGGGGGGCATATAAACAAGAGCTGGAGAGAGGTTCGCGCAGGGACACGCGGACTTGTTTTTCCGTGTCCATCCGCGTTGATCCGCGTCCGATAGACCTGACGGGTTTGCATAACATCCGTGTCACATAGACCAGCTGTGCAGTGCTGCGCGCACACGACGCATAAAACGTACAGCGTAAAAACCCGTCAGGTCTCCATCAATTACGCCCGAATCATTGTCAGCAGCATTTTGAAATTTTCGTGCGCGTGCAACGCGTGTGGTTTGTTCGCAGGCAAAATGATGGCTTCGCCTGCTGCGACGGGAAACGATTCGCCGGCAATCAACACTTCCGCGTGCCCGTCGAGAATTTGCACGAGCGCGTCGTACGGCGCAGTGTGTTCGCTCAAACTTTGTCCTTGCGCGAACGCAAACAGTGTCACCGTGCCGTTTGGTTTATTCACTAATGTGCGGCTCACAATCGAATCGGCTTGATATTGCGCGAGCGACGCGAGTTCCACCACACGCGCGACGAGGGATTCGCTCATAGTTTTTAGAACCGCGAAAAGGACGAACAAATCGAATCCTGTCATTCCGGGCAGCGCGAGGAATCTTATTCGCGTTATTCGCTTTTTTCGCGGTTGAAAATCAAAAGAAAATTTTTGCGAGACCGAGCGCGCCTTGTTTCCACGGCACGCGATGCGAAACGCCGGACGCGTTTTTGAACTTGTCCATGTTTGCGACGTACCAATCGTAATTTTCAATCAGCGCGTCCTTGTTGGAAAACTTTGGATTGAACCCGAACGCCCTTTGCGCTTTTTCAATCGAGACGAACGATTCTTTGCCGACCGTTTCATAAATCCACGGGTACAGCGGCGACAATCCCAACGCGCTCAACGTTTTCAATGCAAAAATCGCGGGACCTTCGGGAATCGTGACAATGTGTTTGCCGTGACCCGCGTGGTCAAGCACCGCTTGAAAGTCCGATTTCGGCGTGCCATACACTTTTGCGCCGATATTAAACGTATCATTGACCGTTTCACACGGCAAGGTCGCAACCGCGTAAATGGCATCGCACAAATCTTGTACCGCGAGATATTGATACGGATTATTCCCGCTGCCGAGTACGGGAAAATTTTTCCCTTCGTAAGCCCATTCGTACAACATCGCAAACACGCCGAGACGTTCGGGACCGATAAAGGATTTCGGACGCAGAACGGGAATGCACATGCCCTGCTTGCGAAAATCCTGCACCACCTCTTCGGCTTTGACTTTGGCTTCACCGTACGGTCCGACGCCAATCATTCTGTCCGTTTCGAGCAGCGGATGATGATCCGGCACGCCGTACACAGCGGTGCTGGAAATATGCACGACGCGTTCGACATTGTTTTGTTTCGCCGCTTGCAGCACGTTGCGCGTGCCGTCAATGTCGGTGGTGTAAATGTCTTCCGGTTTGTACAGCGGAAGCGCGGCGGCGGTGTGAATCACAACATCCGCGCCTTGCATCGCAGGCGCGATTTGTTCCAGTTTGCGAATATCGCCGCGCACATCTTTTACCCTGTCTTTGCAGTCGGCATAATCGAACGGCGCAATGTCATAGGACACGACTTTGTCGCCCTTTGCCAACAGATGCCGCGCGAGATTGATGCCGAGAAAACCCGCGCCGCCGGTGATGAAAAAGGTTTTGGTCATGGTTGTTTTACGTACACGTCTCCGTTGTATTTGTAGATTTCGTGGATTGGGTTGCAGTTAATTCGTCTCCAATTACCATCATCATTTTCAACAACATTACATTCCTCGCCAGATTTGATGATTTCCTTGTCTTTGTCATTGTTCAAATCAAGGTATTGATAATGGTATTCGTTTTCTTCACCCATATGAGCATAAGCACCAACGAGCTTCGAGCCAGAGAAAATTACTTTGATACCATCGTTCACGATCTGAAGAATTTGAATATGCCCGCCATCAATCATGCCGCCACCCGGATAGTGAACACCAGAAATCTCTATCAGTGGAATCGGCTTGCCTTCTACATCATAAATCAACTCTGGAAAATCCAGAGATGCTTTGCCGTGAGCAAGATGTGGGGCTTTGCCCCACGTAGTTCCCCAAGAATATTCATCTTCCCAAAGTTGAATTAATTCAAAAGAATCCCGTCCAATTCGATACACAAATTTGTATCCGTGTCTGGAAGGATCGAATCCCAATGCAACACATGATCCTTTCGAACCATCTGGAAACTGTATAGGAGTATAGAGTGCGTTCTCGTAATTACCGATGTAATAGTCACGCAAAATGAGACAATTGAGAGAGTAATCAATTGCCAGCTCAGGATCAGTAACAAAACGAGGGTTAACTTGATACAAATCAACCGGAAACGGGGCTTGCGTTGGGATTAGTGGTATTGTTGCCTTGATGCTTGCGGTCGGAGTCGCCGTATCGGGAATCCTTATCGTTGGCGCTATCGTGACTGATGGCAGTGGCGGTGTTGAGGTCTGTTGAGTTTTACTGGACGCCGCGACACACACACTCAAGCCAAACAAAAAAGCGATGAAGAGTTTCATAGAAATTTGTGACGCAAAATGAGAGGCAGTCTGCGATATTACGTTTTGCGGACTGCCTCAATTTGCTCGTACGGGGTTTATCTAAAAAAACTATCGTATTCCGCGTGCGTGCCAATCCAAAACCACAGCAGTCCTTCTTTCGTTTCAACCGCAACGGCGCGGTATTTGATTCCAACAAGAACTGACCAAAACTGATTTGCTTTTTTCAAGTGCAAAGAAGGATGCTTGGGGTTCTGCGTGAGCAAGTCATAATTCTTGTCTGCCAATTCCCGAACAGACACCGGCAGCTTTTCGTACAACTCCCAGAACGAGGGAGTAGTAAAATGTTTCATAACTCTTTGAATTTGCCTGCATGAAAATCCGCAATGGCTTGCTCTGCCATCTTGTCAAGTTTTCCCGACTTGGCATCTTGCTCAAATTGCTCGTCCCAGCGTTTGGCGTCGTATTCCTCAAACCATTGTCGAAAACGTTGCAAGTCTTGATCGGACAAGTGAATGACCGCTTGTTCAATTTCCGTTACGCTGCTCATAACAACTTACCTTCTTTCCAGTCTTCTTATTTCAACTCCACACTCTTGCTCTCGACCAATCGTTTCGCCAGCGCAATGAAATCGTCGAGCGGCATCGCTTTCAAATCTTCGCCCGTGCGTAATCGAACCGCAACGCTTTGGGTTGCCGCTTCCTTGTCGCCGACGACGAGCATGTAGGGAATTTTTTGCAATTGCGCGTCGCGGATTTTCGCGTTCATGCGCTCGCTGCGCGTGTCCACTTGCGCGCGGAAACCCAACGCCTCCAATTTTTTTTGCACCTCGAACGCGTATTCGTTGTGACGGTCTGCAATCGGAATCAATTGCATTTGCACTGGCGCGAGCCATACTGGGAACGCGCCCGCGAGATGCTCAATCAATACCGCCAAAAACCGTTCCGTCGTACCTGTCACCGCGCGATGAATCAAGACGGGCGTTTTCGTCGAACCATCTTCGGCAATGTATTCGCACCCGAGCCGCGCGGGTTGAATAAAGTCCACCTGAATCGTCGAGAGCTGCCACGGGCGACCCAACGCGTCGTGGGCAATGAAATCCGCTTTCGGTCCATAGAACGCGGCTTCGCCTTCCGCGACGAAATATTCCACATGATTGTCATCTAATGCCTTCTTTAACGCCGCCGTTGCCTTTTCCCACTTTTCGTCGTCCTGCACATACTTGCCCGTCTCGCCGCGCAGTGACAGGCGCACTTGATAGTCCGTAAATTGGTACGTGTTCAAAACCTCGCGAATCAAATTCAACGCGAGCGTAAATTCGCTTTCGATTTGTTCTTCTGTGCAAAACACGTGACAGTCGTCCTGCGTCAACGCGCGCACGCGCGCCAACCCGTTCAACTCGCCGCGTTTTTCATAGCGATACAGCGTCGCAAATTCCGCAAAGCGCAGTGGAAATTCGCGGTACGAATGCAAGCCCATTTCTTTGTAGAGCATCATGTGGCTCGGGCAGTTCATCGGTTTCAGGCGGAACGTAATGTCTTCGTCCACCATCGGCGGAAACATCGAATCGCGATAATTGTCGTAATGCCCCGATTTTTTGTAGAGGTCTTCTTTGACCAGGTGCCCTGTCCAGACGTGTTGATAGCCGTACCGCGTCTGCGCCTCGCGCACATAGTCTTCCATCAAATGGCGCACGATTTCGCCTTTGGGCGCGAACAGCGGCAAGCCGGGACCGATGTCGTCGGAAAAATAAAACAGCCCGAGCTCTTTGCCGATTTTGCGATGGTCGCGCTTTTTGGCTTCTTCGAGCCGCCACAAATAATCGTCCAGCTCTTGTTTCGTCTGCCATGCCGTGCCGTAAATGCGCGTGAGCTGCGGATTCTTTTCGCTGCCGCGCCAGTACGCGCCCGCGACCTGCATCAACTTGAACGCGTCTTCGGGAACCTCTTCTGTGTTGTGGACGTGCGGTCCCGCGCACAAGTCCATGAACGTGTCGTGTTGATAAATCGAAACCGTGTCCGTCGCTTTCGCCTGTTCTTCGCCGTGCGTGCCGAGTTCGCCTTTGGCAATCGCTTCAATCAATTCCAACTTGAACGGCTGGTCGTGAAACGATTCGCGCGCTTGCGCGACCGTTTGCGTGCTGTGATGGAAAGTGTATTTGCCGCGAATAATTTCGCGCATGCGCGCTTCAATCGCGGGAAAATCTTCAGGCGTCACGGGGCGCGGCAATTCGAAATCGTAATAGAACCCGTTTTCAATCGCGGGTCCGATGCCAAATTTTGTGCCGGGGAACAAATCCAACACCGCTTCCGCCATGATATGCGCGGCAGAATGTCGCAATGGGCGAAGCATGTCGCCATTATCGCTCGCCATAAATTTCGGGAGACTGGAGACTAGAGATTGGAGCTTTTGCAGTTTCCAGTCTCTAGTCTTCAGTCTCTAGTCTCCATTCTCTAATCTCCATTCTCAGTCTTCCTTTTCAATCGTATAAAACTCGCCGGTTTCCAAAATCATGTAGGTTTCGAGATACGCAATCGCGTCGTCATGTTTTGCCACGCGCACGACCGCGCCGCGATTCAATGCCGCTTCGGACAATTCATTCAACTTCATTTGCGTTTTCTGAATGCCCAACAGCCGAATCATGTGTTCCGCGAATTTTGACGCATACGCGCGGCGATTGCCTTCGCCTTTGCCGCTCGGGTTGGGAATTTTCACGACGGCGATATCATCCGCCTCCACGCCGCCTTCGACCAATGCCTCGGGTGTGCGAAATTTGCCGTGTTCGTATTCATAGAACGGCACCTGCACTTTTTCATACGCCGCAATCAAACGCTCTGCAATCTCGGGATTTTTTGGCTGCCCGCGTCCGATATGATTCACATACGCCGCGCTGACTAAATCCATCGGCGCGATTTTTACTTTGGCGGAATCCACCTTGACGCGCAGTAACACATACGCGGGGTTTTCGTTATAGCCCATCACGTCATAATCGGGCAATTGCCACAGATACGCGGCATTGTTGCGCGAAGGAACATCGAACATGAAATATTTCGAGCCGGGCTTGATGCCTTCGTCTGAAATGGAATCGAGGTCTTCGCTTCGGGCATAGTGGTAAAGGTCAATGATTGGCACGATAGCTCCTTACTGAGTTCATGGATAAGTACAAGAATTGTAGCACAGGTTCGCGAATGGCGTATCGTAAATCGCGTATCACCGTGTCACTTTGTCACCCCTTCATCGCGTCATCCACCCACTCTCTCACTCCATCCCTCTATCCCAACTTCCCCTGTGCGTACAACAATTCCGCGTTCAACACGGTCGCGCCCGCCGCGCCGCGCAAGGTGTTGTGTCCGAGCAAAACGAATTTGTAATCCATCACATTGCAGTCGCGCAAACGCCCGATAACGGTTGCCATGCCCTTTTCCGCGTCGCGGTCGAGTTTTACTTGGGGACGATGCTTTTCGCGACGATACACCGTCGGATGTTCCGGCGCGAGCGGCAGATTCAATTCCTGCGGCAAACCGCGAAATTCATCGAACGCCGCGACAATGTCGTCAAATTTTGGTTTCGCATCTTCGCCGCCTGCAAATTCCACCGAAACCGTTTCCATGTGTCCGTCACGCGTCGCCACGCGATTGCAGTGCGCGCTGATGCGAATATCCGCGTACTGAATCGAATCACCATCGAGGGTGCCGAAAAATTTGCGCGGTTCTTGTTCCACTTTGTCTTCTTCGCCGCCGATATAGGGAATGACGTTATCAATAATGTCAAGCGACGCGACACCGGGATACCCCGCGCCCGATAATGCTTGCATCGAAGTGACCAACACCTTTTTCACACCGAAACGTTTGTGCAGCGGCGCAAGCGCGAGGACGAGATGAATCGTCGTGCAGTTACCGTTGCACATAATGAAACCATTGCTGTTGTATTTTTTCTTTTGCACCTCCGCCAACGCGAGGTGTTCGGGATTCACTTCGGGAATCACGAGCGGCACATCCGCGCCCATGCGATGCGGCGACGCGTTGCTCGAAACAATCGCGCCGCGTTTCGCGAACGCGACTTCCAAATCACCCGCAATGTCCGTCGGCAATGCGGAAAACACCAGCGGCGCTTGCACCTTTTCCGGGTCGCTCGGCAGCACCGTCATGTTTGCAAGGTGTGCGGGAATTTCGAACGGCAGCTGCCATTTCGCGACATCGCCGTATTTTTTTCCGACGGAATTATCACTCGCCGCAAGTTCCGCGATTTCAAACCACGGATGATTGGCGAGTAATGTGATGAATCGTTGTCCAACCAAACCGGTTGCGCCCAAAATGGCGACGGGAATTTTGTTCATAAGGACTCTATATTGTCATTGCGAGCGGAGCGCTCTTTGCGGAGCGTGGCAATCTCGGCGAAACTTGCCCGAAGATTGCTTCGGGTTGCAAAGACCGCAACCCTCGCAATGACAACTTTATTTGTTGACGATTGAATGATGAATCGCGCGCACCGCTTTGTCCGCATCGCTTTCGTCCACGACGAGCGAAAGATTGTATTCGGACGAACCTTGCGCGATGGCAATGATATTGATATCCTGCTCGGCGAGCGCGCGGAACACGCGCGCGGCGACGCCGGGCGTCTTTTTAATCGCGCTGCCGACAACCGCGATGATGGCAATCTTGTCCTGCACCCACACATGGTCAATGTTTTGCGCGACCATTTCGTTTTTGAATTCGTTTTGCAAAACTTGAACGGCGCGCGCTGCGCTTGCGGCTTCGACAAGCAAACAGATATTTTGTTCTGACGACGATTGCGAAATCATCAGCACGTTGATACTTTCGCGCGCCACTGCCGTAAACGTGCGCGCTGCCATGCCGGGCACGCCCTGCATCCCGCGCCCTTCCACCGTCACCAACGCCACATTGCGAATCGCCGTGATACCGCGAATGGCGGACCCATTTGCTTTCGGTTCGCGCACAATCAATGTGCCGGGATGCGACGGTTCGAACGAATTCAAAATCCGAATCGGCGTATTTTTTTCGGCGACGGGCAAAATCGTTTTCGGATGAATCACTTTAGCGCCAAA
>CAZXYP010000026.1:21896-25028 GCA_964644955.1 uncultured Anaerolineales bacterium | reverse complement strand
ATTCTCTGCCGCAATAGAGGCAGTTGCGACGCGGTTTCTTGGGATTCATGGGGGAATCAGCTTCCGGCAAAACTACTCCCGAAAATTATAACATTCCCTGCGTTTCGGTCAACAGGATTTTGGTAAGGTGACTCAAATTCGCACGCACGCCAAGCAGTTGCGTCCGCGCGCGTCGCGGGTATAATGCCCTGCGGAGATTTTTCTGCCTATGACGATGCAAGACCGCGCCTACGCGGTAGCGATTTTTATCATTTTGGGCATTTGCTGTATCGGCGCCTATGTCGCGGTCAGCGGTTTTTTGAACGCAAACCCGAACGGGTTTTCTTTGGCAATGAATGGCGCGACCGAAACGCCGACCATTGGCGTTACCGTCGAGATTCCGACCGAAACGCCCGCGCCGCCCACGAACACGCCTCTTCCCGCTACGGCGACACCCATTGGTTATCAACCGACCGACGAACCCGCAGCCACGCGCGGACCCACGCTCGACTTTATCCCAACGATTGCGACGCCGGACTTTACGGCAACGCCGGAAGCAACGGCGACGCCGCCCGGCTGCGGCGGTTCCTACTGCCCGCGTCTCGGTCCGCCCGACGCGCGCGGACCCAAAGGCGCGACCTGTTCGCAAGAATATATTTGGGGTTTTGTTACGGACAAAAACGGCGAGGGTATTTCCAATGTGCGGATCCATTTCCGCGAGATTGACGGCGCGGAAGGCGATGCGCGCACCAAAGGCGACCCCGACCCGCGTGGGCGGTTTGATTTTCCTGCCGCGAGCGGGACCTGGACGGTAAGCGTGTGGAGCAAAGATGGCGACCCCGTCAGTCCGGCGATTCAGGTGCGCGCCGGCGAAGCGTGGGGCGGCGCAGGAAATTGTCCGACGCGCGTGGATTTTATTCAACAATAAGGGACGTTCAATTGAACGTCCCTACGTCATTTATTTCGGCATTGCTTTCAACGCGTTGTACGCCGGACGCGGCGTGCCGTCGGGATTTGTAATTGCCCACCAGTATTGTTCTTCACTGCCGTTCCAATCGGCGTTCCCCATGAAAATCAGACTCATGATGCCAATCCACGGCGCCCAATTTTGTTTGGCGTATTGATACGCGCGCACGATGCGATTGGCTTTTTCCTCTTCGCTCACGCGGAACCACGAATACGCGGGGTTCACCTCATCGCTCGTCCAGCCGAATTCCAAAATCGCGATTTGCTTGTCGCCGTCGCCGCGCTCTTCCATTAACTTGCGGACATCTTCGACGTGACGGAACGAATAGATGCGTTTCGCTTCCGTCGGGCTCGGGTCGTTGTTGGTCAATACGGGGTCTTGGGCGACGACGCCGGGGTCGGCTTCGGGGTCGGCTTTGAAACCGGCGCCGTGTACGCCGAGCATATCAAAATAGTCGTCGCTGTTATTCCCCATCGCGTCGTACATGCGCGCGAAAAATTTCATGTCCGGCATCGCCTGGTCGAAATCGGCAGTGGTCGGTGTGAGCCCACCGCTAATGACCAACGCGTTCGGGTCGGCGGCTTTGATGGCGGCGTAGGATGCTTTGAGCAGCGCCGCGTATTCTTCGGGATTCGGCGGACGCTTGCACCACTCGCGCGCGAGGTTCGGCTCATTCCAAATCTGATACGCGCGCACGCGCCCTTTGTAGCGCGTCGCAAACGCGGTGAGAAAATCGGTCCAATCTTTCATGTTGCGCGCGGGACCCATCGAGGAGGTGGCGGAATCAAAACAACCGGGCGCTGCCCAGTCCGGCGCATTGTCCATGCGCGCGAGGACGTCCAGCCCCTTTACATTCGCGCGATAAATCACTTCGTCCGAGCGGCTCCAATCGAACGCGCCTTTTTCCGCGCCTTCGATATCGCGCCACGCGAACTGTTGTTTAATCCACCCAAAGCCCATGTCCTTGATTTGATTCATGTCGCGGTCGGCGATTTCGGGACGATACCAGCCGAAAATCTGAATCGAGTATTCGGGCGAATTCAAGCGCGCGCTCTTGTTCGCGGGAAGGGGGGGGGGCGTCGCAGTGGGTTCGAAATCGTCGGGCAGCGGCGTTGGATTTTTGGATGGCGGTTTGGTGTCCTTGGGTTTGGCGGTCGGCTGCTTGTTTTGCTGGGCGACGCGCGTTTGCCGCGCCGCGCGCGTGGGGTTGATGGTTTCGTTCGGGTTCGGCGTCGCGTCGGCGCTGCCGCCTTGTTCGGGTGTGTTGGTGCGTTCGGGACGCGCGACTTTGGTGGGGAGCGAATTTTGCTCCAGAAAGCTTGCGGGCGTGCCTTGCGCAATCATGGTTTGCGCGCGCGCCTGCTCGGCATTCGGCGTCGGCAGTGCGGGCGTGCCGCTGCCGCCGCATGCGCCGAGGACGAGTACAAGCCCGAGAATGAGTAGGGTGACGCGGGTGCGCGTCGAGAAAATTTCGTTCATACGATTGTGACGTTCGCTAAAGCGGAATCGTTCATTCCATGAGGACACTCATGGAATGTTGACACAGCGATTGGTCGTGCGCCATTCCAAATTCGACCAGCCGTACACAGTGACGTACAAATTCACGGCTTGAATATCGGTGCCGGGTTTCGCGGTGAATTTGTAAATCTGCTCGCGCAAATTGGAATCGTTGTAAAAGAGTGTTTTCGGTCCGGTGCAGCGAAAACGGATTTTGCCGTTGCGTTTGATTTGCCATTCCACAATCAGCGCCATGGGCTGCTGTTTGTCAAGATTGGCTCGCAGTGTAACGCGCGCTCGTTCGCGTTTGTCACCGGCGCATTGCTTGGGTGTAAATTGTTGTCCCAGCATCGTCCAATTTAACACCGGCACATCGCAGCGTTCGCCGTCCGGCGCGTCCCATTGCATTGTGTTTGGCGCGAACGGCGGTGATACCGGGAAAGCGATTTCCGGAGTAATTGTATCGCCTGTCGCGTTATATGAAATGGCGTCGGCGGGCGCGACAAACAATGCAAGTCCGCACAGCAAAGCCATTCCGACCAAGACACGTTTCAGCATGCTTTCATCCTGTCGAAATTCTTGCGTTCACGCGTTGGCATCCACGCCGCTTGTATCGAGAACGGGCGAGACCGGTGTTGTGCGTTTGACGAACTGCCGCTCGCGTATCGTCTGGAGCATGGATTGCCCCG
>CAZXYP010000026.1:3639-21886 GCA_964644955.1 uncultured Anaerolineales bacterium | reverse complement strand
GTGAAAAAGATGGCACCGTAAAATGCCACAACCCAATTTCCTGCTTGCACGGCATACCAAAACGTTGCCAAATTCCATGCCGCGACCAACACTTCAAACAGGACTGCCCCGTCCAACGGCAGTTTATATTTCTTTTCGACCCACGTCTGATTATCGCCGTCAATGCCAAATTTCGGCGTGCGCTCGAACGTTTTACTGTCGCCGCGCGCCAACTGCCACGCGGCGCGCACGGTATTCGGCATCAAGCCCGCGCCCAACGCGGTAAAAAACAGGATAAAGGGAATTCGCCGCCACCACCCGCGTCCCAATTGCGCCTGGGCAATGGTAAAGAACATGGCAGGCGCCAGCGTCGAAAGATTAAACAACGCGCCAATGCCCCACAGCCCGTACATCTCCGGCGAACGTTGGGCAAAATAAATCACCAACGGATAAATCAGCATCATGGCAAACATGTACAAATGAATCATGTATCCGGTGAGATGCAATGTCGCTTCGAATTTTTGCGCCATGCCGAGCGGGGCGCGCCACACTTGCGGCAGCAACTTGTACGCGCATTGCAGACTGCCTTTTGCCCAGCGATGCTGCTGCCGCCGATACGCCGAAAGCGTGACCGGCAGTTCCGCGGGGCAAACCACGTCGCGCAAATAGATGGCTTGCCAACCTTTGAAAAACGAACGATACGACAGGTCGAGATCTTCGGTCAATGTCTCTTGCGTCCAGCCGCCCGCGTCCACAATCGCGGCGCGCCGCCACACCCCGCCGGTGCCGTTGAAATTAAACCAATAGCCGCTGCGATAGCGCGCGAATTGTTCGACCATGAAATGCCCGTCAATCGAAAGCGCCTGCAAAAATGTCAACAGCGAATAATCGCGATTGAGATGACCCCAGCGCGTTTGCAAAAAACCGAGTTTCGGATTTTCAAAATGCGGTATCGTGCGACGCAAAAAATCGCGCGGCGGCACAAAGTCCGCGTCAAAGTAGGCAATCAATTCCGCGCGGCTCACTTGCAGTCCCGCCGCTAACGCGCCCGCTTTGTATCCGCTGCGGTCGGTGCGGTGAAGGTGTTGAATGTTGACGCCGCGCGCGCGCCAGGATTCGACCGCTTTGCGTACCACCTCGCGCGTTTCGTCGGTTGAATCATCCAGCACCAAAATTTCCAAACGTTCGCGGTCCCATTCCAACTGCGCCGCCGCATGGATGAGACGCTCTGCCACATAGAGTTCATTGAAAATAGGCAGATGCACGCCCACGTACGGCACGCGCGTCATGGGCGGCAGAACCGGGTCGGCGCTCGAATGCCGCGACGCCGCCCACGTCAAATACATAAAGTTCATCCCATAGATAAACAGGATAGCCAAAAGTAAACCGTATGTTATAAACGTCAAAACCAAGAGCGCTTGCTCCATGCAACCTCCACCAACCGTCACGAATCGCTATGCAGTGTCTGCCGCAACCACTCCGGCAGTCAGACCCAAGAGCGTCCATTGCCAAATCCGACCGTGCGGTAAAAGCCACGGATAATAATCCAACCCGCCGAGCAGTGTGAACGCGAGCAGCGTCGCCGCAATCGCGGCGGTCCAGGCATTCTGTTGTAACGCGGCGCGCCGCCGCCAAAACGCGACCCACGGCGCAAGCATCACGAACGCCCATGCGAACGCGCCAAACACGCCCAATTCTGTCGCAATCTCGAAAACGACAATATGCACCGGCTGATAAAAATAATGGGTATCAAATTCCGGGTCGAGCCGATACATGGCTAACGGCAGCGCGCCATTGCCCACGCCCAAGAGCGGACGCTGTAAAAAAACGCGCAGTGCCGACGCGACCAACGCATCGCGTTCTTGCAGCGAACGCACCTCGCCCGAATTTTCGCGATTCGCAAGGGCAATCCCCGAACGCTGCGCGACCAAATTCCACTGCGTCATCGTCGGCAGCAGTATCGCGAAAAACATCGCGCCAAGCGCCGGCGCTGCTTGAAGCCAACGTGCTGCGCGCGTCGCACGCGGGGCGAGCCAACACGCCCCCAAAAAACAAACGCCCGCCAGCGTCGCCAAAATTGCCGCACGCGAAAAAGTAAAAACGAGGGCGGCGCTGCCCAACGCGACCGGGACGAGCAATAAATAGCGCGCACGGGTGTGCGCGGTCACAAAATAATAACCGAGAATCAAAATCAAGGCAAAAGTAAAAAAACCGCCCAACAAGTTCGGATGGTCGGTCAAACCGTACGCGCGCAAAACGCGCAGCGCGCCGTCGCGTACAATGCTCGTGCCGTCGAGCTGCGGATTCAAACTCAATTCGCCCCACGCGCGCAATTCCACCGACGCTTGCGTTTGAAATTGCGCGATGGCAATGGCTGCTTCGCGCAGCACGCCCAATGCCAATGGCACGACAAGCCAAAGCGGCGCGGGGCGAAAATTGACCAGAAACAGATACAAACCAAAAAACAACGTCAACCGCAGCGATTGATACGCGACCAGCGCGGAATCAATGCCCGTCGCCACGCCGAGCCAGCACAATGCCAGAATGACGGTCAATGGCAGCGTCATGTACCACGGACCGAAACGCGGCGCGCGTCGCTCCAAAAGTAGGGCAAGCGCGCCGAACGCCAAACACGCGCCCAAAAAATAATCGTACGGATACACAAAGAAATCGGTATAACTTTCGTAAATACTGCCCGCAGGGCGCGCGGCGATCAATGTCCGATAGGCGAGCGGCGACAAGTACAACACGCAGGCAAAACAAAACTGCGCGGCGTAACCAAACAAATTGCCAATACGTTCACGCGGTAATGTTTCGCTCATGCTGTTTTTTGCTCCGCGCGCGCGGCGATTTGCGCGTACAAATGATTCAGCCGCCGCGTAATGTGCTCCAGCGCATATTCGGACGCAACCCTTTCACGCGCGCGCGCGCCCAAACCGAAATGCGCGCGCGCGGCGGTCTCCATCGCGCGCGCCAACGCGTCCGCGTCGCCGACCGCGCACGTCACCGCCCCCCCCCCGCGCGCCAAATCGCGCAGCGCGCCGACGTCCGTGCCGCACACCGCGCAGCCGCACGCCGCTGCTTCGAGCAGCGCCATCCCCTGTCCCTCGTGCAGTGAACTCTGGACAAACACCTGCGCGTTGCGGTACACGGCAGGCAATTGGTCATGCGGCGCGTGTCCCGCAAACGTAACGCGCGATTCGAGGCGTAATGCGCTTGCCAACGCGCGCAAATGCTTTTCCAACGGACCGGCACCCGCAATCGTCAAGTGGACATTCGGCATTGTTTCCACAACCTGCGCCAACGCGCGCAGCAAAGTGTTCTGAGCTTTGACGGGCAAGAGCGAACCGACATTCACAAATTCAATCGTCGCGACTTGTGAGGACGACAATTGCGGCGCGGAAAAAAATCGCGTTGTATCCACACCCAACGGCAAAGTTTGAATGTGCGCGCGCCGCGGCGCCGACACACGCGCGCGGGCGCTTTCGGTCAGCGCGTCACAACCGCACAAAATTTCATTTGCGTACCGCAAAACGAATTTGTTCATCCAACGCAAACGCGGATTCAAATCTGCGCCGTATCCGATCTGGCGAATGCCGGTCAATTCGCCATTAACCAGCCAAACGACGGATGGCACGCGCAAGCGTTTGGCGCACAATACTGCGACACTGCCCGCCTCGCCGCCAAAAATCGCATGAACCACATCGAACGCGCCGCGCGCATGTTCGCGCGTCATTTCTTGTTGTACGCGAAACCACAATCGCGCCGTGTTCACGCCGCGCGCATGCGCGCCGCCGAAACTGTGAACCGTTGCCTTGCCGATGCCGTACGTGTCAACGCGCGGCGGATAACGCAAGGCATACACATGCACCTCATGTATTTTTGCGAGCGCACGCACAATGTCCGTGTGCGCGGGAATGCACCAATCGTTTTCATTCGCCGAAAAACCGGGAACCACCAACGCAATTTTCATTCGCAATCCAGTACGCGATATTTGCAGTCGCGCACGCGAAACAACGTCCAACCGCGAAAACTGTCGAGCGGATGCAAATTGTTTGTTTCCGTCAACGCGCGCACCAATTGGTCGGGCAATTTCCCGCGCCACTGCGTTTCAATGTTGTTTGTGTCGGCGTACAAATACGTTGGCGTTTCAGGATTCCGTTGAGCAGGGTCCATGTCCCACAAATTCTCGACGCGCACGTTTGTGTATTCGCGCACCGCGCCGTCAATGCTCATGGTGTACAGCAGCGCGTTGGGCAGTAATTTCGTTTCGAGCCAGCGCGCGTGCGCCAACTGCTGCGCTTTTGATTCCCACACCGGCGCGAGTACGCGCGGCTGCCAGGCCAGCATCACCAACAACGCAATGAAAATCCACGCCGCCAACAGTCCCTGCGCGCGTCCAGAATTCCGACGCGCCCATGCCCACCCCGCGCCAACACCGGTCACGACCGCGAGCGGTGTAAAGAAACCCAACGGAAAACGAAAGTTCTCGTACGGAATTCCCGCCAAAAAAATATACATACCCAAAATCCAACCCAACAACAAAATGTTTACCTGTAGTAACGAATTCATTCGTTTCAATAGCGCGATGCTTCCAATCGCCAAGAACGGCGTCAGCATCACAAACAAATACGCGGGATGCGCCGCAACCTGTGCGTAAAACAACGCGACCGGCAATGCGTACTCAAAATGCCCGTCCACGTTATCAAACGTCTGCGCAAAAAAATTCGCCGGACTCCATCCCTCCAACCAACTTTGTCCTGCCAACGGCGCGTTCGTCGTCGCGCGAAGCCACAGCTGCGGCGCCAGCACCAGCGCGACGATGCCGACCGCCAAGCAAAAACGCGACGCACTGGATTTGGAAAATCGCGCCGCGCGCCATTCCACCGCCGCCAATGCCGCAAACCACGCCGCCGCAAAAATCAAATTCTGCCAACGCATCCAGACTGCCAAACCCACCGCGAACGAGGCGAGACACAAGGTCCGCAGGGACGTTTCGCGTGTCGGTTGCTCGTGAACGGTGTTCACTGCGCTTTTCCCAACATGCGGAGCAACTCCAAACGTCCGCAGGGACGTTTCGCGTGTCGGTTGCGGCGAATTCGATTCGCCCGACGCATAACGCAGCAGCAGCCACGCGCCGAGCGTGGCAAACATCAATGCGGGCGCGTCCGCCATAATGACGATGGAGGATTGCGCGAACTGTCCGCCGACCACGCACAACAAGCCCGCGACCCAGCCCGCGACGATTTTTTGCGCCGGCGCCGCTTCAACCGCCAATGCAAACGCGAACGGCGCGACCAGCGCGCCGCATAACAACGTAATCATTTGCGCCGCGCCGACATGGATTCCGCCCAACAAAAAACCCGCGTTCAACACCAACGGATAACCGAGTGACCACCAAAAGGGGGGGGGGAATTGTGCGCGCGCCAGCGCACCGGACAATTCGCGCGCGTATTCATAATACGCGTACGCGTCTTGACCGTACAATCCATCGAACGGCACAACTGCGACCAGCGCGAACCGATTCAGCAGCGCAAGCAAAAAGAGAGCGAGCATCGCGCCGCGCGTTGTGGCAAGCGTGTTTTGGCTTCGAGACACCATTTCACATAACACATTACAAATCATGCACTGCGAGCCAAACCACCACCGGCGGCGTCACTTGCGCGACGAGACGATAGCCCGAATTGGCGAGATGCGCGGACAAGGGCGCGTACGCGGAAAAAAAATATCCGCACGCCATCGCGCCAAGATACAGCAACGGCGCCAGCAGCAGTAACGCGCGTGGCGCAAGTATACGCGTGCGTGTCAATGTCAAGCGCGTGACGATCATGATTCCCGCCAACGGCAAAACCAAACTCCACTGCGGATTGATGAACTCGCGCAAAAAATAAAAGCCAATGCGCGGCGCGCGTTCGAGATTCCCGTAAAGCGTCTCCAATGTCACCGGCAGCAGCATCGGATTGGATACGTCATGGCGCGCCAGAAAAATATCCCACCCGCCCGCGCCCAATAACGCACCCGCGCCACATGCGACCACCGCGCGCCATGTTTCCGCGCGGCGCGGCGCGAGCAATATGAGCGCGAGCAGCATACTTGCCACCAGGACCCACCCCTCGCGTTTCATCCACGGCAAGCACGCGCAGCAGCCCATCGCAATCCACAACGCGCCGCGCGATTTGTGTTCACACCATTCCGCCAGCGCGAGCATTGCCATCGTCGCATACGCGGCAAGCGGAACATCCGCATACACACTTGCCGACAGGAGCGCCAGCCCCGGCATGAAAGCGACTGCGCCCGCCGCAAGCCACGCACGCGTACTGTCCCCGCCCAATCGCCGCACGCCATAAAACACTTCCGCGACGAGCGCGACAAAATAAAATGTGGCGACAACTCCAAGCCAGCGGTCATCCGGCGCAGCGAGCCATTGAAAAAAATATGCTTCCGTCAACGGCAGCAGCAGCGGATAATTTAAATGTGTAACCGCGCGTGTCGGCTCGGCAAAGACCGCGGGCGACAATGTTTGCGTCACAAAAATTGTGCGCGCTTTCATGCCCCATAAAACCCAACTGTCCCAAACGCGCAGCGGCTGTGCGCTGCTCACCCCTGCCACGAAAAAAATCGGCAGCGCCAACACGAATGTCGCCAGCCATTGCCAACGCGGGCGCGGCGCTTGAAAAACTGCGCGTACACTGCGACGCATTGCGCGCCAATTCAAAATATAACCGAACGCGGCAGGAATAAAAAGCAGCGCCACCGCCGTTGACAATTCGAGTCCCGACAGCAGCGCGCCCACAAGCCAAAACGAAATGAGCGCCGCGCCGCCGAGCCACGCCAACACCAACGCCTCACCGCGTTTCAAGGCATACCCCGCGCGCACGGCAACGTAAACAGCCAATGCGCCGATGCCAAACAATATCGCCAACGCGCCCGCCGCGCGCCATACGCCATCCAAACCGCGAAACTCGACGCGCGTTCCGTTCGCGTTTTCCGCGCGCGATGTGAGTCGCAGCAGCGCGCCGTTTTGCCATTGAAACATGATTTTGCTTTGCAGCGCGGACGGCACGGGCGCGAAAATCAAAACATAATCCAGTTGCTGCGCGTGCGCCCATTGCAAAAGCGTGTCCGCGCGCAGCGGCGCGCTGTGCCACCAACGCGCTTGCCACGTGCCGTCATGCGGCGCCGGCGAAAGCCAAACCACCGCGCGCGGCGTCAGCCAATACAACGCGCGATGAAACGTCGTATATTCGCGAGCGCGCACATCGCGCCCGTCCGTGACCAATAATACGCGCGCCTCACGCGGCAGGGCAGCATCAGCGGCGCGCAATGCCGCATACGGCACATTGCCCAACGCCGCGCGGTACTGTGCCTCCGGTTCGAGCCACAAACGCGCCAACGGCAGCGCCGGCAATGCGAATGCCTGCGCGAGCGCGGGGAATTGCAAGGCGCTCGCAACACATATCGCCAACAGAACAATTGCGGAAAGCGGTTTCATTCCCTCACACGATAAATTTCGATTGCGCCGTAGGTTTTATCGTCCACGCTTCCAATCCGCGCGGCTTTGCGCGCGGTCATCCAATCCCAAAACGCTTTCCGGCTGCCGCGCGAATCATTCTCCAGATAGGCGCGCATTCGCGCATCTATCAAAAGAAACGCAGGGCGCTGCGCATCCAACGCGTCTGTCAACGCAATGGGCGGCGTTTCCAATTCCGGATTTACCAACAACAATGGCACGGCGAGCGAACGATACGCATAGCCCTCCCATCCAAAACCGTAATGATGCATTCCAATGACGCGCGCTCCGCGCGGAATGAATGCTTGCACTTGCGCAATCAATGTCGCGTAAGGCGTTGTGTTCAACGCGGTGTGATGCAATTGTGCCACTTGCAAGACACTCTCGACAAAGAGTACGCTCCCGAGCAGATACGCGCTCACTCTGGCGAAACGCGGACGGGAACGCGCGCACGCGCCAAAAAAATTCCACAGTCCCCACGCCAACGCAAGCGCAACAAACGGCAGCGCCGCAAACAAATAATTCGTGAATTTTGAGTACAGAACCAACGCGTAACCGCCGATAAAAATACTCGTAATGACAACCAACACGCGCGCGGCAAAATTGTTTTCCCGCCGCGCGCGCCTTGCCAGCCACACAAAACTTGCGCCGAAACCGATGCCGACGAGCCACATGCCCGGGCGGAGCCACCAGCTGTCGTCATTCAAACCGATGGCATAGCGCGCCGGTTCGCGCAGCAGATTATTCACGTACCACGCGGGGTTCAACACATCGAATCGTTCAGCATACAAACGCGTTTGCGCGCGCCACGTGTCCAAGTGCGCGAATCCGTACAGCGCGTACAAGGTACACGGCAAAACAAATCCGCCCAGCGTCGCGCCTATCGCGGCGGCGCGACGCGACAATTTTTCCCAACTCATCAACGCGAGAATAGACAACAAAAAAAACGCGCCGTACACATGCGTCAATGCAGCCAACGCGCACGCGCACCCTGCCAAGCCGTACCAAAATAATTGTTGCGTGCGCCGCGCGGACAAATACGCGTGCAGCGCGGCGAGACCCAACACCGGCACGAGAACATCGTACCGCGCCACGCGCACCGCGTCCAAAAACAAAATACCGGTCGGATGCAGCGGCGAGACGGCAAACACGCGCACGCCCAACAGCAGCGCAGTCGCCAACAAACCCACGCGCGCATCCAACCGCAAGCGTTTCGCAAAATTAAAAGTCAACGCCAACACGAGCAAGCCGCCGCTCACCGTCACAAAACGCGCTTGCAGCAACCCTGCGTCCGCAAAGCGAAACAATGCGGCGAGCGCAATCGGAAACAGCGGCATGAACCCAAAATAATGCCGTTCCATTTCGTGATACCCTTCAAACAAATCACTGCCCAAGATGCCGTGCGCGGCAATTTTCGCGCCGACGCTTGCTTGCCATGGTTCGTCTTCATATACTATGGGCAACACCGTCAAGTTTTGGAGAGACACCGCCCAATAACACAAAAGCACAAGTAAAAGTAAAACACGAAAAATCCATGCCGGCGCGCTAACAGGTTTTTTCATCATTGAGCATCGCGTCACAGTGAAATTTCAGTCGGAGGGCGCGTGTTACTTTGTATGCGCACGCGCGCGGCGAACAATAACAAGCCGAGCCATAAAACTACATCACTCAGCAAACTCGCAAATGCCGCGCCGGTTGCGCTGTACATCGGAATCAACACGAGCGCTGCCGCAACTTGAAGCAATAACCCACCCAATAAAAAAACGTTTACGGTTGCTTCAGCACCCCGCGCATAGAGCCAAAGCGTTACAATTCCGATGAGCATGGTCGGGATTAAGCTCCAACCCAAAAGCACGAGCGTTGGAACTGCGGGCGCGAACGCCGCGCCGTACAGAAATTCGATGAGCGGCGCGGCGGCAAAGGTGAATCCCAACGCGGCGGCAAGCCCGAACGCAAACAAGCTCCACTGCGCGCGCCGAAACAATTGTTGTCCTTGCGCGCTCGACAACGCAGCCAGCGCAGGCAGCATTGCGCCGAAAAACGCGTTCGGTACAAGCCGAACGCCTTCGGTCAAACGCGCGGCTGCCGAGTACCAGCCCACTGCGCGTTCGCCTTCAAGTGCGCCCAATAAAAAAACATTGGCGCGCATTTCCACACTTGCCAAAATTCCGGCAATGGCAAACGGCAGCCCTGCACGCGTGATGCGTGTAATCATTGCAAGGTCAACGCGGGGACTGTTCGAGTCTATCTTGGCGAAATTGCCAAGCATGTACACCAACCCCGCGCCGCCGAGTTGAACTCCTTGCATCACAACTGCCAAAACAATCACCGCGCCCACGTGCCAATCGCGCGTAATCAAAATCCACGTTGCCAAAAATTGAATTGCCAACCCGCTGACGTTCAAAATCAAAATTGCGTTCATGCGTCCGAACGCGCGAAACACGGCGGTGAAACTCGAATACCACGCGTTCAATAAAATCAAACCCGCTCCAAGTTGAATTGCGTGCGCGGCAATTTCACTTTGCGCGAGCACAGATGCCGCAAGGAGCAATGCGATAGAGAGAATCGCGCCGATGATTGTTTTCGCAACCAACGACGCGAGCAAATAGATTGCCGTGTTGTGCGGTTCACGCGCCAAGTCGCGCGTGAGCAGCGTGTTCATTCCCAAATCGGCAACCTGCGCGAGGGTCAGACTCCACGCCAACGCCAACGAATACACGCCGAGCGCAGCATCGCCCAAGCCGCGCGCGATCACAATCGAAATGACGAGTCCGAACGCGGCAGATGAGAAATTGCTTGCGAGTAAACTTATCGTGTTGCGTTTGACGGCAAAGCGGTGCGGGTCGCCGCCGCGTTTTGCAACCACATCTGTCTCAAGAGCCATAGCCACAATAACCATCCGCCATACAAGCGCGGATACGCTAACAATGCATACCATCCGTGATTCAGTGATTCGGATTTGTATGGGAGTGGGAGGGCAAGCATTAACACTGCAACGAGATAGAGGACTGTACTCGACCCATTGAATGGTCCAAGAAGGAGGCGCGCACCGGCAATCGCAAGCGGCAGGAGCATCAAACTGTAATGATACTCTTCCGCGATCGGAAAGAGGACGACGCCGAGAACCATCGCTGCGGCGAAGGCGAGGTCAAGGGGCGCGCGGCGACTTTGCCAGCTCGTCACTCCGAGCGAGGCAAGCGTAACGAACCATGTCATCAGCGGCGCAAGCAGCGGTTGATGAATGAGTGGCATGGGATTCCATTGCGCGTCCGCGACAAACAAGTGTTGTGAAAAACTCGGCGTCGTTTGAAACGCCAAATGACTTGCCTGCGGAGGTCCACTCAGGTAGGGCGGCAGGATGGAAAAAAAATAGAACCATGTCTCCCATCCAAGCACCAGTCCGGTCAAAACAAAAAATCCGAACCCGACTGCCGCACTCGCAGCGAGTTCGCGCCACTGTCCGCGCGCTGCCAAGACGAGCCACACGGGTCCGCCGCTTAGCTTGAAAATCGCTGCCGTTCCGAGTCCGACGCCGACGAACCAAATGCGTTCTTGTACCAAACCCCAATACGCGAGAGCAAACAGAAAAAAAAGCAGTACATACGCCTGCCCAAGCCGAAAGTTTTCTGCAAGTGGTGTCAGCCAGAGCGCCAAGACAAGAGTTTCCCAGCCAAATGAAATTCCCGGGACGCGTTTCAAAGCGAAATTCAAAAACAAGACTCCTGCGCCGAGCCAGACCGCGTTCAATATCAACCAAAGATTCCGCGCGGTCACCAAATCGAACCCTGCCAATGGCAGCGCGAGCAGCGCGGTGCTGGGTGGATGCGGCGAGAATTTTTCACTGATGCGCCCGTCTGTCATGGCAAGCACCTGCGCGCTGTACCACGAGTCATCATAAATTTGGGTACTCCACCTTCCTTCAACAATCAAACGCGCAGGAGCATAGTAGCCGGGAAAACCAAAAGAAAGCCCGCGCGCGACCGGCAGCACCGCCCCGAAGAAAAAAATAACAGATCCCAGTAACAACAACAGAATGATTATCGGACGGTACGCGGGGAGTTGCCGGATAGTATTCAATGACATCCTAAATTGTTTCCGCTGCGGATGCAGCTCCCTCCATTTCCAAACCCGCTTCACGAATCGAGTTGCGCGCGTAACGCCGCGCCAACGCGCGCGTCACAATTTTCTCGCGTCCGTCCAAACGCACACGTTCAGCATTTTTCATAAGGACCGCGAAATCTGCATCCGCGAATTGCAGCGCTCCATTCAAAACCACAGCGCGCAAATCGGCGCGTGAAATTTTTCCCAACGCATCGGCGGTGGAGCGGACCCCCTTTGGCAAAATGATCAAATCCGCGCGCATCCCGCGCTCAATTTTTCCTACATCCCGCACGCGCAAAATTTTCGCGGCATCGCTTGTAACTGCGCGCAATAACGCGTCCGCAGAGATTTGATTCGTTTCACGCGCCGCGCGCAATTCGTCCAACAAATCGCGTTCACCCGTCAAACGGGAATCGCTGCCGATGGCTAACAAATGCGCGTCGGAAAATTCGCGCACGCGCGCGGTTTCATTCAGCAGAAAAAAATTGCTGCTCGGACACCACACCAACGCGGTGTGTTGTACAATCGCGCGCATGCGTTGTGCTTGTGTCAAACCGACACCATGAATGAAAATTGTATTGTCATGAAGCGCGCCCGCCTTTTCAATTTGTTCGAACTCACCTTGTGCGGCTCCATCCGTCCCTTCTGCCAGATGAATCATGTACGGCACGGCGCGCGGCGTCCGCTGATACGCGTTTGCAAAATCGGGAGAGAGATACAACGAATGTGACCAGCCGTATCGCTTGACCACACGCACAGGAAAATTTTTCCGCAGAGGCGCATGGTAGGGGTTGTGGTGAGCGACCGTCGTCGCGCCAGACAATAAATTTTTCAAGCCGCCGATGAACAAGCGGTCGGCAAGCGGTACGTTCCGCGCGCGCACAAGTTCAATGTCGCTGTTGAGGCGCGCATTCGCCTCCATTGCCCATTCGCGCGCATTTGCATACGAATCCCGATTCTTCCAGCGCGGAAAATTGTTCAATTCCAAATGGTCGTGCGCGTTTAGCAGCCCGGGCAGTACGAATGCGCCATCCAACTCAAATCGGATATCGCCGCGCTGCGCGGGGACATTGATGCCGACAATTTGACCGCGTGCAATTCTTAAGGTGCCGCGTGTTTCGCCCAAGTTGCCTTCGACGAGGCGCGCGTTTTCAAAATAAAGGGCAGGGGACTTGGGGGACCAATTCACGATTCAGAAATGAAGCTGCCGGGCGCGCAAGTTTTTTCTGCGCGCACGACGAGCGCGACAGGGGTATCACCCCAACGCGCGCGAAAATGTTCGGCGCGCGCATCCACGCGCGCTAAATCAGGTGTGATTTGAACTTCGCTTAAAGTCTCGACCAAGAATCCTGCCCGTGCGAGAGCGGCGCGGTGTTCCTGTGCGGTGCGCGCGACGTGTTTGACGGCGTAGGTTTGTTGCCCGGCGGAAAACGTGCGCTGCCATGAACGCGTCGCCGCGTGAAAATCGGAATAGATGAGCGTGCCTTGTGGTGCGAGGACGCGCTCCATTTCGCGCAGCGCGGGTTCTAGATCTTCCAAGTGTCCCACCGCTAATCCGCACACGATTACATCAATGGAATCTGTGCACAGTGGCAGCGCGCACATGTCGGCAAGGGCACGCGCATATTTGGGTTTACTGCGCGTCAACATCTCGTATGAAAAATCGAACGCGGTCACGTGTGCGCCGCGTTCGTGCAAGAGGTCTGCGTAACGCCCGGTCCCGCACGCCAAATCCAACACGCGTTTTGCGCGCACCGGGGGCAGCACATCGCGAACGGCGCGTTCTTCCACCTCCATGAGGAGGTTATGCGCGTAGGGCGGATAATTTTCTGCCCACAGGCGGTATGCTTCGCGCGGCGCAAGTTCGGGGACGCGGGGAGAAAAAATTTGGCGGACGCGAGAAAACATGACCGGAGACTGGAGACTGGAGACTGAATCTTGAATCTCCAGTCTCCAGTCCCTATTCTTAAAATCCCGTGGTTTCGGGTCTTTGATAGTGCACCAATTTTTGCCACGCCTTCAGTTCAATCGGCGCGGTGTAAAATTCAAAATAGTAACGCCACGACGCGAGCGCGCGCGAAAATTGGCGGCGCAAGCCGTTCAACTTGATGTCGGTGACGGTTGGGTAATACGCGTTGACGACCGCTTCAAAATCGCGGACGAGTTTCAGTGCCTTTTGATCCAACCACGGAACGCCGGGGGTTCGGCGCAGCGAAAATTCTTTCCAATGCCCCGTCGTCCATTCTTCGAGTGTTTCGGGAAATTTGAAACCGTACTCGCGCGCGGTGTTGTATAGATTGCCGTCGAGAGGGACGGGCGTGTAAATGTACAAAATAATTTCCGTTGCGGGATTCAAACGTTTTACCTCACGAATAAATTCCATTGTGACGCGAATATCGCCCATCGGGTCGGGCGGATTGCCCATCACAAACGAAAGCTCGGGAACGATGCCGAATGATTTCGCGCGTTTCACGTATTCGAGTGTCGCGTGAACGCTCGCTTTGCCGCCTTTGTTCATCCGCAGCAAAATTTCATCCGAACCACTCTCGGCGCCACTAAAAACCATTTTCAAACCGCTCGCCTTCATCTTGTTCCACGTCTCGTCTTTGTACGCGAGCAGTGTATCAATGCGTCCCAAGCCCCACCAATGCATTCCCAAATTTTTGATGCGTTCGGAAAATTCATTCGTGCGCGCTTCGCTCACAAAAAAATCCATGTCGTGAAAATTTACCGCGTCCGCGCCGTACTCGTCGCGCAAATGCCGAAATGTTTTTTCCAAACGCGCGGCGGATTGCGGCAGCCAGCGCCGATTCGACATGCTCACCACCGCGCAAAAATTGCACGCGAACGGACAGCCCCAACTCGAATGATGTTCGAGCACGCGCGTGCCCATGTAATTGCGATTGAGGTATTTGGGCATGTCGAGTTTGTAATAGGGCCAGTCGGGCAATTTGTCGGGCGAAGTCAATTCGCGCGGCGCGTTGTGTTTGATGCTTGAATTTTCTTTGTACGAAATTCCTTTAACCCCACTCAAATCGCCGCCGTCGCGCAGTGTTCGCATCAATTCCAAAAACGTAATTTCGCCTTGCGTGTGAACGGTGTAATCCACATAGTCCGCGCCCAATACGGTATCGCTGTGCTGTGTGGGAAAATAGCCGCCCCACACCATCTCGACCTGCGGCGCGCGTTTTTTCAATTCGCGCGTATCGTTCGTTGCCTCGACAAGTTGCGGCCCGGGCATCACCGTTGTCGCGACGATGTTATATCCTTTGTCACGAATCAAAGTTTCCATGACAGGCACCGCATCGCCCAACAGATTGGAATCCACAATCGTATATTCAAATTCGTTTTCCAACATCGAACCGACGGCGAGCAGCGGCATGGGCAAAATCGCCTTGCCGCCGGGATTGGATTTTGGATGATAGAGAATAATTTTTGGAGTCATGTCCAAATATTGTAGTGACGATTTCAATCGTCCGTCGCTCATCATCGCGCGCAGAACGATTGAAATCGTTACTACTATTAATCATCCCACCCCTTGCCAAAATCGCCGGGCGGATGCGCTTTCCATTTTTCGTTCAGCCAATCGCGCCCGAAAGAGTCACGATGATTTTCCAAACTTGACCAGACCCATTGGTACGGGTCTTGAACGTATCCGTGCTTGACGGGATTCATGTGAATATAGTTCAACGCGCAATAATAGTGCGGCTCATCGCGAATCAAGCGGTCACGAAATTTGTACCAGACGCGTCGTCGGTGCGTCAAGCCATCTTGCAGATTCCATTCGCGCGCGATTGTGCCGTGAATTTGTTTCAATCCTGCGGATAAGAAATCAAGATGCGGAACGCTGACGAGCATGTGATAATGATTCGGCAAGATGACCCACGCATTTACATCCACATCGAAATTTCGTAGTTCGTCAAGCAGGCGGGTTTCGATTTCAGTTCGGCGCACGGGATTTTCCATGATGGGTTTGTGTTCAAAGTTCACAGCGGTGATAAAGTAGTTGCCTGCATGGCGAAATGGGTGCGGCGGCGCATGTAAGGGATAGCCACGTTCGCGACGTTGTTGAACGACGGCGGCGCGCTCTTCAGGCGTCATTTGGCGATATTGATACATACGCGTTTTTGGCGTCGCGACGAATTCTATGCGTCGGTGGAACGATTGAAATCGTTACTACGGGTTGGCGTGAATGGCGTAGGGACGATTTCTATTCGTCCGTCTTGCCTGTCCGCACGCGTAACGATTGAAATCGTTACTACAAATTCATCTCACCACAGCTTGGTTCTCATTCCCACTTTTAACGTACACACACATTTTTTACACGTCGCATTTTCATTCACATTCAACTGCGCGCGAAACGCGTTCATTTCATGTTTCAAAAGTTCGCGCAAATGTTTCGCGCGCACATTGCCAACGGCATTGTGAAAATAACACGGGCGCACGTTCCCATCTGCTTCAATCACCGCACTGACCCACGGCGCGTTGCACGCAATCGGTGGAAATTCCCCCCGTCCCAATTGCGCGGCGTAATAACGCGGCAGGCGGCGCAATTTGTCGGGCGATTCGGCGACGAAATGACTGTCAAAATCGCGCCCGTGTGAGATGATGGTTTGTTCAATGATTTCGGTAAATTCCTCGATTTCGTTTTCGTTGAGTAACAAGCCATGTGTGGAAGATTCGCCGCGTATGCGTCCAAATGCTTCACTCGTCACGTCGGCGGACAAGAACGAAATTTGCTTCAAATTCATTTCGCGCGCTTTATCAATCAACTGCGGCAGTTCGCGGAAATTGTGACGATGCAATGTGCTGCGCGCGCGAATGGGAATGTGTGACGCTGTATCTTGCAATTTTTTCACGCCGCGTTCGACGAGCGCCAACGCGTCCACCCCGCGAATTTTTTGATACAACGCGTTCGTGTGTCCATCGAGCGAAATTGTCACTTGGTCAAAGCGTTGAGCAATCTTTTCCGCATCGCGTTCGAGAAATAATCCCGCCGTGAGCAAATACAACTTGATGTTTTGCGCGCGAAACAAATCGGCGATTTCGTACACATCGCGCCGCAGCAACGGTTCGCCGCCCGAAAACACGACCATTCGCACGCCGAATTCTGGCAGTTGTTTTACAAGCGCGCGAATTTCCTCAAACGACAAATCATCCGCGCCGTCACTCTGCCACCAATCGCACGAAATACAACGCGAATTGCAGCGCGCCGTCGGATAAAAAATCAGAATCGGCAGCGCAAGCGTTTGGTTGGTGAGTTCGTTGTACTTGACCGCCAAATGGGAGGCGAGTTGAGTTGGAGCAAGCATTAGCGTTTCTGTATCGTCATCAAAAAATGGTCGCCCATGTTGCCGAAAAAGGGCAATTCTGAAACACGCGCATCGAGCCGCGCGAGCGGTTTGGCGAGTACGCCTGCGCGTTGATACCACCGAATCAGATACGGCGGCGGCAGAAATACATTCAGTGCGCGATACGTGACGAGTTGAAAATCATTTTTGAAAAATTTGAAAAATTCGCGTGGGTCGTAATAGCGCGTCCACACAATTCCGTTTTCCAAATTCACGGGAATCATTTCGCGTGGGAATCGGCGCGTCGCCTGTTTGAAATCGCCGCGCAAGGTGAAATACAAAATTTCGATGGGACAGGTGCGCGCCATGACCGAAACAATCAAATAGCCGCGCGGTTTCAAATGTGCGGCGCATTGTTTGGAAACATTTTCCAAATCGGCCGCACAATTCAGCGGACCCAAATCCGAATAGATCGCATCAAGTTTTTCGTCGCCCAATTTTTCCAATTCCTCGGCTCCGAGATTTTCAACGCGCACATTTAGATTTTCGCGCGCGAGGCGTTGACGCGTTTGATTCACCATTTCGCGCGACGCGTCAATCGCGGTGACGTGATAGCCGCGCTGCGCGAAATACTGCGCGTCAATTCCCGTGCCGCAGCCGACATCGAGTACACGCGCGGGCGGCGCAACCCGGCGCGTGACCTCATTCCATAACGCGGTGCGCATGTTTTGCAATAACGCGTTGGGTTCAACAATCGCGTCGTAATGCTGCGCGTGCGCGTCGAATGCTTTGGTCGTATCCGCAGAAACAGTTTGCATTACTGTTCCACCTGGTTTGCCGTCATTCTCATTCCCAATTTGCCGATGCCGATATTCGCCGCCGCTTTGGCGAGACGCAGCGGCTGATTTCTGACGCCGCGGCGCCGCTGCTTGTTGAAAATAAATTCGCCCCACAACCACTGCTGCGCGAACGAATAATATTTTTTAGAATGGCGTCCCGCAACGGTGAGGTCGCGATCGGTGCGCTGTGCCCAATCCGCGCGCGCGATAATTTTTTCCTCCACTGCTTTGTAATAGCCCGTGCCTTTGATGGGATAGGCGACGGTGGTGAGAAAAATATCGGGATTGGAATTTTTCAAATGTTCCGCCGTCGCGCGCAAATCGTTGTCATCCTCGCCCTCAAAACCGAGCATGATAAACATGCCCACTTCGATTCCGCGTTTCTGCAATTCGCGCGTCGCCCACTGCACGCGTTCGACATTTACCTCGCGGCGCATCGCGTCCAAAATTTTTTGCGAACCCGATTCACTGCCAATCCACATACGGTAACAGCCCATTTCCTTTAGCGTATCAAACACTTGCTCGTT
>CAZXYP010000026.1:0-3629 GCA_964644955.1 uncultured Anaerolineales bacterium | reverse complement strand
AGATGCACTCGAACGGAATTTTGATGCCGCGCGTTTTCAATTCCGCCGCGTATTTGAACAACCAACCGTGATGAATCGTGAATACATCATCGGCGTACCACAATTGGTCGGGCTTGTACGTTTCGATAATTTGCTGTGTCTCATTCGCAAAAAGTTCCGGCGAACGGCGGCGATATGTTTCGCCATACACGGAATGGGAACACCATGTGCAGTGAAACGGACAGCCGCGCACGGAAATCAGCGAGAGGGAACCGCGCCCGTGATGCGCGCGCCACGTGTCCACATACTTTTGCGCCTCTATCGCCGCGCGGTCAGGATAGGGCAGTGTGTCCAAATCTTTGATGTACGGACGCGGCATTGTTTGGACGTTCATGCCATTCTCATCGCGATAGTGAATCCCCGCGATGTGCTGCAAATTGTGCGCGCCGTGTTTTGTCAACGCGGGAATCAATTCCTCGAGCGTCAATTCGCCTTCGCCAACGACAATCACATCCGCGCCGTGTTCGAGATATTCGCGCGCGTAATACGGCGGTTCGGGTCCGCCGAGAATGACATGCGCGCCGATTTGTTTGCACGCGCGCAGCATTTCCAACACATTGAACTTGGTCATCATGTTGGTATAAATGCCGACGATGCGCGGGCGCGCTTGATTCAGATACGCGAAAAATTTTTCTTGCGACGAAAACGTCGTGTCGTACACGGACACATCATAGCCGCGCGTTTTCAAATACGCCGACAGCGCGAGAATGCCGAGCGGCGGATACGGTTTCATAATCCGCTTTTCGTGTTCGTCTTCGGCGATAAAATAGCCGTGCGTTAAGAGAATATCCATGCGTGTTTTAGGGCGTTGTCGGAACCGATGTTTCGGTAAGCAGCCACTGCGCGATTTCGCGCGCAATGCTGTCGCCAATAGCCGGCAGCGCGCGCAATCCCGCTTCGCCATGTGCTGCAAAAATGTCGGCGACGCTTTCCCTCAATTCATCCACTTGCCACGCCGCTTTACGATATGTCCACAAGCGCGGCACAGGCGCGCGGGCGAGTTCCAATTCGTACACTTTCAAATGTAATAATTCCGCGATGCGCTTGTTGCTTGCCAATGTCCCCGTGCCGCAATAGCGCGGCATGCGGTCGGCGATGCCGTGTTTGACACACAATTCGCGCACGCGTAATGCGATGCGCTGAGCATATGCGCCGGGCGGTCCGTATGTCGGAATGCTGTGCGTGTGCCAGCCGTACAACTCGCGCAAACGCGGCGCAGCTGCGGCATCATATTCTTTATACGCGGCGAGTGTGTGCTGTGCCTGCACGCCGTCGAGCGTCAAACTGCCGCCGACGACAAACGTGCCGCCGTGGTCCTTGACCGCGCGAATGGTTTCCTCAATGTGCAAATCAGTATCGCCGACGATGGGCAGAATCGGCATGAGCGACGCGCCGACGCGGATATTTTTTTCTGCCAACTGCGCCATCATTTGCAAACGACGTTTGATGCTCGGACTGTGCGGCTCAAAGAAGCGTTTGAGGGTTTCGTCCACATTGCTGAAACTCAAAAACACCCCGACCCATGTTTGCCGGTTGATGGCGTCGAGCAAATCCAAATCGCGCAAGAGAAACGGCGAACGTTCAATCACCAAAAGCGGAAATTGAAATTCATGCACAACCTCCAGCATCACGCGAGAGAGCCGATATGTTTGCTCGGCGGGCTGCTGCCAATCGCCCGCGTTGATGACATCGGGCTGCAAACGCGCCAATTCGTTCCGCAACAGCTCGACCGCGTTGGTTTTGACTTGAATGAACCTGTCGAATTTTTCCGGGTCACGCTTGCCCAAATACCGCTCACCGCGCAAATAGCAAAACGCACAGCCGCTGCGGCAGCCGATATAGGGATGCGCGCTGTACTTGTTCCAAAACCACGCGTCCACATGCTTGGACGTGTTGACGATTTTTTTCGCGCGGTACTCGTGATATTCAAGGTTCATTGGCGGAGACCCGAAGGGTTTTTGCGCGAACGTGTTTGTGATTGTGTGCGCGCGGTGGAAACCCTTCGGGTCTTGGAAATTTGCGCGCGCTGCATCGCATTCAAATACGTCGTCGCTTTGGTCAGCATCAATGCGCGATAATTCGTTTCGCGTGCGACCGTTTCACACAACCAATCCGTCGTCAGTTGCGGATAAAATTTTCCCAACGTTTTCAACGCCCAGCCGATGCCTTTGACCGCATCCATGTCGCGTTCACAAAACAACGGCGCGAGAAATTCCAACAAGCCATGCGCTTGCGGGATATATTTCTCATCTCCGCGCGAACGTTTCCCCAAACGTGTATTCCCACACCGACGCTGCGCCGCGCCCAACGATTTGAATCAAATCTCCAGTCTCGAATCTCCAATCTCGTCAACCAACTCATCCAAAAACGCGTTTGTGTTTTCCAATTCGCCCGCGCCAATTTGCGCGCCGATGCGGTCGAGCATGGCGAATAGCGTTTTGGCGGCGAGTGTTGGCGCGAGTTTTTCAAACGCGTGTTGTGTGTCACCATTCGCAATGTGCGCGGCGATTTCTGCGCCGAGGGTGATGGCTTGGGTGGTGTTCATCGGGGTATAGCGATTTCTTGTTGTTCACGCGTATTCAATTCGCGCTGCGCTCGCGTCAAGCGCATTGTTTGCAGTGGAATCGCGCCCAATGCGCGCACCGTGTCCGCGCGAATCGTTTGCGGCTGCTGCAGCGCGCGTTTCAATTTTTGTTCCGCGTGCAGACGGCGCAATTCGTGATGCGTGACGCGATAGAGAATGCGGTAATAGTCGGTCGAATACGTGCCGTGATACAGCATTGCCAAATCGTCACTGTCGGTCCAATTTTGTTTTGCGCCGAGTTCCATTTTTACCGTTTCGTAAAATTTCGTGCCGGGCAATGGGTACGAAACCGAAATGCCGATTTCATCGGGAATCGTTTCGCGAATCATTTTTAACGTGAGTTCAATGTCAGCGCGCGTTTCGCCGCGATAACCGTATTGGATGAAATAGCCGACGCGGATGCCTTGTGCGCCGAGCAATTTGCGCGCGGTGTAAATTTGTTCAACCGTTGTGCCTTTGTCCATCGCGTCGAGAATTTTTTGCGAGCCGCTTTCCGCGCCCATCCAAACCGTGTGACACTTGGCGCGTTTCAATGCCGCCGCTACATTTTCATTCACCAAGTCCGCGCGCAATAAACATTTGAACGGCGTCGCGCAATTCATTTCTGTCACCAAATCGGCAAAGCGTTCGAGCCAGCCCGGCTTGAGTCCCAAAATATCGTCGGCGAACCAAATGTGGTCAGGTTGATAATGTTCGCGCAGCCATTTTAATTCTTGCGCGACGTTTTCCGCCGAACGCACATTGTAACGCTGTCCATAAATCGGTTTCGCGCACCAATTGCACGAATACGGACAGCCGCGCGTCGTGACCATGTTCATGGAATAATAGCCGTGTCGTTCGCGCCAAATTTTTTGATAACGCGCAATGTCCACCAAATCCCACGCGGGAAACGGCAAGCGGTCAAGGTCGCGGATGAACTCGCGTTTCATTGACCGCTCAACTCCGCCATCCTCACCGCGCCAAGCCAATCCCTTGATTTCCCTCAATTCCCTCGTTTCCCCTTTTT
>CAZXYP010000025.1:8679-25106 GCA_964644955.1 uncultured Anaerolineales bacterium | reverse complement strand
TCGGACCGCATTTTGGGCACGCGACCGGCTGCGCGTGAAAACGGCGGTCCGCCGGATCATGATATTCTCGCGCGCAATCACTGCACAGCTCGAACGCGCGCATTGTCGTATTCGGGCGGTCGTAGGGCATGTCTCGAATAATGGTGAAACGCGGTCCACAGTTGGTGCAGTTGATGAACGGATAGAGATACCGCCGGTTGCGCGGGTCGAACAATTCGCGCAAACAGTCGTCGCAAATGCACATGTCGGGCGCAATCGGTTGAAACGCGCCGTCCTGCGCCGCACTCGCGCGAATTTCAAACGTCGGATAGGGCGAGTCGCCGTTGCCCGCAAGAATTTTGGTTTCGATGGAATCAATGCGCGCGAGCGGCGGTTGCTCTTGAACCAACGCCGCGGCAAACGCGTCGAGCGCGTGTGAGTCGCCTTCGAGTTCGATGGCAACGCCCGCGGAGGTATTGGCCACCCACCCGCGCAGTTGATACTTGGCAGCGAGTTGGTAAACAAAGGGACGAAACCCGACGCCTTGTACAACGCCGGTGACATGCAGTTGACGGCGCATATTCTTTACATCGGACGCGCAAACGCGCTTTGTTGCTCCATGAGCCACGCGAGCCATTCCTCCATGCCCGCGCCTGTTTTGCAAGATACCAAAAAAAGCGGCGCGTTCGGATTCACCATTTCCAAGCCCCGTTTGAAAAATTCGACATCGAAATCAAATACGTGCAGCAAATCGAATTTGTTGAGCAGGACGACATCGGCGGCGGCAAACATGCCCGGATACTTGTACGGCTTGTCGTGACCTTCGGGAACGCTGGCGACTACCAGCGCGAGATTTGCGCCCAATGCAAATGCGGCAGGACAAACGAGGTTGCCGACATTTTCGATAAACAATATATCCAGCTCGGGCAAAGGCAAATTCGCCATGCCCGCGCGAACCATGGGCGCGTCGAGATGGCAGCCACTGCCGGTATTGATTTGGACGACAGGGATGCCGCGCGCGGCGATTTTGTCCGCGTCAATGCGCGAGGCAAGGTCGCCTTCAATGACGCCGGGGCGAAGGTTTTGCGGCAAACGTTCGGTTGTTTGCAAAATGACGCTCGTTTTACCCGCGCCCGGTGATGCCATGACATTGATCACAAAAATTCTCTCGTCGTCAAACGTCACGCGATTTTCTTGCGCGACTTTGTCATTTTCACTCAAGATGTTTTCAACGACCGACAGCTTCATCTTCGACCTCAATGCTCTCGATATAGAAATCACGACTGCCGTCCGCGCGCAACTTGATACTGCCGCAGCGCGGACATTCGGAAGGAAGAGGCGCACAGGATACCAACGTATGCCCACACTCCAAGCAAAGCACATTCGCCGGCACGCGGCGGAATTGCAATACGGCTTTTTCGGCGAGCGTGCCGCGACTGATTTGCGAAAAATAAAATTGCACGGAATCGTCCACGATGGACGATAATTCGCCAATGACCAGTTGGACGGAACGGATTGGGCGCGCGCCGCTGCGTTCCGACGCCTCCAGCGCGATTCTTAGAATGCCTTGCGTGATGGACAGTTCGTGCATCTCCTTACTTTACCGTGTAGAGGTGCATTTTCCAAGTGTAACGTGTCATTGATTGCGCGGGACAGTCAAAACCAATGTGCGCGGCGCATTGACCTAATTTGGAGGCAAATTGGACGCATTCCCGACTTGATTGTTCCAAAATGCACAATAGATAGAATTGTAGTTTGTTTCTTTAAGTTTTAACGAGTCATTGGTCGAGATGAAAATTCGACTGCACGCCAATCCATACCACCGGGGCACACGCTTCCCGATTGGTTTTTTTTTCAGCTTGCACATGACCGGAGGAACATGGCATGTTGACGTTTCCCAAGAAAACTGCGCCGCCAACCGATGACAAACGTTGGAGATTGGTGGACGCGACCATGCGGCGCCACGGGCACGCGCCCAATTCGCTCATCGAGACACTACACACCGTTCAAGAAGCATTCGGCTACCTGGACGAAGGTGCGCTGCGTTACGTTTCTACCTCACTGCGCGTGCCGCCCAGCAAAGTGTACGGGGTCGCGACGTTTTATCATTTCTTTACCCTGCGCCCTCCCGGCGCGCATACCTGTGTGGTTTGCACGGGCACGGCGTGTTACATCAAGGGCGCGCCGATGTTGTTGAAAACCATTCAAGACGAGTTGGGGATCAAGCAAGGCGAGACCACCGCGGACGGACAAATTTCCGTTTTGACCGCGCGCTGTCTCGGCTCGTGCGGGCTTGCGCCTGCCGCCGTGTTTGACGGACAGGTCGCGGGCAAGATGACTTCGCTTGCAATGGCGGAACGATTGAAGGAGTTGGAAAAATGACGCGCGAAGAATTGGATGTGATTGCAGCCAAAGAGCAGGAAGCCGCAGAGCGCGTCAGACATCGCATTCACGTTTGCGTCGCCGCGGGCTGCCTCTCATCGCAATCGGATAATGTCTTGACCGCGCTCAACAGCGAAATTCGCAGTCAGGGTTTAGAAAACGAATGCGCGATCAAGGGCGTCGGCTGCTTGGGGCTGTGCAAAGCGGGCCCCCTCGTCGCATTCGAGGGCGAAAATGTGATGTATGAAAATGTCACGCCTGCCGATGTCCCCGAAATTGTCAAGGCATTGGATGGCGAACCGGTCAAGCGTTTGGCGCTTGCGCCGGCACAGCCGTTCTTTGAGCGGCAGACCAAGATTGCGCTCGAGAACTGCGGGCACATTGACCCCGAGCGCATTGAAGATTATATCGCGTTCGCGGGGTACAGCGCGCTTGCGGATGTGTTGAACGAAATGTCGCCGTCGCAGGTCATTGAGCAAATCGTGAAAAGCGGTTTGCGCGGGCGCGGCGGCGCGGGTTTCTCGACGGGCTTGAAATGGAGTACCGTCGTTAAAGCGCACGGCGAAACAAAATATGTGATTTGCAATGCAGATGAGGGCGACCCCGGCGCGTTCATGGATCGCAGTGTGTTGGAGAGTGATCCGCATCGCGTATTGGAAGGCATGGCGATTGCGGGCTATGCGGTCGGCGCCAAACAAGGTTACATTTACGTGCGCGCAGAATATCCGCTTGCGATCAAACGCCTAAAAACCGCGATTCGTCAGGCGGAACGCGCAGGCGCGTTGGGCATCCAAATTTTTGGCAGTCAGTTCAATTTTCACATTGACTTGCGCATCGGCGCAGGCGCGTTCGTGTGCGGCGAAGAAACCGCGCTGATTGCGTCCATTGAAGGGGGGCGCGGTTTGCCGCGTTTGCGCCCGCCATATCCTGCCGAGTACGGTTTATGGGGCATGCCCACGTTAATCAATAATGTGGAGACATTCGCCAGCGTGCCGACGATTCTGCGGCGCGGCAGTGAATGGTTTGCCAAAATCGGCACAGAAAAAAGCAAGGGCACCAAAGTCTTTGCGCTCGCGGGCGCGGTGAACAATACGGGACTCGTCGAAGTACCGATGGGTATCACACTGCGCGAAATGATTTTTGAAATTGGCGGCGGCATTCCAAACGGCAAAAAATTCAAAGCCGTGCAAACGGGCGGTCCATCCGGCGGCTGCATCCCCGAACAATATCTCGACCTGCCGGTAGATTACGAGACGCTGAATCAACTCGGTTCTATTATGGGTTCGGGTGGCATGATTGTGATGGACGAAACGGCGTGCATGGTGGATGTCGCGCGCTACTTTATGGATTTCTGCATGAGCGAATCGTGCGGGAAATGCATTCCGTGTCGCGTCGGCACGACGCAAATGCATGGCTTGTTGACAAAAATTTCCGAAGGGCGTGCGACGATGGATGACCTTGCGCTGCTTGAAGAATTATGCGACCTCGTGCGCAACACGAGTTTGTGCGGTCTCGGACAGTCGGCGCCAAATCCCGTGCTCAGCACACTGCGCTATTTCCGCGAGGAATATCTCGCGCACATTCAAGACAAGCGCTGTCCCGCCGGGGTTTGCGAAATGCATCAAGAAGCGGAGGTGTACGCATGAAGTCCCCGCAGCAAGTTACCGTCATGCTGATGGACAGTCGGGAAATCAGCGCGCATTCGGACCAGACCATTCTCGACGTTGCCGTCGAAAATAATATTTGGATTCCGACGCTGTGCCATCTTGAGGGCTTGAGCGATGTGGGCGCCTGTCGTTTGTGTCTCATCGAAATCAAAGGTGTCGCAAAATTACAGCCCGCGTGCACGACGCGCGTCCGCGAAGGCATGGAAGTCTTCACGCGTTCTGAACGTCTCGACAAATATCGCAAGAGCATTATCGAGTTGTTGTTTGCGGAACGCAATCACATTTGTTCCGTATGCGTGACAAACGGAAACTGCGATTTGCAATACCTCGCGCGCAAACTCGGCGTCGAACACGTACATTTTCCGTACCTGTATCCGAACGTTCCCGTGGACGCGTCGCATGATCGGTTCGGGCTTGACCAGAATCGCTGTATTCTTTGCACGCGCTGCGTCCGGGTCTGCGCCGAAATTGAAGGCGCACATACGTGGGATGTTAAAGCGAGCGGCATCAACAGCCGCGTCATTAGCGATTTCAATCAACCTTGGGGCGAATCAGAAAGCTGCACCAGCTGCGGCAAGTGCGTGAACGTTTGCCCGACCGGCGCATTGTTCCAAAAAGGCAAATCGGTCTCCGAAATGGCAAAACAGCGCGGTTTTTTGCCGTATCTGACGATGATGCGCGAGGAGGAATCGAAATGAGCGGTGAAACACAAAAAGCGCGCATCGCAACGGTGTGGCTTGACGGCTGTTCGGGTTGTCACATGTCGTTTCTCGACATGGACGAAAAATTGTTGGACCTGGTCGCGCAAGCGGACATTGTGTACAGCCCGTTGGTAGATCACAAAGAATTTCCCGACAACGTGGATGTGACGTTGGTCGAAGGCGCGGTGAGCAGTCTCGAAGATTTTGAAAAAATTCAACACATTCGCGCACGCACCAAAATTTTGGTTTCGCTCGGCGATTGCGCGGTGACGGCGAATGTTCCGTCCATGCGCAATCCCTTGGGCGCCAAAGCAACCTTGGAACGGGCGTACGTCGAAAATGTGACGCTGCATCCGCAAATTCCAAAGCAGGTCATTCCGCCGCTGTTGAAACGCGTGCGCCCCGTCCACGAAGTGGTCAAGGTAGATGTCTTCGTGCCGGGCTGCCCGCCCGCGGCATCCACCATCGTGTATGTCGTAACCGAATTGTTGGCAGGCCGAATTCCCGACATGACGGGTAAATCGAGATTTGGAGCATGAGTATGGGTAGAACAATTACGATTGATCCCGTGACGCGCATCGAGGGACATTCCAAAATCACCATTCAATTGGACGAACGCGGCCAAGTGGTGGATGCACATTTTCATGTGACACAGTTCCGCGGTTTCGAGAAACTTGTGGAAGGACGTCCGTTTCATGAAATGCCTTCGCTCATGGCGCGCATTTGTGGCATTTGCCCCGTGAGCCACTTGATGGCTTCCGCGAAAGCGTGCGACGCATTAATGGCAGTGCGCATTCCCGACGCGGCGGGCAAACTGCGCCGCATCATGAATCTCGCGCAGATGGTACAGTCCCACGCGTTGAGTTTCTTTTACCTGTCCGCGCCCGATTTGCTTTTGGGCATGGACGCCGACCCGTCAAAACGCAACATTGTCGGCATGTTTCAAGAAAATCCCGCCCTCGCGCGCGACGGCATTCGCCTCCGCCAATTCGGTCAGCAAACGATTGAGCTGCTCGGCGGTCGCCGCATTCACCCCGGCTGGGTTGTCCCGGGCGGCGTGAACGCACCGCTCGACGTTCCCAAACGCGATCAAATCCTGAAACAAATTCCCGAGGCGCTTGCAATCGCCGAACACACCTTACGCTGGTTCAAACCGCTGGTGGAAAATTATCGCGAAGAAATTCGTTCGTTCGCGAATTTCCCGTCGCTGTTTCTCGGGCTGGTCGGCGCGGAAGACAACCTGACGTTTTATGACGGCACACTGCGCGTCATGGACGCGAGCGGCAAAATCGTCGCAGACAAAATCGAAGCCAAAGATTACGCACAATTCATCGGCGAAGCGGTTGGGCCGTACAGTTACCTCAAATCAGCGTATTACAAACCCCTCGGGTATCCGCAAGGTATCTATCGCGTCGGTCCGTTGGCGCGGTTGAACATTGTGGATACTTGCCGCACAATGCGCGCCAATCGGGAGTGGGCAGAGTTCCGCGAATTGCAGCGCGGTCCCGTATTGAGCTCGTTCCATTATCATTATGCGCGGCTCATCGAAATCCTGTACGCGCTGGAACGTATGGAGCAGCTCTTGACCGAACCGACAATTTTGAGCAAACACGTGCGCGCCTATGCCGCGCCGAATAACAATGAAGGGATTGGCATCTCGGAAGCGCCGCGCGGGACGCTGCTCCATCATTACAAGATTGACGACAACGGTTTGATTGTGTGGGCGAACCTCATTATTGCCACGGGGCACAATAACATGGCAATGAATCAAGGGGTCTTGCAAACGGCGCAGCATTTCGTACACGGCGAACATCTTACCGACGGCGCGCTCAACCGCGTGGAAGCGGTGATTCGCGCATACGACCCATGCTTGAGCTGCTCAACCCACGCGGTCGGTCAGATGCCGCTGCAGGTGCAGCTGCTCAACGCAAACGGTGAATTGCTCGACGAAAAAATTCGCGGGTAGAAAAAAACCCTTCGGGGTCTCGAATGACCTCGAAGGTTTCGACTGTCGGATGTCACGCATTTTGATTATCGGTTACGGCAATTCGCTGCGCGGCGATGACGGTTTCGGTCCCGCGCTCGCGCAGCGTTTGCAAGACGAGTTTCAAGATCATGCGGACATCGAAATCATTGCCGGGCATCAACTCACGCTCGAGTTTGCGGAACCGATAAGCCGCGCGCAGCGCGTCGTGTTTATTGATGCAGCCATCGGCGAGACGCCGGGCGAAATCGCATTTCAAAAAATCGAACCCGCGCCCGACGCGTTGACACAACGTCTGTCGCCGCGTTTCACGCATCATCTCTCTCCACCAACGCTTTTGGCGTACACGCAACTGCTGTACAAAGCGCATCCGTCAGAAGCGTTTCTCCTCTCGGTCACCGGCAAAAATTTTGGCTATAGCGAAGCATTATCCGAACCTGTTGAGAACGCAATGCGGCGCGCGCAGACAATCTTGCGCGAGATGCAAATCTGCCAACCCGCTGCCGGCAGCATACGTCATCCGGGCTGATGGGACGGGCAGAACGGAACACCCCCGAATGCTTATTTCAAGGCATACGTCTCTTGTTGTTCGCGCGCAAGCACATAATTCATGCCGCCCGTTTGCGTGACCATGCCTTTGAGTTCCATCAGCGCGAGCGTGGATGTGACCTGCGCGATGGGCAAGCCCGATTGCTGGCGCAATTCGTCCACATGTACCGGGTCGGCGGAAAGGTATTTTATCAGAACCGCTTCCGTTTCGTTCGACGGCACAATCGCGCGCGCTTGCTGCTTCTCCGCAATCATGGTCAAATTCAATTCTTCGAGAATGTCTTCGACGCGCGTGACGAGTTTGGCGCGGCTTTCGCGAATGAGCTTGTTGGGTCCCTTGGACTCGCGGCGAAAGATATTGCCCGGCACTGCAAACACTTCGCGGTCTTGCTCCAACGCAAATTCGCACGTAATCATTGCGCCGCTTTGTTCGTCGCCTTCGACCAACAGCACGCCGAGCGACAAACCGCTGATAATGCGATTGCGCGCAGGAAAATTCGTCGCGTCCGGTTTCATGCCGACAGGATAATCACTAATAAGCGCGCCGCGTTCCGCAATCAGGCGCGCGAGTTTCGCGTGTTCGGGCGGATAGATTTGGTCAATGCCGTTGCCCAATACAGCAATCGTGCGTCCGTGCGCGTCCAGCGCGGCAACATGCGCGGCGGCATCAATTCCGCGCGCCAAGCCGCTCACAATCGTCATTTTGTTTTGCGCGAGTTCTGTACACAACGTGCGCGCGATTTCTTTGCCGTACGCACTGGCGCGCCGCGTGCCGACGACGGCGAGCGCCCAATCATCTTCGGGCGCGAGTGAACCTTTGATGTATAAAAGGGGTGGAGGCAGCGGAATTTCTTTGAGGCGGCGCGGATACGCGTCATCATCCCACGTCAATATCGTGTCGCACGCCTTGCGCGCTTGCTCCGTCAGCGCGTCGAGATTCCACTCTTTGCGCGCGACGAGCAGATTTTCGATCGCGCGTTTGTCGAGTCCCGCTTGCGCGAGTTCGAACGCGCCCGCCGTCCACGCGGTTTCCAAACCGCCGAAAAAATCCAAGAGCCGCTGTAATTTCGCGGGACCGATGCCGCTGACGCGATTAAAGCCGATGAAATAGCGAATGTCCGTCACGCCGCGAGAATACCACGCGGAAAAGGGAGTGTCAAACGGCGCGCGCAGCGCGGTTCAAACGCGGCTGAGTCACCCCTCATCCCAACCCCCTCTTTCAAAGGGAGAGGGGGTTGGGGGGTAAGGGACTTTACATTGCTACCTGAGGCAATTGCGCGATTGCCTTGTCCACTTCTTCTTGCGGATATTCGTAATCTTCCAATCCGCCGCGCAGGTATTGGTCATAGCCCGCGAGGTCGAAATGCCCGTGACCGCAGAGATTGAACAAAATCGTTTTCTTTTCCCCCGCCTCTTTCGCTTTCATCGCTTCTTGAATCACAACGCGCAGCGCGTGCCCCGGTTCGGGCGCGGGGAGAATGCCTTCGGTGCGCGCAAACAAAACGTTGGATTCAAAGACCGCGTTCTGCGGAACGGCGACGGCTTCGATAACACCTTCATTGTACAATTTGCACACAATTGGCGCCATGCCGTGATAGCGCAAGCCGCCCGCATGTATCGGCGCGGGAATGAACGACGAGCCGAGCGTGTACATTTTGACGAGCGGAATGATTTGTCCCGTGTCGCCAAAATCATACGTGTACACCCCCTTGGTCAAGGAAGGCGCGGCGGTGGGTTCGGCGGCAATGATGCGCGTGTTCTTGCCGCTTTTCATTTTTTCGCGCACGAACGGCAGCGCAATCCCAGCGAAATTGGAACCGCCGCCCGCGCAGCCGACGACAATATCGGGATACTCGCCCGCCATTTCCATTTGCTTGAGCGCTTCTTCGCCAATGACGGTCTGATGCATCAACACGTGATTCAATACCGAGCCGAGTGAATATTTCGTGTCGTCGCGCCCCGCCGCGTCTTCGACCGCTTCGCTGATGGCAAGACCGAGCGAGCCGGTGTGTTCGGGGTCCATTGCCAAAAAGCGGCGTCCCGTGTTCGTGTCCGGCGAAGGCGAGGAAACTACCGACGCGCCATACGTCTCCATCAAAAAGCGGCGATACGGTTTTTGGCGAAACGAAATCGCGACCATGTACACTTTACATTCCATGTCGAACATTTTGCACGCGAACGAGAGCGCGCTGCCCCATTGTCCCGCGCCCGTTTCGGTGGTGATGCGTTTCGTGCCGGCTTGCTTGTTGTAATATGCCTGCGGTACGGCGGTGTTGGGTTTGTGCGAACCGGACGGCGACGTGCCTTCGTATTTGAAATAAATGTGCGCGGGCGTATCCAATGCTTTTTCCAAACGCCGCGCGCGAATCAACGGCGTCGGACGCCACAGTTTGTACGCTTCCTGCACCTCTTCGGGAATGTCCACAAAGCGCGCGGCATACGGACCGACCGCGACCTCTTGCATAATCAAATCCATCGGGAACAGCGGCGCAAGGTCTTGGGGACCGATGGGCTGCCCCGTGCCCGGATGAATGACCGGCGGCAGCGGCGTTTCAAAATCCATTTGGATGTTGTACCACGCCGTCGGCATTTCGTTTTCTTGCAATACAAATTTGGTTTGTTCGGACATTTCGCCCTCCTTTGGGAATTGGAAATTAGAGACCGGAGATTGGAGACCGGAGACTCGCGCTTGCATCTCGTTTCTCGCTGCTCACACAACAACTATCGCACACTCTTACGCTCGCACAATCGCACTCTCGCCCTACAAAACCCCCATCGCCTCTTTGACGCGTCGCAGCGTCGGCTCTGCCATCGCGGCGGCTTGCGCGGCGGAATGTTTGAGAATCGCGTCGAGCGTTTGCGGTTCTTGCATCAAATCCGCGTAGCGCGCTTGAATCGGTTGCAGCGCGTCAATGATGACATCCGCGACCTCGCGTTTCAACGCGCCATACAATTTGCCTTCAAAATGATTTTCGATTTCGGCTTGCGTTTGTCCGGTGAGCGCCTGATAAATGCCCAACAAATTATTCACACCCGCTTTTGCCGGGTCCTCGCTGAACACAATTTCTTTGCCCGAATCGGTCGTCGCGCGTTTGACCACCGCCCAGATTTGGTCGGGCGTGTCGAGCAAACCGACCGCGTGAAATTTTTGCTCGGCGGCAATGCTTTTGCTCATCTTGACCGTCGGGTCGTCAAAGCCCATCACACGCGCGCCGATTTTGGGAATGGTCGCGGCGGGCATGTTCAAGACCTCGCCGTACAAATGATTGAACCGCTGCGCAATATCGCGCGTCAATTCGACATGCTGTTTCTGGTCTTCGCCGACGGGGACGAAATCGGTTTGATACAACAAAATGTCCGCTGCCATCAGCACCGGATAATCGAGCAAGCCCATGCCGACGCTTTCCTGTTTTGCGGATTTGTCCTTGTATTGCGTCATGCGTTCCAGCCAACCGACGGGGGTCACACAATTCAACAGCCACGCCAATTCCGCGTGCGCGGGGACATGCGACTGCACAAACAACAAACTTTTTTGCGGGTCAATGCCGCACGCGAACAAGACGCCTGCCGCTTGACGGATTTTTTGACGCAGGACGGTCGGGTCTTGATAAATCGTCAACGAATGTAAATCCACAACGCAAAAAATGCCGTGATACAAATCCTGGTCGGCAACCCAATGTTTGATTGCGCCCAAATAATTGCCGATATGAAAATCCCCGGTCGGTTGAATGCCGGAGAAAACAATTTTTTTCTTGTCCATACGTTGACCTCGACAAAGAGATTTATGATTTGTGTTTTATGATTTATGATTTGCGATTTCTGATTTTGACCCGATTGCCTGCGCCAATTCAGCGACAAAGGCGCGCGCATTTTCGACCGCGTTCGACGCGTCGCCGATTTTTTGCACCAGCGCGCTGCCGACAATCACGCCGTCCGCAATGTGCGCGACGCGTTTTGCATTTTCCGCGTCCGCGATGCCGAAACCGACGCACACCGGTTTGTCAGTCGCCTGCCGCGCGCGCTGCACAAACTCTTCCAATCCTTCCGGCAAACCCGCGCGCGCGCCCGTGACGCCGGTAAGGGAAACGAGATACACAAAACCGCGCGTTTGCTTGCCGATTTTTTTCAAACGGTCATCGCTGCTCGTCGGCGCGGCGAGAAAAATCAAATCCAAATCATACGCGCGCAGCGCGTCGTGCAAATCGTCCGCTTCTTCCAACGGCAGGTCCGGGACAATTACGCCGTCCGCGCCTACTTCAAACGCATCGCGCGCGAATGTCTTCAAATCGTATTGCAGCAGCGGATTGTAATAGCCCATCAGCACGAGCGGAATCGTCACGCCATGCGCGCGCGCCGCTTGCACCATGCTCAAACATTTTTTCAAATCCATGCCGTTTTCCAACGCCACTTGCGTCGCGTGTTGAATCACGGGTCCGTCCGCGAGCGGGTCGCTGAACGGCACGCCGAGTTCCAGAATATCCGCGCCGGCATCCTGCGCCGCGCGCATCAATGCAACCGAAAGCGCGAGCGTTGGATAGCCGAGCGGAATGTACGGCATCAACGCCGCGCGTTTGTTTCTTACGGTGTGAAAAGTTTCGTCAATGCGATTCATCTCAAGAGCGGAGACCGGAGACTAGAGACCGGAGACGAGCTCAGTCTCTAGTCTCTAGTCTCTAATCTCCAACGCGTTCATCACCGTCTGCAAATCCTTGTCGCCGCGGCCCGAAAGGTTCACGATGATAACTTGATCCGCTTTCATTTTCGGCGCGCGTTTCAAAACTTCGGCCACCGCGTGCGCGGATTCCAGCGCGGGAAGGATGCCTTCGTATTGCGAAATTTTTTGAAAGGCGTCGAGCGCTTCGTCGTCCGTCGCGAACGTATAACCCGCGCGCTCGCTTTCAAAAAATTCCGCGTGTTCGGGACCGACCGCCGGATAATCCAAACCCGCGCTGATGGAATGGGTTTCGCGAATTTGTCCGTCCGCGTTTTGCAAAAGATATGTGAACGTGCCGTGCAGCACGCCGACGCCGCGTTCGGCGAATCGCGCGGCATGTTTGCCGGATGCGATGCCGTGCCCGCCCGCTTCGACGCCGATTAGTTCCACATGCTTGTCCTCGCGGAACGCATCAAACAAACCAATGGCGTTACTGCCGCCGCCGACGCATGCAATCAACATGTCGGGGAGTTTGCCTTCGGCGTCCATGATTTGCTGTTTGGCTTCGCGCCCGATGACACTTTGAAATTCGCGCACCATCGTCGGGTACGGATGCGGACCGAGCGCTGAGCCGAGCAAATAGTGTGTTGTTTGCACATTGGTCACCCAATCGCGAATCGCTTCGTTGATGGCGTCTTTTAACGTGCGGCTCCCCGCGTTCACTTCGCGCACCTCCGCGCCGAGCAGTTTCATACGAAACACATTCGGCTGTTGGCGCTTGATGTCGTCCGTACCCATGTACACAATACATGCGAGTCCCAACATCGCGCACGTTGCCGCCGTCGCGACGCCGTGCTGACCCGCGCCCGTTTCGGCGACAATGCGCGTCTTGCCCATGCGTTGCGCGAGCAAGCCCTGACCCAATGCGTTGTTGATTTTGTGCGCGCCCGTGTGCGCAAGGTCTTCGCGCTTGAAATAAATTTTCGCGCCGCCGCACAACTCCGTGAGCCGTTTGGCAAAATACAACGGCGTCGGACGCCCGACAAATTTTTGCAGCAGTGCGTGAAATTCTTGCGCGAAGGTTTCATCGTGCTGTGCCGCGTCGAACGCGTTTTCCAATTCCGCCAACGCAGGCATTAATGTTTCGGGCACGTACTGTCCACCAAATTTTCCGAAACGACCTTTTGACATTTCTTGGCAAGATGCCAAGGTGACAAGGTGAGACTTTACGGTTCACCTTGTCGCCTTGTCACTTTTTCACCTGTTCAATAAACTCCCGTACTTTCCAATGGTCTTTGAATCCGGGCGCGCGTTCGACGCCGGACGAAACATCCACGCCATACGGCAGCACTTGCTCAATCGCCGCGCGCACATTTTCCACCTTCAATCCGCCTGCGAGCAAAATGGGAAACTGCTTTGCAATTTCGCGCGCAACACTCCAATCCGCCACCATTCCATTTCCACCGGGCAATTGCGCGGGCGGCGCGTCGGCGATAAACGCGGGTATGTTTCCGTTCACCACGCCGCGATATTTTTCCATCAATGCGCGCGCCGTTTCCGCATCGCGCGCTTGCAATGCTTTGTAGGCACGTTTACTTAACGCATTCACCATCTCCGGCGTTTCCTGTCCGTGCAATTGCGCGAGATCGAGCGATGCCGTGTCCATGATCGCGCGCACGACGTCAAGCGGCTCATCCACAAACACTCCCACCGTTTTAACGTTTAACGTTAAACGTTTAATTTTGAGTATGATTTCCCGCGCGCGTTCGGGCGGCACATAACGCGGACTCGGCGGATAAAAAATAAAACCGAGCATATCCGCGCCCGCTTCGACTGCGGTACGCGCGTCGTCAATGTTGGTGATGCCGCAGATTTTAACGTGAACCATGTAACATTGACCGTTCAATCGCCGGAACGTTCCCCTGTGCGCGGAACGCTCATCAATTCGCGCACTTTGTCACCGACACGCTCTGCGCGCATCAACGCCTCGCCGACCAGCACCGCGTCCGCGCCCGCGTTCGCGGCACGTTCCACATCGGCGCGGTTGAAAATGCCGCTTTCGCTTACGCAGAGTTTGGCGCGCGGAACTTTTGGCGCGAGCTGTTCGGTATAATCCAAATCAAGCGTAAAGTCCGCGAGATTTCGATTGTTGATGCCGATGAGGCGAGCATCCGCTTTCAGCGCGCGCTCCAATTCCGTTCCGTCGTGAATTTCCACGAGCGCAGCCATGCCGAGCGATTCCGCGAGCAAGCGATACGCGCGCAATTGCGCGTCGTCCAGAATTCGCACAATGAGCAAAATGGCGTCGGCAAAAAGCGCGCGCGACTCGTACACTTGATATTCGTCAATGATGAAATCTTTACGCAGTAATGGAATGTCCGCGCCGACGCGCGCAGCTTTCAGATTGTTGAGAGTGCCTTTGAAAAATTTGCGGTCGGTCAAAACGGAAATGGCGGATGCGCCGCCCTGTGCGTACGCTTGCGCGATTTTCACCGGATTGGCATTGATTTGTAAATCGCCGCGTGACGGCGACGCGGGTTTGATTTCGGCAATGAGCGCGACATTCTCGCCCGCGCGCAGCGCGCTTTCAAAATCGCGCGACGGCGGCGCATTTTCCGCGCGCACGCGAAATTCGTCGAGCGAAATACGCGCGCGGCGTTTTTCGATTTCTTGCCGTTTGGCTGCCACAATCTCGTCGAGAATCATAAAGGGTCACGGGTGACGGGTGACGGAGGTGAAATTACCTCGTCAGGGGTCATGCCGCAAATGAATTGCTCAAGGCAACAAGATTTCGCATGGCTTGCTGCGCGCGGCCCGAATCAATCGAATCCGCCGCAAGTTCCAATCCTTCCGCAAGGTCGCCCGCTTTGCCGCCCGCGACCAATGCCGCCGCCGCGTTCAACAACACAATGTCTCGTTTTGCGCCGCGTTCTTGTCCGCTCAGAATGTCGCGCGTGATTTTGGCATTCTCTTGCGGCGTACCGCCGCGAATTTCCGCGCGTGTCGCGCGGCGCAAACCCAAATCGCGCGCGTCGAGGGTTTGCGTATGAAAAATGCCGTTCGTGAAATAGGTGATGTGATTTGGCGCGGTGGTCGTGAGTTCATCGAGTCCGTCTTCGGAATGAAACACGTACGCGGCGCGACTGCCAAGCGATTTCAAAACGTGTGCGAGCGTGCCGGTATACGCGCCGTCAAAGACGCCAATGATTTGCGCGGGCGCATACGCGGGATTCGTCAACGGACCGAGCATGTTGAACACGGTGCGAATGCCAAGTTCCCGGCGCACCGGCGCGACATTTTTCATCGCGGGATGCAGATTCGGCGCGTACAGAAAACCAATGCCCACATCGTCAATACATTGCGCGGCTTGTTCGGGCGTCATTTCAAAATTGACGCCCAACGCTTCCAAGACGTCCGCGCTGCCCGATTGTCCCGAAATCGCGCGGTTGCCGTGTTTCGCCACGCCGAGTCCCGCGCCCGCAATCACGAACGCGGCGGTGGTGGAAATGTTGAACGTGCCCGCTTTGTCGCCGCCCGTGCCGGCAGTGTCCACCAGGTCGGTACGTTTCGGCGCGACGCGAATGGCTTTGTCGCGCATCACACGCGCGCAGCCGGTGATTTCCTCAATCGTCTCGCCTTTGAGTCGCAGCGCCGTGAGAAACGATGCCATTTGCGCGTGCGTGGCTTCGCCGTCCATGATTTCTTGCATCACGGTTTCGGCATCGGCTTGCGTCAGATTGTTGCCGAGCATCAATTGAACGATGGCTTCGCGAATCATAATTCCTCCGTTTCAGGATACAGGATGCAAGATACCGGATGCGGGTTCCGCTTACATTGAAAGCGAAACTTGTGCCTTGACTCTTGCATCTTGCGTCTTGATTCCTGCGTCCTCCAACTCGATGCTTGTTACTTGCAAAAAGTTCTTGAGCAGCTGTTTGCCGTGCGGTGTGAGAACGGATTCGGGGTGAAATTGCACGCCGTACATGGGCGCGGTTTTGTGCTGCAAGCCCATCACTTCGCCCTGGTCCGTGAACGCCGTGACGAACAACGGTTCGGGCAGTGGTTCTTGCACAATCAACGAATGATAACGTCCCGCGTCGAACGGATTGGGCAGTCCTTCAAAAATGCCGCGCCCGCGATGAAACACGCGCGACGTTTTGCCGTGCATCAAACGCGGCGCGCGCGCGACCTTGCCGCCAAACACATACCCCATACATTGATGTCCGAGACAAACGCCGAGAATCGGTGTGTCGGTGTGCATTTCCCGAATCACCTCATTTGAAATTCCCGCTTCGGTCGGGTCGCCGGGTCCGGGCGAAATGACCATGTGCGACGGATGCAGCGCGCGGATTTCGCCGAGTGTGACTTGGTCGTTGCGAAACACGCGCAGTGTCGCGCCGAGTTCGCCGAGATATTGCACAAGGTTATACGTGAATGAATCGTAATTATCAATGACAAGAATCATGAACCCTCCAAGTCAAAAGTCAAAAGCTCAAAGCTAAAAGGGGAAT
>CAZXYP010000025.1:0-8669 GCA_964644955.1 uncultured Anaerolineales bacterium | reverse complement strand
AACAATCACAACAAACATGAACCCTCCAACACAAAACCACAAAGCTAAAAGGGGAATCAATCTATTTAGCTTTTTACTTTGAGCTTTTAGCTTTCCTCCTCTGCCATCCTTATCGCTTCCGCCAATGCTTTGGCTTTGTTCACACATTCCTGATATTCGTTTTCGGGAACGGAATCGGCGACGATGCCCGCGCCCGCTTGAATGAACGCGTGTTGGTCGCGCATGACGATGGTGCGAATCGTGATGCACAAATCCATATTGCCTCGATTGTGTTCGGTGGGAAATCCAAAATAACCGACCGCGCCCGCGTAGGGACCGCGCTGCGCGTTTTCCAATTCGTCAATAATTTCCATTGCGCGCACTTTCGGCGCGCCCGACAAGGTGCCGGCGGGAAACGTCGCGCGCACCAAATCGAACGCATCATACTCGGCGCGTAATTTGCCGACAACGCGCGAAACGAGATGCATCACATGCGAATAGCGTTCGACCACTGCGTAATCTTGCACGCGCACGGAACCGAATTCGCAGACGCGCCCCAAATCGTTGCGTCCCAAATCTACGAGCATCACATGTTCGGCGCGTTCTTTCGGGTCATTCTGCAATTCGTGTTCGAGTTGTTGGTCGTCGTGCGCGTTGGCGCCGCGCCGCCGCGTGCCTGCAATCGGATTCAATTGCGCGACGCCGTCTTCGAGCCGCACCAACATTTCGGGCGACGCGCCGACGAATTGGGTCTCGCCCATGTCGAGAAAAAACATGTACGGGGACGGATTCAAACGGCGCAGCGCGCGATAAATTTCAAACGCTTCGGCATGCGTTTCGCGTTCAAAGCGCTGTGACAAGACCACTTGAAAAATATCGCCTGCCGCGATATGTTCCTGCGCGCGGCGCACCATGTCGCAGTAGCGTTCGGGCGTCATGTTGGATTCGAGTTGAAAGCCGTTCGCCACCGAACCGCGCATCGGCGGATACAACGGTTGACGCAAGCGCGCGATGATTTGATGGATGCGCGAGGTCGCTTCGTCGTATGCCGCGTTCGCGTCGCCGTCCACGTGCGCGTTCGCAATGACCAACATGCGATGTTTTACGTGATCAAACGCAATGAGCGTATCGGCGAGCATAAAGACCGCATCGGGCAAATCGTTCAGCGGATAGTTTTGATACGTCGCGTCGCGGTGCGTGCGAATGCGGTCGAAATGACGCACCATGTCATAGGTGAGAAAACCGACCGCGCCGCCGATGAAACGCGGCAAGCCGGGCAGCTCCACCGCGCGATACGGCGCCAACAATTCGCGCAGCACGAGCAGCGGGTCGCCCTGCGCCGCGCGTGTTGTGACGGAACCGTTACGCGTGGTAACGGTGTCGCCTTGAATCGTAACGACGCGCGAAGGTTTGACGCCAATGAACGAATAGCGCGCGATTTGTTCGCCGCCCTCGACCGATTCCAGCAAAAAGCACTCTTGTGCGCCGCGCTCGCGCAATTTCAAATAGACCGAAACGGGTGTTTCCAAATCGGCAGGCAGCTCACGATAGACCGGCACGAGATTGCCGCGCTGCGCCAGCGTTTGAAATTCGTCGCGTGATGGATGAAACATGGTCCAGAACCTCACCCCCGGCCCCTCTCCTCCAAGGAGAGGGGAAAAGGGGGAAATAAAAAAACCTTTCGCCTGAAAAGGGACGAAAGGTTTTCCGTGGTGCCACCCTAATGAGTCTGCGCATGTACCGCGGGAACATTTTCCTGTTCCAAAAAAAAAATCCGTCGCGGTGACGACGGAACGGGGCATGCCAGTCTCACTCTCGCGGGAACTCGTGGAATCTCACGATTCCATTGTATTCCCTCAGCCGCGATAACGGGGGCGTTTTCCGTAGCGGATTTACTTGTGATGCAGTCTGCATCGCGTTCAATCGCCAAACTCGGCGGTCCATTCACTGTGCCCGTGATTGCCTTGCTCACACCGTTCACAAGACTCTCTGAAATCCGTAGCGCAGGTACTCGTCCGCGTCAGCGTCTTTTTCAATTCAATCGAATTGTTGGCGGTACTATAGCAGAAATGAATACGCGTGTCAAGGGGCAGAATGTTGGATTTAATAGATAAGTAAGTCAAAAAATGTTTGACTTACTTTTACGGCTATGGTACACTTTTGGCGTGGCAGACTACAGGAGACCAAATGGAGACAATCGCAACCGTAAAAGGGCAAATCGTGATTCCTTCTTCGGTACGCCGCAAGTTTGGCATCAAAGAGGGTACGCGCATTCAAATTCAGGTGGATGAGGTAAAGCAGCAAATCATTTTGACGCCGATTACGCGCGAGTATGTGAACAGTTTGCGCGGCAAGTACAAAGGCAAGCCGTTGATGAAGGCGTTGATGGCGGAAAAGAAGCGGGAGCGTGAGCTCTAATGTCACGCAAACCAAAAGCGTATGTCCTCGATACGTGGACAATTATTGCGTATCTACAAGACGAACCGGCAGCAGAAAAAATTGTGAGTTTGATTGCCGACGCGCACGAGCAAGAAATTCCGCTGTATATGAGCGTGGTCAATGTGTGCGAAGTCTGGTATATCCTCGCGCATGAAGTTTCCGAAAGTGATGCAAATTCAAGTGTCAATGATTTACGACAATTGGGAATTCATTTTCAAGACACAAATTGGGAATCTGCTCAGGAAGCTGCCAGGTTCAAGGTTAAAGGCAAGATGTCTTTGGGCGATTGCTTTGCTGCCGCGTTGGCAAAGGAATTAAAGGCAGATTTGGTGACGGGGGATGCGGACTTCAAACAAGTGGAAGGGCAAGTAAGAGTGTATTGGCTCTGATGCCTTTTCTCTACACATTAGATTGAGAAGATGAAAAAACAAGCAAAATTCAGTCTCTCATATCGAATGCAAGAAATGGCATCGGTTGTGGAAAAAAAAATCGGCTGTGTCGGCAGCCGATTCTCTTTATCTCCATGCAATGCGTTGGTCGGTCCACACCTGACCCGGCTGTGCGGGTGAATTGCCGGGCACCGTTCCGGCGATGCTGCCTTCGAGGTCAAACAGTTTTTGCTCGTTTTCGCCGTCGGGATCCATGGACCAAATGCTCCACACGCCATTGCGCTTGCTGACAAACGCAATTTTGCTTCCATCCGGTGAAAAAACGGGCAAGCCGTCCTCGCCCAAATCGTCGGTCAGGCGCTGCGGCGAACCGCCCTCTGCGCTAATGACATACAAATCCCAGTTTCCGGAAATGTTACTCATGAACACAATACGCGTGCCATCCGGCGACCATGCGGGCGCGGTGGCATTGAGTCCGGGGGTCAACACTTTTTTGTCACCGCCGTCCGCGTTCACCACCGCAATACCGCACGTCTCGTCCGGAAAACCGCAATCGCGATAAGCGACGCGTCCGTCCGGTCCCCACGCGGGATATTGCGCCTGATCCACCAAGGGGGGGGGGTCTTGACGCGGTTTGCTCGTGGTATTGGCGACGCGCAGCGTAAACGCGCGCTTGGTAATGTCGCTGCCCTGTCCCGCGCGTGTGGCGTAAATGTATTTTGCGCCATCCGCAGACCACGATGGTAAGGTATCTTCAGCGCGCAGCGAAATGTGTATGTCATCAGTTCCATCGGTGCCGATGCGATGAATGCCGCGCTGGTCATTGACCCACGAATAAAACAAGAGGCGCGACCCATCGGGACTGACGGAGGGAGCGGACGCTAATTCGACAACCAAGCGTCGGTCACTGCCGTCCGGGTTGGCAGAATAGATACGGTACTGCCCGTCGTACACCGGGAAATAAATGCGTCCTTCTCCCACCGACGCGTTATTGCTGCCACTTGCCGGAGCCGCGGCGGGCGTTGGTGGAGTGGAATTATTGCCGCTGACCGGTGCGACTGTGCCTTGCGGAATGGCGGTGGCAACGGGCGCAAGCGCAACTTGCGTCGGCTCAATTTGCGGCGCGGAACCTTTTGCCAGCACACCACAATCTTCCAATCCTTTCGTCGCGGCGACGAGATTCTTGTCGAGTTCCAACGCCTTTTGGAAATAGGGAATTGCTTGCGGACATTTTTGCGAAAGTTGAAATGCCTGTCCGAGTCCGAGAAACGCATCGCCGGATTTCGGGTCGAGCGTCAATGCTTTTTGAAATTGCAATATCGCGGGACCGGGTTGGTTCGACGTGAGATACGCGCGTCCGAGCGCGGTGTAGGAGGGAATGTACGGCGGATACAGTTCAATCGCTCTTTCAAACGCGGGAATCGCCATGGCGGGGTCATTCAAATAATTGGCAAAGACGAGTCCGATTTCGTAATGGTACAAAAACGTTTCGGGCGCCAGTTCAATCGTGCGATTCCATTCGCCCACGCCTTCATCTTTGCGTCCCGACAAAATCGCAACCCAACCTGCCGCGCGATGTGTGTCCGGATTTTGGTCGTCCAATTCCAGCGCCTGATTGACCATATCTTGCGCTTCGTTACTGCGTCCCGCGCGCAGGTACGCCTCGGCGAGAAATGCTTTGGCGGTTGCATTGTTCGGGTCAAGCGCAACCGCGCCTTCGCCCGCTTTAATCGCCGGGGTGGTTTCTCCCGCCCAGGACAACGCGCGCGTCAATTCCGTCAAGGCGGCGGCAGAGGTCGGGTCGAGACGCGTCGCTTTTTGCGCAATCGGAATCGCTTCGCCAATGCGTCCGGTCAGCGAAAGCGCGCGCGCCCAGTGGGTGTACACATCCGCCTCGTTCGGCGCTTGTTTCGCGGCGGCTTGATACTGCGCAATCGCGGGTTCAAATTGACTCTTGGCGGCGAGTTCATCGCCGACGCGCAGCAAATTGTCCACGTTTTGTCCACCTTGCGCGGTCGGCGTTTGACGCGGCGAGGGCGTTTTTTGTGACAGTGCGGTGGTGCCCAGCACGCGCCCAAAAAAACTGCTAATGGGTCTGCCCGGCACAAAATTGTCAACGGCGAGCCACATCAACGCGACGAGCAGCAAGCCGATAACGACCGCGCCCAACAAAATAAAGGGCGGTTGATATTTGCGAATCGGCGCGGGTGCGTGGGGAATCAACTGCGGCGGGACATGCAGATTCGGCGCGTGCAAGTTCGGGCGCTGCACGTGCGGCATTTCGACGTGCGGCATTCGTACCTTGCCCAATTCCTGATGCAACTGCGCGCCAAGCGAAGGTTTTGCGGCGTGTGGCTGCGAGGGCTGCGCGTTGGCGGCGGCAGCAGCGGCGGCATCGCGTTGTACCGTCGAACCATTATTGGGGGGTGTGACCGGTTGCGATGGCGCTTGCGCGGGTTGTGTGGGCGCGTACGAGTACGGCACCGAAATCGTTTGCGCGTTCTCCGAGACCGGATTACGCGCAATCGGCTGCGCGGCAACAGACGGGCGTGTTTGAGTGGCAGGCGGAACGACCGACGGTTCGCCTGCGCCAAGGGCAGGGGGAGGTGGTTCGGGCGGGTCGCCCAACAACCAGCGCGCGCCGTCGTAATAGTACCAACGACCGCTTTGCGCGCCAATCATCCACCAGCGTCCTTGCGAATCTTGAAAACGGAGCTTTTCCAGCTCCCGCTTGAATTCCTCTTCTTGAATTTGTCCGACAGCGAGTTTGCCCTTGATTTCAAAAAAGCGCGCTTGCATTTGCGCCAGGGTCATGCAATTTCCTCCAGACCAACGCACGCGGCGCACAAGAGCGGAGTAAGTCAAACCGCACGCGCGCGTTGTAACCCGACATGCCGCCGTCGTGGGATGACTGCGGATGTCGGCGCAAAATTATACTATGGAAACGCACTGCGGCAAATGCTTTACCCGCGCAAGGGACGGGTCGAAAATGCAAGAAAACGGCGATATAATACGCCGGAGGTGAAAAAATGCCATTCGATACGCCTTTGAACAGCAATGCGCAATCGTTTGACCGCGTGTTGGGCGCGGGTTTGCCGGTGTTGGCGACGTTTTACACGGGCGCGTTGGATTCCGCGCGCGAGGACGCGTTAAAAGCATTGGCAAAAGAACACGCGGGCAATTTGCTCATCGCCAAAATTCGCGCGGACGAAAACGCGTCGCTCGCGCAAAAGTTCGCGGTGCGGACGACGACGGCGCTCACATTTCAATCCGGCAGCGAATACAGCCGCGCCGAAAATCCGTCGGCGGAGGATTTGCGCGCGCACGCCGCGTATGTGTTGGGACGCGGACCCAAGCCGATGGGACCGCCGACGGCGGACAGCAGACCGCGCGCGGAAGCGCACCCCACGCAAAATGGTCAACCGCTCAAAGTGACAGACGCGACGTTTGCGCGCGATGTGTTGAGTGCGCCGCTGCCGGTGATGGTGGACTTTTGGGCAGAGTGGTGCGGACCGTGCCGCATGATTACGCCCGCGTTGGAAAAGCTCGCGCGCGAATACGCGGGGCGCGCGCGGATTGCGAAATTGAATGTGGATGAAAACCCGCGCACCGCCGCGCAGTATCAAGTGCAAGGCATTCCAACTTTGCTGCTCGTCAAGAATGGCAAAATCGTTGACCGCATCGTCGGCGCGTTACCGGAAGCGCAATTGCGAAATCAAATCGAACGCCTGTTGAAAAATTAGAGCTTGCGATTCGAGATTGAAGAGTAGAGATTGAATCTCTAGTCTCCAATCTCCATTCATTCCGTATGTTCACTCCCCGCATCGTCCGCGCGCCGCGCGGCACTGAAATTTCCTGCAAGGGCTGGTTGCAAGAAGCGGCGCTGCGTATGTTGATGAACAATCTCGACCCCGAAGTCGCGGAACGTCCTGCAGATTTGGTCGTGTACGGCGGACGCGGACGCGCCGCGCGCAATTGGGACGCGTTCGACGCTATCGTCAAAGCACTGCGCGCATTGGAAAACGATGAGACGTTGTTGATTCAATCGGGCAAACCGGTCGGCGTTTTCAAATCGCATCCCGACGCGCCGCGCGTGCTGCTTGCCAATTCCAATATCGTGCCGCATTGGGCGACACAAGAAAATTTCGACAAGTGGGAACGCGAAGGACTCATCATGTACGGTCAAATGACCGCGGGCAGTTGGATTTACATTGGCACGCAGGGCATTTTACAAGGGACGTATGAAACCTTCGCCGCGCTCGCAAAAAAACACTTTGGTTTACCATCCTTGAAAGGAAAATTTGTATTGACCGCAGGACTCGGCGGCATGGGCGGCGCGCAGCCGTTGGCGATTACGATGAATGAAGGCGTGGGCTTGATTGTGGAAGTGGACCCCGCGCGCGCAAAACGGAGACTGGAGACTAGATATTTGGACGCGCTGACAGATAATTTGGAAGAGGCGATGACGTGGGTGGAGGAAAACGTCAAACGTCAAACGTCAATTTCGATTGGTCTTATCGGCAACGCAGCGGAGGTTTTGCCCGAACTCGTTGCGCGCGGTGTGACGCCCGATGTGGTCACCGACCAGACGCCCGCGCATGACCCGTTGTGGTATGTGCCGGAGATGCCGTTGGAAGAGGCGAACCTTTTGCGCGCGAATGATGCCGAAGCATATCAAGCGCTGTCAATCGAAGCGATGGCAGCGCACGTGCGCGCGATGTTGGAATTTCAAAAACGCGGCGCGATTGTTTTTGATTACGGCAACAATTTGCGCCAACGCGCGTTCGACGCGGGCGTGACGAATGCGTTTGATTATCCCGGCTTTGTGCCGGCGTACATACGTCCGTTGTTTTGCGAAGGCAAAGGTCCATTCCGCTGGGCGGCGTTGTCGGGCGACCCGGAGGACATTTACAAAACCGATGCGGCGATTTTGGAATTGTTTCCCGAAAATGAACCGCTTGCGCGTTGGATCAAAATGGCGCAAGAGCGCGTCGCGTTTCAAGGATTGCCTGCGCGCATTTGTTGGCTCGGTTACGGCGAACGCGCGCGCGCGGGCTTGCGTTTCAACGAACTCGTCGCGCAAGGCGTGGTGTCCGCGCCGATTGTGATTGGGCGCGACCATTTGGATTCGGGCAGTGTGGCGTCGCCGCGCCGCGAAACCGAAGCGATGCGCGATGGCAGTGACGCGATTTCGGATTGGGTGTTTTTGAACGCGATGATAAATGCCGTGAACGGCGCGACATGGGTTTCGATTCATCACGGCGGCGGCGTGGGCATTGGTTACTCGCAGCACGCGGGGCAAGTCATTGTGGCAGACGGTACGCCCGAAGCGGCGAAACGTTTGGAACGCGTGTTGACGAGCGACCCGGGCATGGGTGTGATTCGTCATGCGGACGCGGGATATGAGGAAGCGATAGAGTTTGCGAGACGCGCAGGGGTGAGGGTGCCGATGCGGACCTAACCCCCCGACCCCCTTCCCTAAAAGGGAAGGGGGAGAAAATGCGCCCCTCCCTTTGTAGGGGAGGGGTTGGAGGAGAGGTTTCCATGCCACACAACATCGTTCGCGGTCAAAAAGTGAATCCCGACACTATTCAACGCGCCAAAGAGCTGCGCCGCGCGATGACGCCGCAGGAGAAAATTTTGTGGCAAGAGCTGCGGCGTAATCAATTGGGCGGATTTCATTTTCGCCGTCAACAAGTAATCAATCGGTACATTGCGGATTTTTATTGCCACGCCGCCGCGTTGGTCGTGGAATTGGACGGTGAGGTGCATGAATCGCAAAAGGAACGAGACGCGACGCGCGATGCGGTGATTCGCGATTATGGGATTTTGGTGATGCGATTCAAGAATCGAGAGGTAGAT
>CAZXYP010000024.1:0-25324 GCA_964644955.1 uncultured Anaerolineales bacterium | reverse complement strand
AGGGCTATAAAGTCGCGCTCGTCGAACAGCTCGAAGACCCGAAAAAGGTAAAACGTCTCGTCAAACGCGATGTAGTGCGCGTGATTACGCCCGGCACCGTTGTGGAAGATGCGCTGCTGAAAAGCAAAAGCCAGAATTATTTGGTGGCAATCAGCGTGACCACCGACGACGGACGGCGGACGACCAAGAGGGCGCGGTCTGGGGTCAGCGGTCCGTCGTCGGTCAGCTATGGCTTGTCATTCGTGGATTTGTCCACCGGTGAATTTGCGACGACGCAGCTGGAGGGCATTGACGCGCAAGCCAAATTGTTTGACGAATTGGAACGCGTGCAGGCAAGTGAATTGGTTTTGCCGCCCGCGCTGGCGGATGATGAGACTTTTGTCGCGCGTCTGAACGCGATACGCGCGGCGCGGATTTCGCCGCTGCCCGAACGCGCGTTTGACGCGGACAGGGCGCGCGAATTGTTGTGCCAACATTTTCGCGTCCATACACTGCAATCGTTCGGCTGCGAAGAATTGCCACTGGCAATTGCGGCGGCGGGCGCGGCGCTGCATTATTTGAAAAATAATCAACCAAATGTGAGCGACGATACGCTGCCCCTACAGCACTTGAATCAATTGTGGACGTATTCGCTCGACGCGTACATGACGCTCGATGCGGCGACGCGGCGCAATCTGGAATTGACCGCGTCGCTTGCGCCCGACAGTAACCTCAAGAATAGTACGCGTTCACTGTTCGGCGTCCTCGACCACACCGAAACGGCGATGGGCGCGCGGATGTTGAAACGCTGGATTCAGCAGCCGCTGTTGGACTTGCCGCAAATTCAATTGCGACAGGACGCGGTGGCGGAATTGCACCGCGACGCGTTTTTGCGCGCGGATATTCGCAAATTGCTCGATGGGTTATACGATGTCGAACGTCTTGTCGGGCGCATCGGTTTCGGCACGGCGAACGCGCGGGATTTGATTGGACTGAAACGCGCGCTGTTACGCATTCCCAAAATCAAGGCGCGGTTGAACGACGCGCAGTCGCAGCATTTGCGCGCGTTGAATTCTGAATTGGATGAATTGCGCGAGGTGTTGGAAACGATTGACCGCGCGCTGGTGGACGACCCGCCGATTCTCATCAAAGCAGGCGGACTCATCAAGGAAAATTTTGACCCGACGCTGGACGAATTGCGCGACGGCGACGCGGCAAGCAAACAGTGGCTCGCGGCGTACGAGGAAAAGGAACGCAAACGCACGGGCATCAAGAATTTGCGCGTGCGTTATAACGAAGTATTTGGTTTTTTCATCGAAGCGCCGCGCCGCGATGCGAAATTGATTCCGAAAGACTATGAACGCCGCGCGACAATTTCCCACGCGGAACGGTACGTCACAAAGGAACTCAAAGCGCGCGAAGAAAATATCATCAATACGCAAGACCGCGTCAAGGATTTGGAATACGAATTGTTTGTGAGCGTGCGGCGCGAGGTCGCTTCCCACGCGGCGCGTTTGCAAGTTGCCGCGCGCATTCTCGCGCAGCTCGACGCGTTGGGTTCGCTCGCGGAAGCGGCGGCGCGTTATAATTATGTCCAACCGCTTGTGGATGAGGATGACGCGATTGAGATTCACGAAGGGCGGCATCCGATTGTGGAACGCTTTTTGCGCGACGGCGAATATTTTGTGCCAAACAACGCGCGGCTCGACCGCGACACGCAGCGCGTCATTATTCTCACGGGGCCGAACATGTCGGGCAAGAGTGTTTTCATTCGCCAAATCGCGTTGATAGTGCTGCTCGCACAAATCGGTTCGTTCGTGCCTGCGAGTTACGCGCGTATTGGTCTGACAGACCGCATTTTTACGCGCGTCGGCGCGAGTGACGATATTGCGCAAGGGCGTTCCACGTTTTTGGTCGAGATGAGTGAGACGAGTCACATTTTGCGTCACGCCACGCCGCGCAGTTTGATTGTGTTGGATGAAGTCGGGCGCGGCACGTCAACGTATGACGGCATTTCGCTCGCGTGGGCGATTGCGGAAGAACTGCACAATCTCATCGGCGCGAAAACATTGTTCGCCACGCATTATCACGAGCTGACACAGTTGGCGTTTTCTCCAACTGTGTCAGCCCATGGCGGCGCGGTGAAAAACTTTACGATGGCGGTGCAAGAGCGCGACAACAGCGTCATCTTTTTGCGTCAAGTCATCGAAGGCGGCGCGGAAAAAAGTTTTGGCATTCACGTCGCGCAGTTGGCGGGCTTGCCGGAACGCGTGATTGAACGCGCGAATGAGGTGCTGCGAAAATTGGAGAGTGAGCGAGATGGAGAGATAGAGAGATTGAGTGAGAGAGAGATAGAGAGAGATGAAACGCGATATGCGATGCGCGATGAGGGAACTGCGATAAGCGATGTGCAATTCGCGATTACGCGCGAAGAACGCGCAGTGTACGACGCGCGCGCGGAGGCATGGCGCAACGTGTTGCGCGAAATTTCGGACGCGGATATTGCGAATATGACGCCTGTGCAGGCGTTGGTGTTGTTGAATCAAGTGCAAATAAAATTGAGCCAGTTGGTCGAATGATTGAATGCCCCTCAAGGAGAATCAACCATGTATCAAGCACCAGATTGGACAGAAGCGGAATTCAAGGTACTCATTACAAATCACGCTTTGTCGAGTGCGGAACTTGGCAAAAAATTACCAGCGCGCTCTATTCGGGCAATTGATTTCGTCCGCACAGGCATTCAAAATTTTCATCAGGGAAAATCTGCTCCAGAACTTTCGCAAATGATGAAAACGTACTTGACCAAGAAAAAGTTCTCACTGATTTGTGCCAAGTGCGGCGAAAAATTCTAGTGGAATACGCGCATTGCATCATTGCTTCCTATGCGCACCACCTTTGCATTCAACTTTCAACGCCTGTTGACCGCGCTGCTGCTGATTGTCGCTCTGGTGGCAATTGGCACAATTGGTCTGATGTGGATTGAGCGCGCGGACTGGATTACCGCGCTCTACATGACCGTCATTACCATCAGCACGGTCGGCTATGGCGAGATTGAACCGCTTTCGACCGAAGGGCGCGTGTTCATCATTGCCATCGTCATCGCGGCAGTGGGCGTGACGATTTATGCGACGAGTGTGGTGACGCAAATTTTGGTTTCGGGCGAATTGCGCGAACAATTGGAACAGCGGCGCGAACATCAAATGATTGAAAAACTTGCCAATCATATTATTGTGTGCGGTTATGGACGCGTGGGCAGAAATGTGGCGAACGAATTGCGCGCGGAAAAAATCCCGTTTGTGGTGATTGACCCCGACCCGAAAAAAATCGAACACCTGCACGCGGCGGGTGATTTGGCGCTGCAAGGCAATGCGGCGAATGAAGTGGTGCTGCAAGAGGCAGGGATTGCGCGCGCGCGCGGCTTGGTTGCCGCGGTGAATTCGGATGCCGAAAATGTTTTTATCGTCCTGACCGCGCGCGAGATGCGGCCAAATTTATTCATCGTCGCGCGCGCGAATTTTGAACAATCGGAACCGAAACTCTTGCGCGCGGGCGCGAACCGTGTATTGTCGCCGTATCGCATTGCCGGGCACAGAATGGTGACAATGATTGCGCGCCCCGAAGTGGCGGATTTTTTAGATGAGGTCGCGCACGTCGGTTCGGAAGAATTGTTGTTGGAGCAAATCGAACTTGCGCCCGACTGTGAACTCGTGGGACAAACCATTGAGCAGGCGGCGCTGGGCGAACGCTTTGGCGTAACGATTGTGGCATGTCGCACGGCAAATCATCCCGCGCGGCGCATGCCCGGCGCAGACACGCGGCTCGAAGCGGGCATGCAATTGCTTGCGCTCGGCACGCAAGAACAATTACAGATGCTGTTAAAGTTGGCTAGCGGCGAAAAACGCGCATGACCAAAATTCAAATCCTCTCCAAAACCGTCTCTGACCGCATCGCCGCGGGCGAAGTGGTGGAGCGCCCCGCGTCCATCGTCAAAGAACTGATTGAAAACGCGATTGATGCGGGCGCGTCCGCGATTGCGGTAGAAATTCGCGAGGGCGGTCTGCAAAGCATTCGCGTCGGCGACAATGGCAGCGGCATGACGCGCGACGACGCGGCGTTGGCGGTCGAACGTTTTGCGACGAGCAAGATTACGAGCGAACGCGATTTGCAAATGATACGCACGCTCGGTTTTCGGGGCGAAGCATTGCCGTCCATCGCGGCGGTATCGCAATTTGAGATGTTGACGCGGGCGAAGGATGAAATACAGGGTACGCGCGTGCGCGTCGTGGACGGCAAAACAGAAATCAAAGTGGCGGGCGCGCCGATTGGCACGCTCGTTACCGCGCGCGAACTGTTTTATAACGTGCCTGCGCGCAAAAAATTTCTTAAAGCGCCGCTGCGCGAAACGGAACTCGTCACGAAAACGGTGACGAATTACGCGCTCGCGTATCCGCAGATTGGGTTTCGGTTGCTTGTGGACGGCAAAGAAAATTTGGTTGCGCCCGCGTCGTCACCCCTCGAACGCATCGGCGCGGTATGGAGCCGCGAAGCCGCGAGTGAAATGATTGCGGTCGAGTATGACAGCGTGGATTTGCGCGTGCGCGGGTTTATTTCCAAACCGTCGTTGGCGCGCGCATCGCGCGAGTGGCAAAATTTTTACGTGAACGGGCGACCGATTCGTTCGGGGTTGCTCGCGGTGATGCTGGAACGTCCGTACGCGGGGAGATTGCCGGAGAACCGTCATCCGCTCGCGGTCATTCAGATCGAACTCGACCCGCAGTTTGTGGATGTGAATGTTCACCCGCGCAAAGCCGAAGTGCGTTTCTTTCAAGAGCGCGCGATTTATGGAGCGGTGCAGCAAGCCGTCGAACATACGCTGCGTGATTTTCCCTTTGCACAAAACGCGGAGGGTGCGGGCGAATGGCCCTTTGCGAATACGCCCGAGGCGACTTTTCCCGCGCTGCGCGAAACATACGGCGCATATCGCGCGTGGCGCGCGCTTGGACAAGTTCACAATACGTATCTGCTCGCGCAAACGCCGGACGGTTTTGTGATTGTGGACCAACATGCGGCGCAGGAACAGGTGTTTTTTGAATGGGTGACAGGGGATAGGGGGCAGGTGACGTCAATCTCCAGTCTCCAGTCTCCAGTTATCAGTCTCATGCCGAACGAAGCATCTCTCGTGAACGCGCATTTGGACGAATATAACGCGTTGGGTGTTGAAATCGAGCCGTTTGGCGCAAACACGTTTCGGATACAGACACTGCCAAGTTTTGTAAAAATGTCAGAGCGGCAAGTTTTGGATACGTTGGTGATGGAACATGAAAAATATCGCGCATTGGACGGCGATGCCTTGCGCGATAAACTGGCGTCGAAACTCGCGTGTGTGAGCGCCATCAAAGCGGGCGACGCGTTGACGTTGGAACAGCAGCAAAATTTGTTGGACGAATTGTTGGAAATTTATTCGCCCGCGACGTGTCCGCACGGACGCCCGACGTTTGTGTATGTGACGTTGGAGGAATTGGAGAGACGCTTTTTACGGTGGTAAAAAATTGTAGGGACGTTCAATTGAACGTCCCATTTTTTAATGCGGTTGATACGGCGCTTCTTGATCAATGTTGCCGACGAATTCGGGCAGATCGGTGTGTCCAAGATTTTGGCGAATCGCCATGTTTTCGCCCGTGTGATACCAATAATGGTAAATGACGCGCTGTAACAGATTACCGAAACTGGTGGACCATTCGCCGGAGGGAACGGTGTAGATTTGCAGCAAGGTTTCGGTCGTCACCGCGTCCAGCCATTCGTCTGCCGCGCGCGTAATGGTGTGCCACGCGTCCTGCATCGCAGCGAGCGTGGGCGTACTCGCGGGCGCGCCGTAGGCGAATTGCTCTTGAAGGTCGGGGAATAGAATCTTATCCTGCGCGAACGTGAGAAAATATCTTTGCTCTTGCCACGCAAGATGTCCGACATTCCAACTGATGCAGTTCAACGGCAAGAACCGTTTTTGCGCGTCCGCTTCGGAAACACCTTCGAGCGCGCGTTGAAATTCGCGGCGCGTGAATTTGAGTTGAGTGACAAGTGGGTGGGGCATGGGAATTAGAGACTGGAGACTGGAGACTGGAAATTGTGAGAGCGTGATGTCGTGAGTGTGCGGGGTGAGCAGTCAGCTGTCCTCAGCGATTTGTGAATCGAGTGCGATAGCGGAATTCTTGTGGTTGGTAACCTGCAACCTGTGACCGACTATTGCGCGGCGGCGGGTTGTGCGGTCGGTTTGTTGTTTTGCGGCGCGGCGAGTTTTGAAAACGGCGTCGGCGTTGCGGTCGGGGTCGGCGTCGGGCGCTCGGTGAGCGCGCGGGCTTCGGTCGCTTGATACGATTTGGCGCGCGAATCATTGACCGCTGTGTCGTAATCGTGCAAACAATTCCAACGATTGTTGGCCCCAAAATACGCGGTCGAACCGCCAATCCAAAACGGATAATCGCACGCATCGCCAAATTCGCTGTCCGCTTCGGCTTGATTGTAATCAAATTCGTGACCGAGTCCGTAGGTCGCTTCAAAGCAATTGTTTTTCGCGCCCGCGCAGTAATTGTTATAAAACTTGATATAGCTGCTGCCGTAACCTCCATCGCCATTCGCGTAATAGCAATTGCTCACGCGGCGGCAGGTATTGTCATGCACCAACACATGGTCCACATGCGTCATGGCAAGCGCGGAACTTTCACAGCCGTTCGCGTGATACACATTGTCGAGACCGTCGCAGCCGCGATTGATGCGCGCGAATCGGTTGCCGACAATATAATCAGCGCGCGTTTGCATGAGCATTACGCCCCAGCCGTTGTGGTCGCTAAACGTGTTGTCGAAAATTTTGTTGCTGTAACCGCGATACACATAGACGCCCGCCGTCCCGCCAAAAAATTCAGAATGGATAACTGCCGCGTTGGATGTATTTTTCAGGAGAATGCCGCCGCCGTATCCTTGCGCGCCGCCGATTTCGGGAGTGTATGGACAACGCGGATACAGGCACAGCCATTGATTCAAATCATTCTCGTGCGTTTTGCCCTCGACGCGTACGCCGTCAATGACAATGTTGCTGCCGTTCACGGTGATAGCATACGCGCGCGGATTGCCTTGCACGAGCGCGGTTTTGTTTGCGTCGCCGTACAACGTGAGATTGTTGCCTTCAATCGCAAACGGCGCGTAGGTTTCGTTCGGACACAACAGCGTGGTGCGCGAAATGACTTGCGGCATTTGGTTGGCGGGGGTGCAAACTTTGGGACGCGCGGTGAGCCGAATTTCGGCGGACGGAAAATTGGTGTACGCCGGCACGTCGAGCGAAATCTTTTGTGAGACAAAATGGATTGGAATCGGGACAATGACGGCGGGACGCTCATCGTCGGTTTCGATGATGGGCGTCGGCGTTGCCGTTGGCGGGCGCGGCGTGTTGGTCACGGTCGGCGTATTGGTAATGACGATGTAATTCGGGACGAGAGTGTTGGTGGGGCGCGGCGTTTTGGTCGGAACGGTTGGCGTTGGCGTGTGTGTGTTTGTTAAGGTTGGTGTGAACGTCGGTGTGAAGGTTGGCGCGACAAGGGTGGCAGCGAGCGCGACGAGCGTTTTGTCTTTTGCCCCGGCGGCGACGGCGAGCAACGCCAAACGCTGCGCGATATAATCTTGCTGCGGCGCGTATTCTTGCGCCAACGCGATAATGTGTTCGGTGGTTTGCGGGTCGTTCAAACGCGCGAGCCGCTGCTGCGCCAGCGCGACATTACGATCAATGGCGTACGCTTCGGCAACCATAATGATATAGTCGTTTTGTTCGGCAGGTGAGAGCTCGAGGATTTGCGGCGCGGGCGGCACGAGGAGATATTGCGTTAGAATGTAGCCCCACGCCAGTCCGGCAACGAGCGCCACCAACGTGACAAGCCAAACCCGGCGCCGTCGGGTGCGTTGTTTTGCGGTGTCCGGGTCCTCGCGGTGAAATTGGTCGAGTGGTAATTGTGACACTGCGCCGATTTTACACCGCCGCGCGCGCGCGGTCAATCCAGACAATGGTCATGGGGAAGGGGAGACTGGAGACTCGAGATTGGTGATTGGATGACATGCGAGATGGTCTGTGTTAGAATCGCGCCCGCACCAAATAGTCTCGAGTCTCTAAGCTCCAATCTCTATGCAAACCGAAATCTATTTTTCCATTGACGTCGAAACCGCGGGACCGATTCCCGGTGAATATAGTCTGCTTTCGATTGGCGCGTGTGTGGTCGGCGACAATGCCAAACGTTTTTATGTGGAACTTGTGCCGCTGAATGACAATTTCACGGACGAAGCGATGGCGACGTGCGGCATCTCGCTGGCGGAATTCAAAACACGCGGCACGCCGCCGCGCGACGCGATGGCGCAATTTGCGGCGTGGGTGCGCGAACATGCGAACTCTGCGCGTCCGGTCTTTGTGGGGTTCAATGCGCCGTTCGATTGGAGTTTCGTCAATTATTATTTTGTGAAATTTCTCGGCGTCAAAAAAAATCCGTTCGGACATTCCGCGCTGGACATTAAATCGTATTACATGGGCGCGTACGGCACAACCTTTCTGGAAACGAGTATGCGCCGTATGCCTCCCGAAATTCACCCGTCCGACTCACCGCTGTCGCACAACGCGCTGGATGACGCGATTCAGCAAGCAGAAATTTTCGAGAGACTATTAAAAAAGCGAGAAAAGAGACTGGAGACTGGAGACTAGAGATTCAGTCTCTTTTCTCCAATCTCCAATCTCCAATCTCTCTCTTCCGTGCCCGCATTTTCCTCCCGTCTCCTCAAATGGTTCGACAAGCACAAACGCGCGCTGCCGTGGCGTGAAACGCGCGACCCGTATCGCATTTGGCTGTCGGAAATTTTGTTGCAGCAAACGCGCGTCGAAGCCGTCATCCCCTATTACGAAAAATTTCTCGCGCGTTATCCCGATGTGTTTGCGCTGGCGCACGCGCCGCGCGACGATGTGTTGAAAACGTGGGAAGGCGCGGGCTATTACGCGCGCGCGCGCAATCTGCATCGCACCGCGCAAATTGTGGCAAACGAACGCGGCGGAAAATTCCCGCAGACGGTTGAAGGTCTGATGCAACTGCCCGGTATTGGGCGGTACACGGCGGGCGCGCTGGCGAGTATTGCGTTTGAGATGCGCGCGCCGGTGGTGGATGGTAATGTGGTGCGTGTGTTGTGCCGCTATTTCGGCATTCGCGAGGACCCGAAAGCGAGTGCGACGCAAACGCGTTTGTGGGACACGGCGGAAAAACTATTGCCGAAAAAACGCGCGGGCGATTACAATCAAGCGTTGATGGAATTGGGCGCGACGATTTGTGTGCCGAAAAATCCGCGCTGCTTGCTGTGTCCGCTGCAAAAAGGTTGTTTCGCGCGCACGGATGGCCTGCAACATGTTTTGCCGATAAAACGCGCGAAACCGGAACTGCCGCATCGCGTGATTGCAGTGGGCGTGATTTCTCGGCGCGGAAAAATCTTGATTCAACAGCGTTTGAATGAGGGCTTGCTCGGCGGGTTGTGGGAATTTCCCGGCGGCAAAGTAGAAGCAGGCGAAAGTCTGGCGCACTGTGTCGCGCGCGAGTGTCGCGAAGAATTGGGCATTGACGTACGCGTCGGCGTAAAGATTATTTCCGTGGACCACGCGTTTTCGCATTTTTCGATTACGCTCCACGCGTTTCGGTGTGAATATGTTTCGGGGCGCGTAAAAATTTCGAGCGCGCAAAAATACAAATGGGTCGCGCCGCGCGAATTGGAACAGTACGCGTTTCCGGCGGCGAACAAGAAAATTATTGCGGCGCTGCTTCCTCCGCCAACTGTGCCTGACGCCATTGTTCCGCCTCGCGGCGCGTATACAAAAACAAATACACCGCGACCTGCGCGAAAAAATTCGCGATGAGAATGACGCACAGCCACGTCACCAAAAACACAAACGCGGACGCCAACGGTTCACCGCACGCGAGCCGGTCGGCGGGTTCGCACGGCGCAAGGCGCAGCGCGATATCATAGAGCGCATACACTCCGCTGACGAGAATCACCGGCACTGCCCAACCGAGCGCGTACGCCCACAGCCCCAACCATTTTTCGGTCAGCAGCGTGATGGCGACGCCGAGGAAGGGCGTCAAAAAGACCAGACCGAGGCAGAGCAGCGCCAAAAAGATTTCAAGCATTTTCGTTTTGTGGAAAACACAAGCGGGGCGCGCGCCCCCGCTTGTTTATTTCAGAATCGTTTGAATACCATTGACCAATTGTGTAATGTCCTCTTCGGTGTTGTAAAAACCCGTTGCGACGCGATTCAGCGCGGGTTCCGGCGTGTGACGAATCAAAATGTTTTGTGCATACAATTTCGCCGTGAGGTCCGCTGGCGCGATGCCGTCAACGGTGAAATGAAGCAAGCCCGCGATTTGGTCGCGCGGCATGTACAAATTCACGCCGTCAATGTGTGACAACGCATCGTACGCATATTGTCCCAATTCGTATGTGCGGCGATAAATCCATTCCCAACCGATTTCATCGCGCAGCCATTTCAGCGCTTCTGCAAAACCTTTGACCGACGGGAAATAATGCGACGCGTATTGATAGCGCTGCGCCGTGTCGGCAAATTCGATTTCGGCATCGGCGCGTGTGACGCGTTTTTTCAAGCCCCAATAACCCGTGAACGTGTTTTGAAATTTCGGAAACAAATCGCGTCGCAAAAATAACGCGCCCGTGCCGTCGGGACCGCACAACCATTTTTGTCCCGAAATGGCGTACGCATCCACATCCAATTCGTACACGCGCGTCGGAATCATCCCGCACGCTTGCGCGGCATCGCAAATCACCAGCGCGCCGACGCGATGCGCGATTTCGCACAATTCGCGCATCGGCAAAATCGCGCCCGTGGACCATGATACGTGCGAAATGACGACGGCTTTGGTGCGGGGCGACAACGCGCGGCGCAGTGAAAAAATCGGGTCACAGTTGCACAAACCGATATCGGTGTAAATGACGTTGACGCCATAGCGTGCTTTTAGCAGCGCGGCAGGATTCAAACCGCCTTCGTGTTCGCTGTTCGCCGTTATCAATTCATCGCCTTTACGCCAGTCCAGACCGAGCAGCGCGATATTCATGCCTTCGGTGGTATTGTGCGTGAGCGCGATTTCTTCGGGCGCGCAGCCGAGCAGTTCTGCGACCAAGTCGCGTGTTTCGCTCAACACGCCCAAAAGACGGTCGAACGCGGGCTGTCCGATGCGCCCGTTCTCAAACTCGACGCGCGCGTAATCCAAAAGCGCGTCATACGCGCGGCGCGGCAGCGGTCCGTTCGTGCCGGTGTTGAGATACACTGCACGCGTGACGACGGGCAGCGCGGCGCGAATCATTTCGATTTTTTGTATGTCGGCAGATGTGGAAACAGAAAGCATATTGGAATCAAACATCCGCGCGCGTAATCCATTTGGCGACTGCGGGCGCGCGATAATGTTGCATTTGGTCGAGCAGTTCCGAAATTTCAGATGAAATAATCAGCATCCCGCGGTGCGTGTCGTGCACAAATCCTTCTTGCACCGCGTGGTCAAACATCGCAATCAGCGCATCGTAATAGCCCGCGACATTCAACATCGCGCACGGTTTTTGATGCAGTCCCAACTGCGCCCATGTGACGACTTCGCAAAATTCGTCAAAAGTGCCAAAGCCGCCGGGCAGCGCGATGAAACCATCGGCGAGGTCTGCCATCAATGCTTTGCGTTCGTGCATCGTTTTCACGACGCGCAGTTCGGTGAGATGCGTGTGCGCGACTTCTTTTGCCACCAGATGTTCGGGCATGACGCCGACGACACTGCCGCCCGCGTCCAGCACCGCGTCCGCCACAATGCCCATCAAACCAATGTTGCTTCCGCCGTACACCAAACCGATGCCGCGCCGCGCCATTTCACTCCCCAATGCGCGCGCCGCGTCGCGATAGATTTCGCGCGTGCCCATGTTCGAGCCGCAAAAAACACAGATACGTTTCATACGTCAGTGGTCAGTAATCAACTTTCATCCTTCATCCTTCATCCTTCTTTCTTCTTTCTCGACAAAGCTGACGGCGCGGTACGAACGAATGGCGCGCTCATGGCTGCACTTTTCGCTTGGCGTTTTTCGCTTTTTACTTGAATAACCCGTCCGGATAAATGCCCTGATTGTTCCAAAACAAATAGCCCGCGCTGTTGGCGTCGTCGGAACCTTGCGATTGGGCGAGCATGGAAGCGAGCGGCATTTGGTATGCTTGCAGCCAAGGGCGCACGAGCGTCCAATTGTTTTGCGTACGTTCTTGCGCTTTCAGTGTGCCGTACCGCAGAATGTCGTACGGACACGCGTACGCGTCGCCGCAATTTTTGATGCCAAACGCCGTGCCCCATAAATTGATGGCATAGCGCCACGTGGAAGGATACATCATGGGCGAAATGTAATCAAAGTGCGGCGCGATGTCTTCCCACACCTGCCCGATGCCCTGCTCGTCTGTCGTCGCGGTGGTCAAGCCAAACACGTCGCCGGAAAAAAATGCGGTGGTCGGCGCGAGCGCGTCGGCAGCGCGCTGCAAAAAATTGGCGATGGTGTTGACGCGATAATCCCGGTCGCCGAATTCGTTCGCGCTCACATTGCGCGTGCCGGGATAGCGAATGTAATCGAATTGAATTTCGTCAAAACCCATTGCCGCGAGCTCCTGCGCGAGTCCGATGTGATAATCCTGCACCTCCGCTTCGCCGGGGTCGGTCCAATATGCGGCGTTTTCGTACAACAAATTGCCGCCCGCATCGTGCAGCGCGAGGTCGGGGCGATTCTTGGCGAGCAGCACGTCTTTGAACACGGTGACGCGCGCGATGCAGTACAGTTTGTACGCGCGGCACATTTCCACCTCATCCTGCGCCGTGAATTCGCGCGGTGTGTAGGCGCCGATTTGTTTGGCGAGCGCGGTTTGCGAATCCCACAAAATATAGCCGGGGTCTTCTTTGACATCAAAGACGACGGCGTTCATTTCCGTGTTTTTGAATTGGTCGAGCACGCGTTCCGCGTCGGCGCGCTTGATGCCGTAATAGAGATGAATGCCTTTGGCTTGAAAGGGCGTGAGTGCGAAATCCTGCTTGCCGCCTTGCTTCAAATCAAACGCGCCGAGCGCATAGCCCGGTTTTTTGACAAAAATACGCCGGATTTGAGTGAAATCGTCGAGATGAAAATTGCCCTGTGCGTCGGTTTGGCGCATCGTCTCGTTGAGAATGAGTCGCGCGTTGGCGATAGACTGCTGCGTGGCACTGTCAATCACGCGCCCGTCTAAACTTGTCGGCTGCATTTTCAGCAGTAATTCGGTTTCGTTTCCGACCTGCGCGTTGGCGGCGGCGTAACCGGGCGCTTGTGCGTTCAGCGCGGTGCCTTGCGTCAAACCTTGCAGGATGACGGCGCCGTTCGCGTCGGTGTTGACGAAACTGCCGTTCGCGCTGACGCGTACACCGGGCAATGGTTTGTTATTCGTCGCATCCACGACGATTACGCGCAATTCGGACGGCGCGAGTGCAATGGTGACGATTTGTTTGCCGTCGCCGCCGGATTCAATGGTTGCGGTGACAGTGCGAAAACCGGGCGCGCTGATTTTGATTTTGGTTCCGTTCTTGACATTGCGCGCGATGAATTCGCCTTGCGGGTTGGTGTGCAGTGTTTCGTCATTGATTTGTATTGTCGCATTCGCGATGGGTTCGTCTTGCGCATTCACGATGCGCGCGCGCCATTGTTTGGGTTCGAGCGCGAGGCGCGCGGAAAAGGTCTGCGCGAAAAAATCGTCGGCATTGATTTCTTGCGCGGCGTCCTGATAGCCGTCCGCGAACGCGCGCAATTCGTGCGTGCCGCGCGGAAATTGAATTTCAAAATAACCGTGCGCGTCGGAAAACGCGGAACGTCCCGCAATCGTGACGGCGGCGCGGTGAATCGGCGCGCCATCACTGTTGAGTACGGTTCCTTGTACGGATTTGGTATCGAAATACGCGATTGCGAGTCCGATGCCGCCGAGGAGGATGGCGAGGACGATCAGCGCCAAAATGAGGATGGAAAGTTTGGACATGGAGAAATAGATTTGGGAATTCGGAATTCGGATTTCGGAAACAGGACGCAAAGGTCATGGCTCTGCATTCTGTTTAGAGCAATGATTATAACATTTGCCGCGCGTGATGAAAAAAGAATGGACGCGCGCGGACGCGCGCGCACGGCTTTTTTTTGCCGAAATGTGGATGGGATGGGGATGGGGGTGGGCGTTGTCCACATTTTCACACGGCGTATCCACAGTTTTGTGCGAGTTGTCCACAAGGGCTTGGTTTGTCTAGTGTGTATGATCTGTGGAATGCACTAGCGATAGGGCATTCGCATCTTGTCCACACCGACAGTCGGGTTTATCCACAAGTAATGTGATTTTACGCACAGCTTAAAGAATGCGCGCGCGCGTCCATCTTTTAAGGTACAACTATTGCGCGCGGCGGAGGCATTTGCTAAGATAGCGCACGCGTCGCAATGCTCAGCGGTTTGTAATTGTTTCTTTGTGGGAGAGAAACAGTTGCGCACTGATTGCGGCGTGTATTTTTCGCCATTGTTTCTTGAAGGGATTGTCTTATGCTTTCAACTCAACCGCTTCACCCGATCAATGCATTGGATGCCGCGCGCAAGCCGCTTGCGCCGAATGCCGCACATGTTTGGCAAGCCGCCTTGAGTGAATTGCAATTGCAAATGACCAAAGCCACGTTCGATACGTGGGTCAAGCCGACGTTTGCGCTGGCATTGGATGTGGAAAAAAATATTCTGGTTGTCGGAGTGCGCAATGCGTATGCCAAGCAATGGCTTGAAAATCGCTTGTATGGTATGATTGAACGGACGCTCCATCATGTGCTCGGACAAGCGGCAGAAATTCGTTTTGTTTTGAAAACGAGTCAGGATGCGGAAAATGAAACCGCCGTCGAAGCGGATGCCCTCGCGCGCGAAACTCCGCGGGAATCCAACGCTGCCGCCGCTACAGTAACAAACGCACCACCGCGTCCGCTTATGAATGACGAAACCCGTTTGCCGCGCAACAACGCCTCTCCTTATACGCCCACGCGCGGGCAAGGTTCGACACTGAATCCGAAATATACCTTCGATATGTATATCGTCGGCAATTCAAATCGGCTCGCGCACGCGGCGTGCATGGCAGTGGCGGAACGCCCGGCGGAAGCGTACAACCCCCTTTTCATTTACGGCGGCACCGGTTTGGGCAAAACGCATTTGCTCCATGCGCTGGGCTGGATTCCCCAATTGCACGGCAAGCAAGTGGTGTATGTTTCTTCGGAAACGTTCACCAACGAACTCATCAATTCCATTCGCACCCAAACCGCCGAAGAATTTCGTCGCGCGTACCGCGAAGTGGATGTTTTGCTGATTGACGATATTCAATTCATCGCGGGCAAAGAAACCACCCAAGAAGAATTTTTCCATACCTTCAATTCCTTGCACGGACTCAACAAACAAATCGTGATTTCGGCGGACCGCCACCCGCGCGCGATTTCGACGCTGGAAGAACGTTTGCGCTCGCGTTTTGAAGGCGGACTGATTGCCGACATTCAACCGCCCGATTTTGAAACGCGCGCCGCGATTTTGCGATTCAAAGCCGAAGTGCAGCCGATGCCCGTGCCGTCGGACGTGATTGATTTTCTCGCGCGCAAAATCCAATCCAATATCCGCGAATTGAACGGCGCGTTGACGCGTGTCGTCGCGTATGCGCAGTTGATGCAATTGCCGCTGTCGGTGGATTTGGCGCAAACGGTTTTGCAAGATGTCTTGCAGCAAACGCCGTTGAGTACCGAACAGGTGTTGACCGCCGTGTGCGAATACTATCGCGTGAGCGCGGAGGATTTGAAGGGGCGCGGGCGCAATAAAGAAGTGGTCACGCCGCGTCAAATGGCAATGTATCTTTTGCGCGAAGCGACGGGCGCATCGCTTCCGCAAATCGGCGAGGCGCTCGGCGGACGCGACCATACGACGGTAATGTATTCGGTGGACAAAATCGCCGAAGAAATCGAACAGGACGACCAACGCCGCCGCGAAATGCTTGCCATCAAAGAACGTTTGTATAACGGCAATCGTTGAGTTTGTGGCACAGCTGCACGCGCATCAAAAAAAGACGGTTCACAAGACCGTCCTTTTTTATTTTGTGCGTATGCCATTGACGCTCGCTTTCGCCTCATGCTACAATCGCGCTGCTCATGAAAAATTTCAGCGACAAGGTTTCGTTCCTCTGGAGCATTGCCGAATTGCTCCGCGACAGCTTCAAGCGCAGTAAATATCAAGATGTCATCTTGCCGTTGACGGTCTTGCGGCGGATTGATTGTGTGCTGCAGCCGACCAAAGCAAAGGTGTTGGAACGTCAAGCGCGTTTGAAAGCGCAAGGATTGCAGAATCTTGACGCGCAATTGCGCCGCGCGTCGGGCTATGCCTTTTACAATACGTCATTGTACGATTTTGAAAGATTGCTGAACGACGCGCCGAATCTCGCGGCGAATTTGCGAAACTATATCGCGGGATTCAGCCCGAACATGCGCGAGGTGTTGGAAAAATTTGATTTCGACAACACCATTACGAAATTGGATGAAGCGGGACTTTTGTTTCTCGTGTTGGAACGTTTCAACTCGATTGACTTGCATCCCGACGCGGTGAGCAATTTGGAGATGGGGTATATCTTTGAAGAGCTCATTCGCAAATTCAATGAAGCGTTGAATGAAAATCCCGGCGAACACTTTACGCCGCGCGAAGTGATTCGCTTGATGGTGAACTTGATTTTGGCGCAAGACCGCGACGCGTTAACGCACAATCATATCATTCGCACCGTCGCCGACCCGTGCTGCGGTTCGGGCGGCATGTTGACCATTGCCAAAGAGCGCATTTTGGAAATCAATCCCAACGCGCAGGTACATCTCTTTGGGCAAGAGGTGAATCCCGAGACGTTCGCGGTGTGCAAGTCCGATTTGTACATGAAGAGTCCCGACGGCGCGGACGCGGAAAATATCAAATTCGGCAGCGTCCTCTCGAATGACCAACACGCGACGCGGCATTTTGATTACATGCTCGCCAATCCGCCGTATGGCAAAGAATGGAAGATGGACGCGGACGCGGTGAACAAAGAAGCGGAAAAGGGTGAAATCGGACGTTTCGGCGCGGGACTGCCGCGCATCAGCGACGGACAACTTTTGTTTTTGCAGCACATGTTGAAACGGATTCACGCGCCCGACCAAAACGGCGGACGCGTGGCGATTGTGATGAACGGTTCGCCATTGTTCACGGGCGACGCGGGCAGCGGCGAAAGCGAAATTCGGCGTTGGATTTTGGAAAATGATTGGCTCGAAGCGATTGTGGCGCTGCCCGAACAACTTTTTTACAACACGGGCATCGCCACCTACATTTGGGTTTTGTCGAATCGCAAAGCAAAAAAACGACGCGGCAAGGTGCAGCTCATCAACGCGACGGGATTTTGGACGCCGATGCGCAAAAGTTTGGGCGACAAACGCCGCGAAATTTCCGACGCGCAGATTGAGGACATTACCAAACTTTTTACCGCGTTCGAGGAAAACGAACATTCGAAAATTTTTGACACGACCGCGTTCGGCTATCGCAAAATTACGGTCGAACGTCCGCTGCGTTTGAATTTTCAGGCGAGCGCGGAACGCATCGAACGTTTGCGCGACGAACGCGCGTTTCAAAATTTGGCGACATCCAAGAAAAAAGAAAAACGCGCGGCGCAAGCGGAAATCGAAACGGGGCGTGCGGTCCAAGAAAAAATCCTCGCGCTCGTCCGTTCCTTGCCCGATACGTTGTACAAAAATCGCGCGGCATTTGAAATGCAGCTCGACGCCGCGCTCGACGCCGCGACGGAACGACTGGACGCGGTAAAAATTTCCGCGCCCGTTCGCAAAGCGATTCTGAACGCGTTATCGGAACGGGATGAAACCGCAGACATCTGTCTTGATGCGGACGGGAATCCCGAACCCGACGCGGAATTGCGCGATTACGAAAATGTTCCGCTCGGTCAAGACATGGCGGATAAAGTTCATCCGTATGAATTTTTTGCGCGCGAGGTTTTGCCGCACGTGCCCGATGCGTGGATAAATATGGATGTGCGCGATGCGCTCGACGGCGCGGTTGGCAAGGTCGGATACGAAATCAATTTCAACCGCTATTTTTATCGTTACCAACCGCCGCGTCCGTTGGAAGAAATCGAAGCGGAGATTAGATTGTTGGAAAAGGAAATTTTGGAGATGCTGCGCGAGGTGGCGGGATGAGCAAACCCAAAAAAACATCGAATCGCATCGCGCACTATTTCGTGGACGAAGCCGGAGATAGCACACTCTTTGATTCCAAAGGACGCATCATCATTGGCGCACCGGGATGTTCGCGCTTTTTTATACTCGGGCTGGCTGATATCCCAGAGCCAGAACCGCTCTATGGCGAATTGGAAACACTGCGCGCGAATTTGCTTGCCGACCCCTACTTTAAACGCGTGCCGTCCATGCATCCAACGGGTGGCAAGACCGCATTGGCTTTTCATGCCAAAGACGATTTACCGGAAGTACGCCGCGAAGTCATGGCAGTGCTGCGTCGTCATCCCTTGCGCTTTTTCGCCGTCGTCCGCGACAAACAAAAAATCGCGGATTACGTCCGCCAACGCAATGAACGAGAATCCGCATATCGCTATAACCCAAACGAGCTCTACGATGCGATGGTGCGGCGATTGTTCAAGACGCGCTTGCACAAGGACGACGAATACAATATTACCTTTGCGAAACGAGGGAACGCCGATCGCACCACTGCATTGGAACAAGCGCTCCAGACCGCGCGCCAACGTTTTGCCTTGCAATGGAATATCGTCAGCACTGCGCCGATTCGCGTCATCCCCAGTACTCCGCAGCACAGCGTTGGCTTGCAAGTCGCAGATTATTTGATGTGGGCGTTGCAACGCTGTTATGAACGCCGTGAAGACCGCTTTGTTGAACTGTTGTGGCAGGCGTTTCGACTGGTACATGATGTGGATGACACACGCCGCGCGCAGTATGGGGCCTATTACACAAAGAAAAAGCCGCTTACAGTAGCGGCTCTCGATTCGTCAGCGGATATAGGAGTCCCCAACCGCAGTTGAGGAATCACACGGCATGAAGCCGAATTTTGTCCGCTGGCATGAATACTATAACGCACTTTATGAATTTTTTCAACCCTCTAGCGAAAAATGGCTGATTCTCGCGCGCGCTATCACCCCTACCCCGCCTACAAACCCTCCGGCGTCCCCTGGCTCGGCGCCATCCCCGCGCATTGGGAGGTCATGCGGCTCAAACAGATTACTAACGTATCTTTTAGCAGCGTGGATAAACATTCTCTTGAAAACGAAATTCCTGTTCAACTTTGCAATTACGTTGACGTTTATAAAAATGAACAAATCACACGCGAAATAGAATTCATGCGAGCAACTGCTTCTGCCGATGAAATTAAAAATTTTACGCTTGCGAAAGATGATGTCCTTATCACAAAAGATTCAGAGTCTTGGACTGATATTGCTGTACCTGCTCATGTGGAAGAGGATTTAGAAAACGTATTGTGTGGGTATCATCTCGCTCTTGTTCGTCCAAATCTAAAAATGGTTGACGGAAAATTCTTGTTTCGCGCATTTCAAGCGACAACCATCAATTATCAATTTCAAGTCGAGGCGACTGGAATCACGCGTTATGGGATTGACCAATACGCGATTGCAAACACAATCTTTCCGTTATCGCCTCTCCCCGAACAACGCGCCATCGCCGCGTTTCTCGACCGCGAGACCGCGCGCCTCGACACGCTCATTGCCAAAAAACAACAACTCATCGAACGCTTGCAAGAAAAACGCACCGCGCTCATCAGCCGCGCCGTGACGAAAGGTTTGGACGCGAACGCGCGGATGAAAGATTCGGGCGTGGAGTGGTTGGGGGAGGTGCCGGAGGGGTGGGAGGTCAGACGGCTCAGGTTCACCGTTGATGGATGTCAAAATGGAATGTGGGGTGATGAACCGAACGGCACAATTGACGATATCATTTGTGTCCGTGTTGCGGATTTTGATCGTGTGGCGAGTAAAGTACGAGACGTTGAATTTACTTTGCGTGCGATTCCCATCTTGCAAAGGCGCGGACGCGAATTAAAAGCTGGCGATCTGTTGTTGGAAAAAAGCGGCGGTGGCGAACTTCAACCCGTCGGCAAAGTGGTTCTCTACGATTTGCCACATCAAGCAATTTGTTCAAACTTTATTGCACGGATGCGTCCACTCGAAAATTATGATGCGCGTTTTTTGAATTATCTTTTCGATGCGGCGTATTCAGGACGATTGAATGTCAATTCGTTGAAACAAAATACGGGAATTCAGAATTTAGATTCCGACTCTTATCTTTCCGAATGTGGCGCATTCCCACCCCTCCCCGAACAACGCGCCATCGCCGCGTACCTCGACCGCGAGACCGCGCGCCTCGACGCGCTCGTGGCAAAAATTCAAGACGCCATCGAACGATTGCGCGAATATCGGGGGGCGTTGATTGCGGCGGCGGTGACGGGGAAGGTGGATGTGCGCCAAGACCCAAAGGGTTTTTGAAGCGGGCGCGACACGAGTCACAGCCGCGTCGAAAACCCTTTGGGTCTATATCCATGACTGCCATTTATCATATCACGCATATTCATAACCTGTCATTGATTTTGGAACATGGCGGATTGCTTTGTCATGCGTCGCGCGCGGAATTGAATCTCTCGCATGTGAATATCTCGCATCAGACCATTCAAGACCGTCGGGCAACCACGCGCGTTCCGCTTGCGCCGTATGGAACGCTGCATGATTATGTGCCATTTTATTTCGCGCCGCGCTCGCCGATGCTTTACAGTATCCATCGCGGGAATGTCGAAGGATATACAGACGGACAGACGCCCATTTTGCATGTGGTTCTATCGGCGGAACATATCGCCCAAAAAAAATTGCCGTTTGTGTTTACAGATGGACATGCAATTATTTCATTCAGCAATTTCTACAATGATTTAAAAGAATTGAATCAGATAGATTGGCAAGTGATGAAATCGCGGTACTGGAGAGACACGCTCGAAGACAATGACCGCAAACGACGACGCAGCGCGGAATTCTTGGTACATCGCGCTGTGCCGTGGGAACTTGTTCAAGAGATTGGAGTGATCAATCATCAAGTCGCGACTGCCGTAGAACAAATCCTCGCGCCATTTGCATCGCACCCTCTGGTCACAGTTCACAGAGAATGGTATTATGATTGAGAGCAAGAAAATGATTGAACATACCAGCGGCAATTTGTTGGACGCGCCTGTCGAAGCATTAGTCAACACGGTCAATTGTGTTGGCATCATGGGCAAAGGCATCGCGCTCCAATTCCGCCAAGCATATCCCGACAATTACAAATACTATCGCGCAGCGTGTGAACGCGGCGAGGTGCGCCCGGGTCAAATGCTTGTGTATGACCGCGGGCAGCTGATTCACCCGCGCTATATCATCAACTTTCCGACCAAGCAGCATTGGAAAGAAAAATCGCGCATGGAATATATTGATGCGGGGCTTGACGCGTTGGTGCGGGAAGCAAAAACGCGCAACATTCAATCCATCGCGATTCCGCCCCTCGGCGCAGGCAGCGGTGGTTTGGATTGGGCAAAGGTGAAACCCAAAATCGAAAAAGCGTTTGCGCCGCTGACGGAGGTGCGGGTTTTGATTTACGAACCCCAAGGCGCGCCTGCGCCTGAAAGAATGCAAGTGGGAACCGAAAAACCGCGCATGACCCCGGGACGCGCCATTCTTTTGGGCTTGCTGGAAAGTTATGCCGAGCCGATGTATCGGCTCACACAACTTGAAATTCAAAAGTTAATGTATTTTGCCCAAGTGGCAGGCGAGCCGCTCCAATTGCATTTCGTCAAAGATAAATATGGTCCTTATGCGGAAACCTTGAATCACGTTTTGCAGCGCATCGAAGGACATTACATTCGCGGCTATGGCGACCGCAGTCGTCACGAACCTTCGATTCATTTGCTGCCGAACGCAGCCGAACAAGCGCGCGCTTTTTTGCAAGACCAGCCCGATGCATTAGCGCATCTCGAGCGCGTCGCGAAATTGATTAATGGATTTGAAACGCCGTATGGTATGGAATTGTTAGCGACGGTGCATTGGGTAGCGCAAGAAAATCTGCTCGCCAAAACGGATGTAGATATAGCGATTCAAAATGTGCAAGCATGGAGTAAGCACAAGCGCGAACACTTTAATCCCGCGCACATTCAAGCCGCGTGGAACCGCTTGCGCGAACAACATTGGCTATGATAGACATCACCGAAAAAAATTTTGAAGCGAGCATCGAAGCGGCGTTACTCCTCGGCGGACCCGATGCGGAACGCGCGGCGGTGAACGTTGCGCGCGAATCGCCACACACCGCGCACGAATTCATCCCCGGCGGATATCACAAACGCGCGCCCGAACAATATGACAAGGAATTGTGTTTGCTCCGCGACGACGTGCTGGCGTTTATTTACGCCACGCAGCCGCAAGAATGGGACAAATTCAAAAAACAGCACGGCAAGGACGCGCACGACCGTTTGTTTCAACGCCTCGCGCAGCAAATTCACGCGCGCGGCACGCTCGATGTTTTACGCAATGGCTTAAAAGCGAACGGCAGCCGCTTTCGGCTCGCGTATTTTCGTCCGTCGTCGGGCTTGAACGAACAATTGCAAAAACTGTATTTGGGGAACATTTTTTCCGAAATTCGCCAACTCAAATACAGCGTCAAAAATGAAAACTCGCTCGACCTCGTTTTATTCCTCAATGGTTTGCCCATCGTCACCGCCGAATTGAAAAATCACCTCACCGGTCAAACCGTCGAGGACGCCATCAAGCAATACAAAACGACGCGCGAACCGCGCGAACCATTGTTTGCGTTCGGGCGCGTCCTCGCGCATTTCGCGCTCGACCCCGATTTGGCGTACATGACCACGCACTTGCAAGGCGCGCAAACGCGTTTTCTGCCGTTCAATCAAGGCAATCAAAACGGCGCGGGCAATCCGCCGTCGTGGCGCGGTTTCGCTGTCGCGTATTTGTACGAACAAATTTGGGCGCGCGACAGCTTGCTCGACCTCGTGCAAAATTTTGTCCAAGAAGTTCAGGAAGAGGATGACGAAGGCAATAAAACGGGCAAACGCGCGCTCATTTTTCCGCGTTATCATCAACTCGACACCGTGCGCCGTTTGCTGGCGGACGCGCGCGTGAACGGCGCGGGCAAACGCTACCTCATTCAACACAGCGCGGGCAGCGGCAAGAGCAATTCGATTGCGTGGCTCGCGCATCAACTCACGCATCTGCACGACGCGGCCAATCAAAACGTTTTCGATTCCGTCATTGTCATCACCGACCGCCGCGTATTGGATAGGCAATTGCAGCGCACCGTGCGCCAATTCGAGCAAACGCTCGGCATTGTCGAAAACATTGACCAAACTTCGTCCCAACTCAAAGACGCGCTCGCGGCGGGCAAAAAAATCATCGTCACGACATTGCAAAAATTTCCCGTCATTGCGCGCGAGATGCAAATGTTTTCCACCAACCGTTTCGCCGTCATTATTGACGAAGCGCACTCGTCGCAAGGCGGCGAAGCGAACGCCAAGGTACAAGCGGTGCTTGCGCCGAAAACATTGGAACAAGCCGAAGCGGAGGAAATGGGAGAGGAACCCGATTACGAAGACCGCGTGATTGCGGAAATCAAAAAGCGCGGACCGTTACCGAACGTCAGTTATTTCGCCTTCACCGCGACGCCGAAACCGCAAACGCTCGAGCTCTTTGGCGTGAAACAACTCGGCGGCGAATACGCGCCGTTCAGTTTGTACAGTATGCGTCAGGCGATTGAGGAAAATTTCATTCTCGACGTTTTGGAAAATTACACGACCTACAAAGCGTATTGGAGTTTGCTGAAACGCGTCGCCGACGACCCACGTTACGACCGCCGCAAAGCGACGTACTTGCTCCGTTCGTTTGTGGAATTGCACGAATCCACCATCGCGCAAAAAGCCGCGCTGATGGTGGACCATTTCGCCGCACACGTCGCGCCGCGCATCGGCGGCAAAGCGAAAGCGATGATTGTGACGCGCTCGCGTTTGCACGCGGTGCGCTACAAAATCGCGGTGGACAACATTTTGCGCGAACGCGGATACGCTTTTCAATCGCTCGTCGCGTTTTCGGGAACGGTCCAAGACCCTGACGATGGTTTGCTGTACACGGAAACGGAAATGAATACACGTTCGGCGGGCAAGAGCATCGGCGAAAAACAGACCGCGCAGGTTTTCAAACAAGACGAATTTCGTCTGCTCATCGTCGCGGAAAAATTTCAGACGGGCTTTGACCAACCGCTGCTGTACACGATGTACGTGGACAAAGTATTACGCGGCTTGCACGCGGTTCAAACGCTCTCACGCCTCAATCGCGTGCATCCCGAAAAAACGGAAACGCTGGTCTTGGATTTTGCGAACGAGCCCGACGACATTCAAGCCGGATTCGAGCCGTACTATGACCGCTTGCTCTTGAAAGAAGCGACGGACCCGAATTTGTTGTACGATTTGGAAACGCGTCTCGCGGATTATCGCTTTTTCACGAGCGCCGACGTGAATCAATTTGCCAACATTTATTTCGACCCCAAAGCGACGCAAGATAAATTGCACGCCGCGCTTGCGCCCACCGTCGCGCGGTACACGCAAGCGAGCGACGACGAACGCGCGGGTTTTCGCGGCATCTTGCAAGAGTACGTGCGGCTCTATGCGTTCCTTTCCCAAGTCATCACCTTCGTTGACGCCGACCTTGAACGCTTGTATGTGTTCGGGCGCTTGCTGTTACGCAAATTGCCGGTCAAGCGCGACCAACTCCCCGTCGAAATTCAAAAAAACATTGACATGGAGTCCTACCGCTTGCAAAAAACCGCGAGCGGCAAAATTAAACTCGCGCGCGGCACAACGGAACTCGACCCCGCAATGCCGAAAGGTGTCGCCGTTCCCAATCCCGAAGAAATCGAACCGCTTTCGCAAATCATCAAAGAACTCAACGACCGTTTCGGCGCGCAGCTTGGCGCGCAAGCGCTGCGTTCGATTCAAGATTTGGAAACAAAACTCGCCGCCGACCCCGCGCTCAATGCCAGCGTCCACATCAATACGCCCGACAACGCGCGCCTCACCTTTGACCATGTTGCCATTGACCACCTGCAAGAGATGATTGATTCTGATTTCAAATTTTACAAACAAGTCACCGACGACCCTGAATTTG
>CAZXYP010000023.1:3879-25437 GCA_964644955.1 uncultured Anaerolineales bacterium | reverse complement strand
CAAAGAGCGCAGGCTCGGGGGTTTCGGTGCCTTTCATGCCGCGCGCGCCGTTGTCCTCATAGTACGGCATGAAGCCGTTGTAAAACAGCGGCGACAATTCCGCCGATTCGCACGCTTTGATGTACACGAGCGGCGAACCTTTGAGCCGCGTGTCGAGCGGCGCGCTCAAGAGCAAATCTTCCAGCGTCACGGATTGCTGCGCGCCGAATTGCAGGGTGGACGCGTTCGCGCCACCCTCGTTCAAATTCTTGGAAACGGCGTGACAATAAAAATACGCGATTTGGTCCGGCGTGTTTTCGTCCGCCAGCGCGTTCACCACGTCACTGCCGCGCGTGCGCGTGATAATTTTCACCCCCCCCTTGCTCTGTTTGGCATTCCAATATTGAATTTGATTCTTGATCAGCGGAAAGCCCATCTGTTGGTCAATTTCCTGATTGAGATTCAAACTCACCAGGAGCTGCGGTTGGCTTGCAATGTCGGGCGGAAAATCCATGTTGGGTTCCATCGGCGCGTGCTCAATAATATGTTTCAAACCGAGAAACAATTCGGGCTGAATGCTGTTGGCGTCGAATTTGTCTGCCATGTAAAGAATGCCCCACGGCAGCATCAATTGTTTGGACACGATTTGAATGTGCATCGGCTCGCCCTGCGCGAGCGCGCGAAATCGTTTCGCAAAATCCTTCGCCGCTTGATTGCTGCCGGGATGCATGAAAATGGTTTGGAACAACAACGCGCCCGCGCGCGCCAACATTGGCAGGGTTTTGTTTTTGACGGCGGCGGAAATATCTATGCGCTGCTGGTACGCCAACATGCCGGCGTCTTGCGTTTCCACAATCGTTTTCAATGCTTCGCGCGCTTTGCCAATGGCAAGTTCCAATTCGTGCAATTGCAGCGGAATCATGAACGAAACATTTTCGTTCGGGCCCAAAACGGAAACTTTGAATCCCTCGCCTTTGTAATCAATCCACAAGGTCAGACTGCGCGCGCCCACCGCGCCTGCCGCTTCGACGGTGCGTCCGAGTGTTTTGCTTTCCGCGATGGCGGCATTGCCTACGCCGACGTTCAATTTCAATGCAATCGCTTGCACCGCGTTGCCGTCTTTTAAGAATACGGCGGTGATTTCGCCGACGCCATTTTGTTTGGGCGAAATGTCAAAGCGCGCCTTGTTTTTTGATTTTCCTTGACGCGGCACAATCAATTTTTGCGGGTCGGTGAGAATCTCAAAATCGTCGCTGACAAGTTGGACATAGATATCCACCTGCTCCACATTCGGGGGAAAGAAACGCGTCTCGTCCAAATCCGCCGCCGCAATCGTTTGCGCGAGCTGTTCCATGTCCACGCTGAAAACGAGCGTGTAGGTTTCGCCGACTTGCAGCGGCGCGTCTTTTTGTTCGGGCGGGTCAAAGCGCGCGTTGATTTTGCGCGCGGGCGGCGCGGCGGGCGGCGGCGCAGCGGGTCCCAATGTGCCGGGCGATTTGGGTTCGTCCCCTCCATTTTTCGGATGGTCGCCGCCGTTCGCTTGCGCCATGCCGATATCGCCAAACCAGTCCACCTCGTCACCGCCGCCGCGCGTCGAGCTTTTCAAAACGCCGATGGGCGCGCCGTTTTGTAACACGACCAACGGCGGGTCGGCAGGCGGATGCCATTGTTCGCGCAGCGCGTACAGATCATCCGTTTCCTGATGCGCCGCCGCGCGCGTAAAACGTTCAAGAAAATTTAATTCGTCCAGCGTCAAGTTGAGCATCTCGGCGCGCGGTTCGACTGCGTGGGTAAAATCCTTGACCGCTTGCACCATATCCGCGTACTTGAACACCGCAAACCTTTCGCCGCCGCGCGGCACCACAATCCACACCTTGCGCCGTTCGTCGGGTGAAATTTTGAAATGAATTTCACCGACCGGCGTCGCCGATTCGAAAGAAACCCATTCGGGATTGATTTCTTGAGGATAGAGTGGCATAGGACAACTTCCCTTCTGCAAAAAAACAAACGCATCGGGACGCGCCATCACGCGCGCGTCAACACATACGCAACTCCATTTTCACTTATCGCCGTGAACACATTGCCGCGCTTACCCGTGAGCGTGACGTTCAATATGAACGGCTGAAACGCGTTGATAGTCCCTTGCAGCACGAGATTTTGCAAGAGCGGATTAAACGACCACATTCCGTTGATGGGCACCTGCATCATTCCCACCTGCTGGGACATTTGAAACGAACCGTTCGGCATAAATTCAATCGTCATGCGCGTGCCGGTTTCATCTTGAATTTGAAAATCCCATTTGCCAAGCGGATTGAAATCAAACGCGGCATCCGGCGGCGCGGTCGCGGCGGGCGATGCAAAGCGCATATCGGGTTCGCCGTACAAATCGGCGAGCGAGCGAAAACTCGCGGTCTCGATGCGTTTGAGCATTTTGCGAATGCGGTCCGTCATCGCCAGGTCGTTCAGTTCCAAATACAGATTGCCCGCGCGTTCCAACAATTTCTCGTTCGGCGGATTCGTCAAGGTCGCGTGCAGTACATACGTTTGCGCGAGCATGCGCTTGTGATTCACATCGGCGGCGGCGAGCAAAATTTCCTCAATCCGCTGCGCGGTCGCGCGCGCGGGCGCGGGATTCTCGGGCGTGAGCCGCGCTTGCGTTTGCAAAAGGGACAACAGCGCGCGCGCATTGTCGGGCTGCAGTTTCAAGGCGCGCTGCAAATCACTTTCCGCCGCCTGAAATTTCGGCAGCCACGCGTCGCGCTCGACCGGTGTTTCCGCCAAAATACGTTCGCCTTGGGCGCGGGAACGTTCCGCGCGTTGGAACAACTCATCAAACGAAAGCGCCGCGTCGGTGGTGGGCGGCGCGGACGCGACGCGCGGGCGCGCGGCTGCTTGGCGAATATCAAACAGCGCGCCGTGCGGCAAACGCGAATACAAAACGGGCGTCGCCCATTCCGTTTCGTTCGGCAAACCGTAAATGGCTTTGCGCGCTTCGCCCAACGCTGCCTCAATCGGGAAATTGTCGGCGAGCGCGGCGTAAAACTCTTGCGAAAATGTGCGCGCCGCGCGATCGGTGATTTCGAACTGCATCGCAATCACTGCGGGAATGGTTTGCTCAATGAGCCGCTGCGCCACGCCGCCGAACGGGTCCGCGCGGTCGGGGCGCGCGCCTTCGCACGCATTCAAGACGACGAGCCGCAGCGAACGCGCGTCGCGCAACAGCGTGCCTAACATTTCGCCCGACACCAAACGCCCGCGCCCGCGTTCGTTTTCAAACACGAGCGCGCCTTCTTTGGTTTTGACATCCTGCTCGCCATGTCCGATGAAATGCAAAATATGAAATTCTAGCTTCCGCAGCTGTTCTTGCAAGTTGCCGGTGGTCGCCTCTTTCAACGGATGCAATTCCACCAAACCAGCGTCCGATAATTTTTTGAGCGCATCCTGCAATTTGTCCCATTCGCGTTGAACGCCCAATTCTTCGTAATCGTCCGGCAAAGACAGGACGCCGAGAATCCGAAGCGGCGGTTCAACTTGCAGCGCGCGCGTGCGATACGACGATTCCAAATAACGCACCAGCGGCGTCTTGTGCGACAGATTCAAAAAATAGTTGGCGCCCGCATCGTACAGCAATTCCCACGGCAAATCGGCGAGTTCGGACGCGTCCGACATTCGCAAACGCAAACGCAAGCCCTTCTCTTGCGCGTCCGCAAACGCGAGCGCAGTTTTCCACAACACGCGCACCTCATCCTGAAACAAGCTGTCGAATAATTTTTTGCCGAACGCTTTGGCGGCGGCGGCGCGTGTATTGTCCGCGCCGCGCACGCGACGGTGTCCCAATTGTTCGAGAAACGCGTTGATTTGGTCGTCACTCACATCCAACAGCAAGGGCGCGACGGCTTGCGCGCCTTGCCAATTCAAGACATGCGCGCGATAACCGCCCTCGCGTTTTTCAATTGCCAAATCAAAATCGAGATATTCGGGTGGGGTCATGGTGAAATCAGACAATGTGGATTTTTTGTCATTATATTGTAATCGTCACGACTTGAGAAGGGGGCATCAAAGCGCGCGCCGAGAAAAAAAACCTGACAGCGTTTCGTGCTGTCAGGTTTCAATTTTTTCCGTTGGGCGCGGGATTGAAACGCAACTCGTCAAGCCGACCGCATGCGGCGCACCACAAAGATAATACCCACCAGCAATATCGCGCCGCCAAACAACAACAACAAATCTTCGCCCAAACCGGTGTCGGGCAAATTTCCTGCATCACCGGTTCCCGGCTGCGGGGTCGCCGTTATCGGAATCGGGGTTGCGGTTATCGGAATGGGCGTCGCGGTAGCTGCCGCCGCCAAATCCGCGAGATAGGTTCCGGACGCCGGCGAGTCGGCGGATTTCGGGCTGGACGGATCGCGCTTGAGCACCAAAGATTCCCCGTGCAGGGTCGGGTCTAACGAGGTCGAGACCAGTTCATCGCCCTTGAGCTCAAAGACGAGCGTATCCTGAAGCGGAACCCCATCTTTGTCCGTCAGTGACACGGTAACGACATTGCCATTCGCCTGCCACGTACCCAATTGCAGGGTCGAGCTCTTGCCTGCTTCCGTGGTGGACAAGACCGCGCTGCCATCGGGATTGAGCGTCAAGGTCAAGAGATGTTGACCGGCAGACGGCGCCGGAATTGTGCCGCCGTAATCACCCGTCACCGGGTCCGGCGTCGCGGTGGCTTGTGCGGCGGGCATACTCGATCCTGCACTCCGCGCAAACACCGGGACCAAGAAACTGGACGAGCTGTCACCCGTACGTTTCAACCGGATGTCGGAGATATTTCCATGCAGCGCGCGATTGTACGAGACCGGCACAAGCTGACCATTCTCGATTTTGAGGACAATCACATCTTTGAACGGCTTGCCGTTGAGCGTCGTAAAGGTCAGGGTCAATTGTTGCTGCGCGGCATCTGTCGCCCACGTCCCGGTCTGAACAATCGGCGGCTTGCCGCCTTCAAAGGTTGTCAGTGTGACGTTCTTGTTATCATCCACCTCGACCAAAACTTGTCGTTCGCCCGCGGCAAGTACCGGTGTCGGAACATTCGAGACCACGAGGGTTGCGGTCGCAATCGGCGTGCGGGTGGCTGTGGGCGGAATCACGATACGCGTTGGCGTCGCCGTCGCAACAACGGCGACCTGTTCACCGCTCCCCAACAAGCCCGGCAAAACGAGAATGCCCGCTAATGCCAATAGCCCGATAAACAACACCGCCGCCAATCCGCCGATAATGAGTAAAAAGTTTCTTCCGCCGCCGCCCCCGCCTGCGGATGGTGCTACTTCAGCCATAGGACCTCCCATACAAGCCCAGCCCGAAACTCTGCGGCGTGGCTTGAGAATCTCATCCGATCAATTCCAAATTCGTCCAGGGCACGGTTTGCTTTTCGCCCGGCGAATTTTGCCATTCCACCTTCACCGCCGGCAAAAACGTACCGGCATCCGTGCTCATCCATTCCAACCAAAACTCATCCGGCAGTGTGCCAATCCGTCCCAGATACGGCTCACACAAACCGCGTACCCGCGCACGCGCTGTCACTTCCAAATGCTCCATCTCTGCGGGAACATCGGACGCCAACATTCGACTCGCAGCCAACGGCACAAACAATTCCGGACGTATGGCATCGGCGCCGCGCGGCGCGTAGCGTCCGTTCAACGCTGCCTCTTGACCGTTCAAAACAGTCAGCAGGTCATACACCGGCGTACTCATGGGCTTGGAACCAAAGCCCTCGGTTACCATCACCGGAAATTTGCAAGCCATGGCGGATCGGCGCAATTCGGGCAGCAGCGAACCAACCACCAGTCCGCCGACTTGCATCTGCACGGCGCGCTCCAAAGCCGCCTCCGTGACGCCCCCCGACGCAATCACAATCGCGCCGCGCGCATCCGCCTCGATGCTTTCGGGCTCCAAGACCGAATCCTGCGCCTTGTCCAGCCATTTTATCACACCTACCACTTCTTTGACGGCATCACCGGACGCCGACGAACCCCACACGCCTTGCACCAACGCGCCCTGTGCTTCCAAAATGCCACCCCGGCGCGGCTCCACCGCCACCATCGTGCCGCGATACAATGCCGGCACATCATACGACTGACCATAAATGTCCAAAATCATCCAGCTGCCCTGAATCGCCGTAATCTGCCCCGCTTCGGGGGCGCGATACACCAAACGCTGCACGCCAAAATTGATGGGGCGGGCAATAATAATCTCGCGCGCTTCCACCGGGTCACCTACGTGTTTCAGTAAACGCTTTGGCACTTCGGCTTCGGTTACGCCAATTACACGCGTAAGCGAAAGCGCGCGCCGCATTTTGGGCGGATACGCGCGCGCGATAATGTCTTGCGCGCCGATGCGCATCCCGATAGCACCTGACACTTCGCCGGGAATGGGCAAGCGCCGCGTGCGGCGTATCCGTGTACTCGCCGTCACGCGCGTTTGGACCGGTTGAGGCAAAAACTCAATCATTACAAATTCAGACCGCGCAGGTCACGCCCCCGCTTCCCACATCCATTCCTGGATTTTTTCGCGCTGCCGTTCCATATTGTCCAACACCGACAGCGGACGCCCGCGTGCATCAATCAACAAGCCGGCAGTGCCGCCCTGTACTTCGCGCTTGAAAACATTATTCTTGATACCGGGACTGTTTGCGACTTGGCGCCAATGCACCCCGCGTATGCCATTCAGTTCAATTTCCGCTTTTTCGCCCTCGCCCAAGGGAATCAGTTCCAAGGAACCCAATTTCACATCCGCTTCCAGTCGTCCGCCGCGCGCGGGCTGCACCTTGACATTCAGCACCACCGGCTCGCCGGCACGCGGCGCAATCTCCGGCACAAACACCGTCCCCCACGTCACAAGACAATCGCTTTCCAATGCTTGCGCGGCGGCTTCGGGATTCACCACTGCGACCGCGCCGAATGCCGGCGCCAAGCCGACATTGTCGGCAGCCACCGAATAGATGCCGCGCACATCCAACGCATCCAACAGCATCAACAACAACGCGGAAGGTTTGCTGCCGCGCGCAATCGGCGCGCCGCTGAGCAAGACCAAATCACTGTCCGTCAAAGTCAACGCCGGGTCATCCTGCCAAATCTGCGTCACCCTGGTCAGCAATTCGCGCCCCGCCGCATTCAACACCGTCAAGTCGTGCCAACGCACGGGCGTTGCCGTCGGATGAATGGATTGATTCAACAGCTGCGCGTGCACATCGCCCACCTCAAACGAAGCAGGCAGCCAGCGCATGATTTTTTCAATTCCGACCGCATCAATCAATTGCTCCAAGCCATAGCCCAGACTCAACTCTTCAAGAATGGTGCGCTTGACCCGATTGCCATCCGTATAAATCAACGTCGTCGCGCTCGCGCCCAAATCGAGCGCCAAGACCCGCAGCTGGTATTTGCGCGCCAGATATTCGGCAACACGCGTGTACGCGTCGGTGCTGGTCATGACCCCGCGTTCCGCCCACGCGGCCAGCTTGTCAAAGCCCGGAATCTTTTCGACTTGCGTTTCGCGATAAATCGTTTCCAATTCAGCTTGCAGCGGTCCGGGGTTCAGGCGGTCCAGCGCCGGCAGCACATTGTCCACCATACGAAGTTCCATCAGACTGCCGATCCGTTCCGCCACTTCCCCGCGCGCCTCGCGGTTTCCCGCAAACACCACCAACGGACGCTGCGATTCGTCCATCGCCGCGCCGACGGCGGCGACGATATTTGCCATCTCGCGCAACGGCGCCACTGCGCCGCCGTCAATGCCGCCAACCATCACGATCACATCCGCGCGCAGTGTGGCAAGTTTTTCGACGGACGCGCTTGGACCGCCTGCGCGCCCATCCTGCGCGGTCGTGCCCCAGCGCCCGGATTCCTCATCCACCGCGATTGTATGGTCAACCACCGCATAGGTGCTGTTGACGGCGCGCCCCGCGCTCGCGACCGAATAATCGCGCGACAACCCAATCACCACCGTCCGCAATGGCATCGCCGCGCTCGTCACCGCCGCAAACGCGTCCGCGCCATCGCCGTCCGAACGCGCGGGCTTTATCAATGCGTTTTGTCCGTCGAGCAATCGCCTGCCGGTCAATGCCTGCAGCTGCATGATACCCTGCCGCACCCCCACCATCACATCTCGATAGGGTGTGCCGACCGTACTCGGCGTACGCGTTGCGCCAATGAGACGGTAGTGTCCTGCCACCAGGTCAATCATTCCGACCTTGGTCGCCACCGCGCCGACATCCGCAAACAAAATCGAAGTGGGTAATTGCGCCATGGTTACTTGAGAATCGGCAGCCAATCGTGAAAGAGAAAATACAATTGTCCAACCAGCGCCGTCTCGCGCGCCAAAATCAAACTCGCCAAAATCGCGCCAAACGCAATCATGATGAACCCGCGCCCGACCGTGCCCCAACCGCGCGTAATGACATCATACGCGCGCTGCCACGGACGCTTGCCCGGTTGAATAAAACGAAATGCCAAAAACGCGCCAATGGTGCCAATCAAAATCAACAGCCCGTTCGTCCATTCCAATAGCAAATGCGACGAATCTTGCGGCGCAAGCGAAATGGACATGGTCGCCGTCAACTGCGGCACCAAATTTCCCGCCAGTGCGCCGCCGATGGTCAATGCCGCGCCGATGCCAAACAAATATGCCAGACCGATATTGCTAAAGGTCGTAGCGCGAAACGTCGGCAGCAAACGAATCAAGAGCGACGCGCCCAACACCAGCGGAAGGACATCTATCAACAGCTCAACCCAGGTCCCCGGCAAACCAAAAATCTCATCCAGCAAGCGCGGAATCAACGGCAGCAGGACGGTGCGAATGACAACCGCGCTCGCAAAACCGATCGCGGTGCCCACCAGCAAGCCAGACGCGATGCGAAACAAAAACGAGTCGCGAATCAAATACGTAAACACCAGAATGGTCAAGAGTGCGGCGAGCCACACGCCCAGCACGTCACAAAAACCGCCCGGAGCACACACCGCATCAAATAGAATATCCATGATTGGCAAAGCGCATATCGCCTATCGTCCATCACTCATCACATGCAGCGTTTTGTGATAAGCAATGCGCGCTCAGCGTTTTTTCCGTTTCATCAACCACACCAGATTGGTCGCGATAATGATGCCCGCCAGCGCCAGACTGACAAACGAAAGAGCGTTGACGGTTTTGACCGCGCGTCCCGAATTGCCTGACCACAATTCCAGTTCCGCCGCGCCCGTCAAACCACGCAGTGATGCATTCAACTGTTTGGAATTGACATAGATGCGCGCTTGCGGTTCAATCGCCGCCGTCGTCGCCGCAATCATCGGCGACTTGACAATCGGCTGCACCTGCGTCATCCAACCATTCAACCCATTCGGTTCACCGAGAATCAAGATGCTCAACGCGAGGTCGTCCATGCCACGCACCGTTTTGGACAATGGCGATTGATTCCAGGGAACGCCGCTCGCGTCTGTGTAGGTAGAAGGCAGCCAACCCAACGCCAGCGTTTTGAGTCCCGCTTCATTGCCGGGAATAAATCCCAGATTGGTAAACGTGAAATCGGGATGCGCTTGCTTGGCTTGCTCCAATAAAGATTGCGCCATCACCGCGCCGTTCGGGTTGGAGCTCAGCGCAATAACATTCACTTGGCGCGCCGCGAGAATTCCCAAAATGGCGCGCGCTGCCGGGTCCAGTTCGGGACTCTGTCCCGGAACGTAATCGAACGCCATCAGCGCCGTGCTTTGCGCGGGCAGCGCGGCCAGTTGGTCGTAAAACACCGCGCCGGGCGAGGAAACCACGTCTTTGCCCAACAAACCCAATTCATCCGCGCCCGACGGCAAGAACAATGCCACCATCGCCGCCAAAAAAATGAGCAAATACAACAAATGTATGGACGTGAACATGCGCGCGGCGCGCGTCTCGGGTTGTGCGGGCGCTGCCGCCGTCAGAGGTTCCGCCAATAACGTTTGAAAAATCCGACCGCTGTCGGTGCGTGGAGGCGTTGCCGTAGTCAGCGTGTGCGGTTCGGTCAATGCCACCGCCAATGGCAAAATCCCGCTCACTCCTGCCAACGGTCCGGTCGTCTCGACCATTTCATACGGGTCGTATCCCGCCGTACCGCCGCCGCGCATCCACGACGGCAATTCGACCGGCGCATGGGAGACACGTTCCGCTTCCGTCGCGGCTTGTTCCGCCTCCGCCGCGAGCTCTGTTTTGGCTTCGACTTCAGGCGGCACAATCGGTTCGCGCAGCCAATCGGGCAACTCCCCGCGTTCGCTTTCATCCAAATCCGGAAGGTGCGACAGGAAAGCGGTTGTGCCAATCACTGCCGCGCCCGGGGCGAGGTCTTGCACCCAATTCGGAATATTGTCTTGTGCCGTTGCGGCATCGGCTTCTGTCACTTCCGGCGGCGCGAGCTCGCGCAGCCATTCGGGCATGTTACTTGTATCCGCTGCCGCCGCCGCCACAATCGCATCTTGCGGTGGAAAAATTTCCGCGGGTGTTTCCGCAGCCGTCGTTTCGACGATTTGTTCCACCGATGACAATTCCGTCGTTTTCGGTTCCGCCGATTCTGCGCGCGCCTCGCCAACCATTTTCGCAGCGACAGCGGCAGAAGATGCCGCCGCAAGGCGTGTCAACCACTCTGCGTTTTCCGCTTCCTCCGGCGCGACTGCCGCGATTGTTCCTGCCGATTCTTGCGTCACCGCTTCCACCGGGCTGACGGGCAATGCCGTTTCGGTTTCCGCAATCGGTTCAGTCGGCGCGGGAACAGGGGTTGCCACCGCTTCCGCTTCGGGCGCCGTTGATGCTTGCGCGATTGGTTCCGTCGAGGGCGCCGCTTGGACCGGCGCGACTGTTTCGGATGGAGAGACTGCGGATGCGACTGCCGTGCCGGCAGCGCCGAGACCCAACAGGCGCATTGCCAGCGCAACTTCATCGTCCACCGATTGGACGTTGCCCGCTTCGGCTTGCAGCTGCGCTTTCATTTCGTCCGTAACCTCGCCGCCAATGTCACTATAATCGTAATCATCGCCCGTCAATTTGATTTCGCTCAATTGCGGCTTCGCAGGCGGAGTTGCTTCAATCGGTGCAAGTGTTTCCGACGCAACCTCTGCGGCAGCAATGGGTTCTGTCGAGACGGGCGTTTCGATTGCGGCAGCGGGTTCGGAGACAACCGACGAAAGCATTTCGGAAACCACAGCGGCTGTGACAAGGTCCAACGGCGCGGGTGTTTCCGGTTCGGCAGCGGTTTCGGGCGCGGCAGTTTGCATTTGCGCCACAGGTTCAACCGGTGCGGGCATCGGAGGCGCGGGCTTGACAACTTGAGGCTTGGCGGTTTGCGGGATGGCTTCGCCGGCGGCGGAGAGACCCAACAGGCGCATTGCCAGCGCAACTTCATCGTCCACCGATTGGACGTTGCCCGCTTCGGCTTGCAGCTGCGCTTTCATTTCGTCCGTAACCTCGCCGCCAATGTCACTATAATCGTAATCATCGCCCGTCAATTTGATTTCGCTCAATTGCGGCTTGGGCGCGGTTTCTGTTGACGCGAGTGATTCCGTCGGTGCGGTAATGGCTGCCGTTTGGGTCGCAGCGGTATCAAGCTGCTTGAGCCAATCCTCGGACGCGGGAGTTTCAATCGGCGCAGGTGCATCGGCAGCAGACTCGGCGAGCGGAGTTTTCGGCGGTTTGGTTTCGGACGGCGGCGTTTTGCCAATGCGGCGCAGCCATTGGGAATTGGATTGCGCAAAGGCGGCGCGCGTGCTTGCGGGCTTCGTCTTGTCCGCAGGCGTGTCCGCTTCTTGAGACATTTCGGGCGGATTGTACGGGGCGATATTTTCCGGAGCGTCCGCGGGCGTGGCTTGATTCGACGCACTTGTGCCAGCCGCCGACGTATTCAAGCGCGTATTGCAGCTCTTGCATACTTCCGCGTTTTGCGAATTCATTGTGCCGCAAATCGGACAACGAATGTCGGTGGAAGGTTGAAGCAGCGCCGAGCAATTCTTGCAGAATTTGCTATTGGGCTTGTTGGACGTGCCACACTGCGGACAATAAATCATGCAGGACTGAGTATCGAGGCATGAGGACTGAGTGCAACGTTCTGCGGAACAAATCTCAGTCCTCTGTCCTCATGCCTCATCACTCTGAATACGGACGGTCAATGCCTGTCAGCAAACGCAAGCCGGTTGCCATGATGCCCAACGCGACACCCAACAAAATGCCGCGTCCGCCCGCGAGCGCGGGAACATTTACGACCCAATCGCGCAGGGCGGGAAACCATGGGGAGACTACCGACATGAACGGCGCCGAGCCGAGCAACACAATCACGGCAGAAATTGCAAACAGCGCCATTTCCCAGGTGCGGACGCGCAAAGCGCGGTACACTGCCGTGCCGATAAAAAAGACGAGCAGCGCAAGAAAGGAAGCTTCAAGCGGTTGATAGATATAACGCATCACCCATTGGCTTGCCGCGCCGGTCTCGCCCGAAGGCAGCACGAGCAAAAAGACGACCACCGCCGAACCGAGAATCAAAATCGAATCGGCAATATTCTTTGTCGCCGACATTTCGCGGTCGCGTTTGAGGATGCGTTTGGAATGAAACAAGACCAAATTCGCCAGACCGAGCAGCAGCGCAAACGCGCCCACAATCGCGCCCCAGCTTACGAGCACGGCAACGATATTGTCGAGCGTGGCGTTGGAAATGAATTGTCCCAACAGCACGACGATGCCCACGCCGATGGCGATGGCGACCGGAATCAATTGGCGGCGCAGCAGCACGCCCACATTAACACGCGGCTGTTCCATCAAATCAACCCCAACGCCCGCAAAAAGACGACGACCAATATGAGCAGCACCAACGCGATGCGAAAAATATCTTGCGCGACGAGACTGGTATAGTGTCCGACGCGGTTCAACAGATACGCGCCGGCGGCGAAAATTTCTTCGCCGAGCAGCGGCGCGGTCGCGGTCAATTGAACAAACGGCAATACGCTCAAGTCACTCGTCCCGCTGATTTGATACGCGCCGCGCTGCGCGCCCGGTTCCGCCATCAACAAAAATTCATCGCCGAACGCGCCGACCATGACATTCGCCGCCACGGGCTCGTGATTCAACACATCCATCACGCCTGCCGCGTACGGCACCGCGCTGCCATTCACCGGCGGCGCGACAAACCGCGTGTAATCGAAACGATACTCATCGGGATAGCCCTGTCGCTCGTATGCGCGGCGCAGTTGGTCCGCGGCGGCGGGCAGAGTCGTCGGGTCGGTGGTCGTGACCAGCGGCGGAATATCGCTGTTGGCGGAACGGTCGGCGAGAAACTCGAGCGTGTACAGTCCCGCCATCGTTTCTGCCGTGCGCGGTCCCGCGATACCGGCGGTGCCGACCGAGACATGCACTTGCTGTCCCGTTTCCGCCGCGCGCGACAATAACTTTTTCAACGAATCATACGCGGGGATTTGGCGCAAGCGCGGGCGCGACGCCGAACGCGGCGCGCGGTACAGGAAATAAAAAAACGGAATGAGGAACGGCAGAAACAACGCGAGCATGAATGCCTGCGTCGGACTGATCCCGGACTGTTGCAACAAATCGAGAATAACCGTCATTGCCATCACCTCATTCGCGCGGTGCACCGTCACGCGCGCGCGCTCAGATCTCTACCGGCTTTTCGAGCTGCGTCAACAGCTGTTGAATGTTTTGGGAATCTTGAAACAACCAAACCAAATCCCGCGCGGTGCGTTCGCCGGCTGCCATGCCGAGAAACGGTTCCGCAAACAACAGGAATTGACTGCCAATCCACGCGAGCGGCAGGTGCATGTCCAACAACACCAACGCCGGTTCGCGCAAATTCCACGCGCGCAGCTGCGCGCACACGCGGTCAATCAATTCTTGACGACGCGCCGCCGATAACTCGTCCATCGCGGCAAGTATAACATAATCAATTTTTAATTTCCACTGCCCACTATGTCCCATTGCAAAAGTCGCGCAAATCGCGCCGCACGCGGAATGGCGCAGTTCATTTGCGCGCGCCCCCTTGCGCGAATGACGCCGCGCGTTTATCATGTACGCAATGGCATTGCACGCGCTACAAGGAGCTGTCCGATGAAACGAATCCTCCAATTTGCTTTCACCATAACTTTGCTCGCCGTGACTGCGGCGGGTTGCGGACTGTTTAACAATCCAACTCCCGCGCCGTCGGTAACACCGCTGCCCGCGCCCGTCAGTATCGAGACCGCTGTTGCGGCGACCTTGACTGCGGTTGCCCCCACTGCGTCGAGCGGCGGCACGCCCATTCCTCCGCCGCAAACACAGGTGGCAGTGGCAACCGCAACCGCGCTGCCCAATCAACCGACAATGATTCCGCCCACACCGTCCGGCGAAAACAATCCGCCCACCGTGCAGTGGCTCGCGCCCGCGAACGGTTCGCAAATCACTGCGGGACAAACGATTTCGGTCATCACGCTTGCGGCGGATGACCGCGGTATCAGCCGTGTGGAATTTTACGCCGACAATGTTTTGTACAACACACAGCAAACGCCGAACCTGCCGACAACCTATCAAGCGGTCTTTGCGTGGAGTTCCGCGCAGGTCGGCGCGCACACGCTCGTCGTGGTCGCGTTTGACCCGTCCAACAATGCGAGCGAACCCGCGACGGCCACCATCAACGTCAATGCCGATTCCACGCCGCCGCAAGTGACGATTCTGGCGCCGCCGTCGCCGCAAAATCTTTCGCTCGGCGCGCAAATTAATGTGCAGGTCACGGCGAGCGATGAAGCGGGCGTGACCCAATTGCAAATGCTCGTGGACAATCAACCGTATTCGCAAGTGACTTCGCAATCGCCGCAAGGACAAAATCCGTTCAGCGCCACTTTTATTTACGCGGCGAACGCGGCAGGCACGCACACGATTTTAATTCGCGCCACCGACAGCGCGGGCAACCCCGGCAATTCGAACCCGCTCACCGTCAACGTTGCCGACAATACGCCGCCAAGTGTGACGACCAATTATTCGCGGCTCAACGTGCGCGAGTTTGAACAGGTGACTGTGTTTACGAACGCGACCGACGCGGCGGGCATTCAGCGCGTCGAATTGTGGGCGGACAATGCGTTGTACAACACCTACACCAGCCCAAACCCACCCGCGCAAACGTCGCTCGCGATTCAACAAATCTGGGCAGGCACTGTGCCGGGCATTCACGTTTTGTTTGTGCGTGTGTTTGATGTCAACAATCAATCCACCACCACACCCGCGACGACCATTACAGTACGTCAACCGCAAGAACCGACACCAACGTTCACACCATTTATTCCGACGCGCACGCCGCATCCGACGCGCACGCCGCCGCCCGTGATTCCACCGCCGAATTGTCAGATGCAAGCGCCCGCAACCAATTTCCGTGTCGAGCTGCCCAATCCGGTTGAGATTGCATGGGATTGTTCCGCGCAAGGCGGCATGGGACAAATTCAAGTGTATTACCAGTATCCAGGCTTGATGGCAACGTTGATTGAAAATGTGCCGGGCGATGGCGGCACGCAGCAAAGCGGCAGTGTGGAATGGCGTCCGTCGAATCCGGGCGCGGTGGATGTGTTTGTCATTGCGATTGACCGACTCGGACAGCGCGGCGAGTCGCCGCACATTCCCGGCATCGTCCACGCGCAGCGTCCGCCAACCGTTGTGCCTCCGCCGCCAAGACCCGGAATTACGGGACGCTGGCGCGGCGAGATTAACAACGGCGCATTTATCCTCCTGCTCGAACCGCGCATCGGTTGTTCCGAAACGCAGTGCGCGTACGGCGGCACATTCGAGGATACGCGCGAAAATGTACGCGGTGAAATCAACGGGCAATTCGACGGAACGAATTTAACTTTGAGCGTACAAGGCGCACAGCCGGGCGACGTGACGTGGAACTTTGAAGGGCAAGTAACTGCCGGCGGAAACGAAATCGCCGGACACTGGAGCGAAGCGCGCGCCGGAATGCCGAGTCTCCAACAGGGCACCGTTTCCTTCCGCCGAGAATAAATACAGCAGATTCATGAACGACGGCATTTCGCCGCAATGACACGCGACACAGCCGATGCTGAGAATAATCGGTTTGTCCTCGCGTTTCGCTTTTGCGCGCGCTTCGGCGTTCCATGCGTACCAATCCACCGGATTGTGCGCAAGTTCGCAGAGAGAGGGATTTGTTTCGTGCGTGAGACGATTTGTAAAACGAGGCAGTGCATTTGAATCCGACATTTGGTTCGCGCGTTTCTCGTTTATAATACATCGCCATGCCGTTCACTCCCTTTACGAATCCGGCTGCCAATCTCACAATTCTTTTAATGCTCATCGGTCTCGTCGGGACGGTCGTGCCGATTGTGCCGGGTGCGCCGTTGATTTGGCTCGGCGCGTTCGCGTGGGCGGTCGGCGAAAATTTTCAACGCGTGGATTGGCTGACGCTCGCCGTGATGGGGGCGCTGGCAATCGCGGCGACCTTTTCCGAGTACTGGCTCACGCCGATCGCGCAAAAGCGCGCCGGATTCGGTTTCAAAAATGCGGTCGCCGCAATGGTCGGCGGGATTGCGGGTGGAATTCTATTGAGCGAAATTCCGGTGCTTGGCACGTTGTTCGGCGCGGCGGTGGGTTCGGTCATTGGCGTCGGCGCTGTAACGTTCTGGCGCAGCCGTAATTTACGGGAAAGCGCGCGCGCGGGCAAGACGTACCTCGTCGGCTGCTTTTTGGCGTCGGTGGTCGAAATCAGTCTCTCTCTCGTAATGATTGGGATTTTTGTATGGCAAGCGTTTTTCTAGCAAATAATTCTGTATGAATAAGCTCTTTGCGAACATGCTTGCGAAATATCCCGATCTGGACGCGTGTATTGCCGACCTCGAACGCGCGGCGCAGCTGCTGCATGATACCTACGCGCGCGGCAGCAAGGTTCTGATTTGCGGCAACGGCGGCAGCGCGGCGGACGCCGAACACATGGTCGGCGAATTGATGAAAGGATATTTGGCGCCGCGTCCCATTCCCGATGAGTTGCGCGAGCAATTGATTGCGGCATATCCCGATGCCGGTGAATATATTGCCGCGCATTTGCAAGGCGCGCTGCCGACGTTTTCGTTGGTGAGTCAAACAAGTCTCATCACCGCGTATGCGAATGATGTTGCCGCCGACATGATTTTTGCGCAGCAGGTCTATGGCTATGGCGTGCGCGGCGATGTTTTGATTGGCATCAGTACGTCGGGGAATTCCAAAAATATTTTGCAAGCGCTGCGCGTCGCGCGCGTGCGCCAAGTACGGACGATTGGTTTTACAGGACGCACGGGCGGCGCGATGCCGTCGTTATGCGATGTCTGCGTGCGCGCGCCGTTCGATACCACCGCCGAAATCCAAGAACGTCACCTCGCCATGTATCATGCGTTGTGCGCGGCATTGGAGCAAGAATTTTTTTCGGACGCGTGAACGCGTTACGCCGACGCGTCGGGCGTCAAGAACAAATCTTCGTTCGGCAGTCGCGCAATAATTTCTTCGGGCTGATTAAAATGGTCTCGCAACAAATAATCGGGCGTCCCCGCGAGCCACTGCGACACATCAATCACTTGATAATGCCCCGTGTTGAACGCAATCAACAAACGCGCGGTGTCGTTCCCTACATTTTCAATCGAGTGTCCATACCCCTGCGGAATATATCCCACATCGCCCGCGTTCAATGTTTCGATGCGATAGCGCCCGCGCGAACCAAACAGCGAAACATTCACCTGCCCCGCAATCACATACTGCCATTCATCCGACGTGGGATGCCAATGCAATTCGCGCAACGCGCCCGGGTCAATGTCCAAAATCACGCCCGTCATCGTCGTCGAAATCGGAAATTCGTCCGCGCCCACGCGCCATTCGCGTCCGCCCTTGTACGTTTTGTACGGCGCGTTCGCCATGAGCCGATAGCGATGCGTGTTGGCGGATTCGCGCAGCGCGCCTTGATGCGGCGCCGGAACCGTTTCGGGCGGAATCGGTCCGTGCGTGAAATACACTTCTTGTTTCGGAAAACTGTCAAACGTCGCGGCGGGCAATCCCAAATTCTTTGCCAACAATTCTTTTGGCGTATGCCCAATCCAATCGGTGATGCTGAATGTGCCGAATTCGGAAAAGTAGCCGTTGTCGAAAATCAAAATAAATTGACACGGTTCGTTCCCCAAACATTCAATCGAATGTCCGTGCCCGCGCGGAAAGTACCACACATCGCCCGCGTCAAAATCATTGAACTCGGAGTTGCCCTGCGGGTCAATAATCGTCGTGCGAACGCGTCCCGATAACACGAACGCCCATTCCGCCGCCGTCGCGTGCCAATGCAATTCGCGCGTGACGCCCGGTTCGAGGCGCATCGAAACGCCCGCGATGCCTTTGGAAATTGGCAGCTGCGTGACCGTTACTTCTTTGCCGAAACTGCCGCCGTCCGCGCGTCCTTGCGATTTTTCCAATTCGAATTTGAACGTCGGCAGGGTGTCGCCCGAAAGCAGCGGGTCAGGTACATTGTTCTTGAAAGGATAGTCCACTTGATACTCCTCGTTATTTGTTCATGGCGCGCAAGATGACATTCAACACAATCGTCAAAATAATACTCAACAGAATGGAACCCAAAAGCGGCACCACGCACGTCAGGTTCTCGCCCTGAAACACAAACGTCCCCGGCATTTGCGTACCGCCAAACACGCGCGTCCAACCCAGCCACAAAACGCCGACGAGCGCAATACTGATGCCCAATACGATGAGCAGTTTTGGGAATTCGTCCATGTTGGTTGATGGCGGATGGCAAATGGCTGATGGCTATTTGCAATCCGCCATCTGCTATTCGCCATCTGCTCTTACATATATCGTCAAAAACCGTTCCAACTCTTGCTTGTCCGTCCACTTTACATTCGCGCGTTTGTATTCCGTCACATGGTCGAACAACGTGCCGTAAATGACCACATATTTTGGCGCGCGCGCAATGATATACCCCAAATCAAATTTTTCATGTCCCGGCGTGCCGCTGCCCAAATTCGCTACGGGCATTCGTCCGATGTGCAAATCATTGATGCCAAACATGTCAATCGTCGGCAGTTCGGAAAAGTACGGCACCTGTCCCGCCGCGTCCACCGCAATCCATGTTCCGGGCGGCACATTTTCTTTCAACCATTTCCCCGCCGTGATGCGCGCCTCTGTCGCCAACGCGGCATCGAACCCGCCGATAAAAATTTTGTATTCGCCATTGTACGCGGAAGAGAACCAAAGCGCGAGCGCGAGCGGAATCGAGATGGCGGCAGAAACATACTGCGCGATTTTCGATTTTCGATTTTCGATTTTCGATTTGGAAAGGATGTACTCTACGGCAAACACAATCCCCGCCGCAATCATCAAATACACAAACGCCAGCATCGGCACAAAGAAACGCCCCACCGACCAATCGCCGCCGACATAGATAATGTACGCGCCGTACAACAAAATAATCGCAGTGAACAATGTGAATCCAAAAAACGCGCGGCGCACACCATCGTACGGAACGCTCACCGCAGCGTTTCCACCCGCGCGCCGCAATCGCACATAACGCGCAATCACTACACCCAACGCGATCAGCGCGGGCAACAAAATCAGCCACGACAAATGCACGCCGACAAAATTCTGCACGTGTTCCCACCCGCGAAGAATTTGGGCGATGGGTCCGCCGGGCGAAACTTTGGCATAAAACGAATTCGGCAGGAACGAATGATAGTAACGCCAGCGCAGCAGCCAATACGGCACAAACAACGCGACGAACGAAATCACGCGGACAACATCACTGCGCGTAAAAAATTTTCGTTCCTCCAAAATGCGCCATGCAAATTGATGCGCGACGACGAGTGCAAACACCGCGCCCGCTTCGGGACGCGTCATCGCCGCGAGCGCAAAAACGATTCCGCTTTTGGGCAACCTTGCGAAAAATTTTTCGCCGGAATTTTTTTTGGAAAAGTTTTCTCCGACGTACAGAAACGCGCCGAGCGTAACCAAAAACGCCATCAGCGGCGTCTCCAAACCGCTCACACTCCACAAGGCGAACGAGCCGTCCACCGCCAGAAACAACGCCGCCATCCAACCGATGATTTCGGGAATGCCCAAACGACGCGGAAATTTTATCGCGAGCGCCAGCACCCCAATCCCGAACGCGACACCCAACGCGCTGCTGAGGCGCCCCACATCCAAATCCAACGCGACAATAGGCACCATCATCGCCGTCCACAAAAAATTTGAAAAACCCTCGACGCGTTCACTCGGATTAAACGTCAAGCCGTGTCCCAAAACCGCGTTCCGCGCATAGACGTACGAAATGTACGCGTCGTCCACCGCGTCCCAACCGACTGCCTGATAAAACCACAACGCGTTGGCGACGAGCACCAACGCAATCAAAATAAAAGCCCCCAACTTGTTCATCACGCGACATTGTAAATCAAGACCTCGCAGGTTTCAAAAACTTGCGAGGTCTTGATTTACAACAACCGATTTTGTTCGATGCGGTCGGGCGGTTTCAAGCCGAGATGTTCATACGCCCGCCGCGTTGCGATTCTCCCGCGCGGTGTGCGATCCAAAAAGCCGAGTTGCAGCAGGTACGGTTCGTACACATCCATAATCGTATCGGCTTCTTCGCTGATGGATGCCGCAATCGTATCCAGCCCGACGGGACCGCCGCCGAATTTTTCGATAATGGTTTTCAACACTTTGCGGTCAATTTCATCCAAGCCTAAATCGTCCACTTCCAGCAACGCCAACGCTTGATGCGCGACCTGCTCTGTGATTTTGCCCTCTGCGCGCACTTGCGCGTAATCGCGCACGCGTTTCAACAAACGATTCGTCACGCGCGGCGTGCCGCGCGAACGCTGCGCGATTTCTGTCACCGCTTCCGATTCGATTTCCGCGCCGAGGATTTGCGCCGAACGCGCCACAATCGTTTTCATTGCGTCCAAATCATAATAATCCAAACGATATACCGCGCCGAACCGGTCGCGCAGCGGCGCAGACAACATCGCAAACCGCGTCGTCGCGCCGACGATGGTAAAGTGCGGCAGTTTCAAACGGATTGAACGCGCGCTCGGACCTTTGCCCGTAATCAAGTCCAGCGCAAAATCTTCCATCGCCGGATACAAAATTTCTTCGACCGCGCGATTGAGCCGATGCACTTCGTCAATAAACAAAATATCGCCCGCGCGCAGATTCGTCACAATTGCCGCGAGGTCGCCGGGGCGCTCGATGCTCGGACCCGCGGTAATTTTTATCGCCGCGTTCATTTCATTCGCAATGATGTTGGCGAGTGTCGTTTTGCCGAGTCCGGGCGGACCGTACAGCAAAATATGGTCCACCGCTTCATGGCGCGCCTGCGCGGCTTCCAAAAGAATTTTCAGATTCGCCTTGACCTTGTCCTGCCCGATGTATTCCGCCAATTTTTTCGGGCGCAGGGAAAGGTCGAGCGCGAGCTCTTCTTGTTTGACGGAGGGGGAGACGATTCGATCGGACATAATAGTGCGATAGTGCGTTGGTGCAATAGTGCGATAGTGCGTTGGTGCAATAGTGCGATAGTGCGTTGGTGCAATAGTG
>CAZXYP010000023.1:0-3779 GCA_964644955.1 uncultured Anaerolineales bacterium | reverse complement strand
CGATAGCAGGTGAATTGTTAGTCGCCGTTGGCGTCCGGTTTACCGCGCAGATGACGGATGAGTCCGTTGATGAGGCGTTTGGTTTCGGTGGCGAGACTATACACGGCTTGGCGTTCTGTTTCGGTAATGTAATTACGGTCTAGGGCTTGATAGAGTTCCGACTGAATTTCACTTGCGGAACGACGAGACATTTTCAGAAAGCGAATGAATTCCGGTTTTGAGCCGGCATCAAATCCTTCCGCGATATTGTGCATCACCGACCCGGCGGCGCGCTGCAATTGCAAGCGCAGTCCCGAGTCTTTGTTGAACGTTTTGCGTTCGGTCAAGTCATAAATCATATTCGACAATCCACGCGCTTTTTGCCAACAAACCAAATCTTCAAACCGTTCAATCTTTGCCATACCTTCACCATCTCTTGAATTCACTACCGCACTACCTCACTATCGCACTATCTCACTAATGCACTTTTTACAGAACACTTGTGCGAATTATAGCACAATTATTTTTTCACAATTTCGATTTTTCCCAAATTCAAAAAATCGCCCGCCTCATTCCCGTTCGCATCATAGAACGACAAACGCTCATTCGCCTGTGTGTCATACATTGCCAAAATCAAATCGTAGGTTCCGGGCGGCGCGTCGTCCGGAATCGGAATCGCTTGATAGTCTGCAAAGGGTATCCCATCTTCCGGCAAACGCGCGGGATAAAAATTGTCGGTCTGCGCGACGACGCGATTTTCTGCACCGACGAGTTGAATGGTGAATTTCCAATCTTGCGCAATCGGTTCGCGCGAACGCGCGCGCAAATTCAATTTCAACGGCAGTGCCGCGCCGCGTCTTGATTCGCGCGCAAACAATTCCACGCTTTCCAACAAGATTCGTTTTTCAAACGCCGCATTCAAAGCTATTTTTTCCGTCGGCGCGCGTCCCGCGTCCGCGCGTTGATAAATCACCAGCGGCTTGCTGCCGTAAAAACCATTCACGCGAATTTTTTCTACCGCGCGATACGCGTCCTTGAACCACACATCCTCGGGCAGCCAGGTGTCGGGCGGAATCATGATGACGTAATCGGCATGGGCGCGCCTTACGCCGTCCGCAAATTCTTGTACGCGCAAGTACGGCACACGCATCGGGTCAACGAGTCCGACAAAATCCACCGTGCGCCGTTCGTCGAAATAACCAATCACGCCCACTTCGAGCGCATCCACCGACGCATCTACATTTGTATTTTGCGTCAGCCATTCCGCCGCGCGTTGATACGCTTCGACTTTCGGTGAAGATTTCGTCATGCCTGCATCATACGTCGCGCGCAATTCCATCCCGACCAAAAATGCGCCGCATAAAACCATTGCGCCGTATTTCAAAACACTGTTTTGGCGAATGAAACGCGTTTCGCCAATTTGCGCGACGCCGATGCCCGCAAACAAACACAGCGCCGGAATCAACGGCGCGACGTACCACGGATAAAACGCGACGCCCAGAACCGAATACGCGACGAGATGTAGAATCGCCCACGCGAGCAGCAACAGCACGCGCGATTTTGCGCGCACTGCCCACACGATGCCAATCAATGCAAAAATTCCAAGCGGTGCAAGCCACACCGCGTTATCGCGCGACCATTTGAAAAATCCAACCGCAAACGTATCCCACAGTCCGCTTTGTTGCTGCGCGATTTTTGCCGCGAGGGTGAACGGAAAGGGCGAGCCGAAATAAGACCACGCGAATACGAGCCACGGCGTGAGAATGGCGAGATACACCAAGAACGGCAGCAGAATTTTCCAATTTCCAATTTCGAATTTCGAGTTTCGAATGGTTTCACGTTGTTGCCACAAATAATCGAGCGCGAGAATTCCGGTCAGAATCAAGCCATCGTTCCGCGTGAGCGTAAGCAGCGCGCACAGCGCAAACGCGAGCGTAACGCGTTTTGACAAATACGCGGCGAGCGCGGCGAGTCCGACCATCAAATAAAAATTCGTTTCCAGTCCAAAGGTCATGACCAACGCGGGCGACACCAGCAGCAGCGCGCCCGCGACGATTCCGCCCCACGGTTTTTTTACGATTGTCGCCATGCCGTACAACAAGAACGCGGCGGCGCCCAAACTTACCACGCTCAACCAATATCCCATCGTCGGAATGTCCGCGCGCAAAAACCCAAACCCCGCAAGCAGCAGCGCATACAACGGCGTCGTTGTGCTCAACACGCGTTCGCCGGCGTTGAACACAAAACCGACGCCGTTCATCAAATTGCGCGCGTAACGATACGTGATGTACGGGTCGTCCGTCACCAGCGGATAACGAAAAAAACTGCCGACGACGACCGCGGCAAGGACAAACGCAAGGAGAATAAAAAGAGATTGACGGTTCATGGGAAAAAGAGATTGGAGGTTGGAGGTTGGAGATTGGAGATTGGAGATTGGAGACTGGAGACTGGAGACTGGATGTTGGAAATTCAAAATTCAAAAATCAAGATTCAAAATTCACCATCGCACTATCGCGCTACCGCACTACCGCACTATCGCACCATTGCACTACCGCACTATCGCACTATCGCACTATCGCACTATCGCACTATCGCACTATCGCACTATCTTGTCATACAACGCCAAATGGTCGTCCGCGATTTTGTCCCATGAAAAGGCGCGGGCGGTTTCGCGGGCGCGGCTGCGCAATTGCGCGGCGAGTCCCGGCGAGGTTTGGATGCGCGTGACGGCCAGAATGATGGCTTGCGCGTCGTCGGGCGGAACGAGCAACACATTATCGGCGTCGCGCAGGATGGGGAGTTTAGGAATGCGCGCGTAATCCATTTTTTCGTCACGCGTTCTTAATTCGGGCTGCGGCGCGGTTTGCGGAAAGGTCGTCACAATGGGCATGCCGTGCGCGAGCGCCGCCATGATGCTCCCGCGCCGGAACGACGCCCCGTCGCGATAGGGTAACACGCAAACATCCGCCGCGTAAAAATGTGCGCTCACCGCGTCCGGCGGCAAAAAATCCGTCCACAAAACTCGATTCTCTAGTCTCCGGTCTCTAATCTCTTGCTTCACATGTTCGCGATATTCTACATTCGTCGGGTCCGTCGCGCCCGTTTGTCCGCCGAGAAACAACAATTTCGTTTGGGGCAAATCGTACAGCGCCTGAATCAATGTTTCCGCCCCTTTGCTCGGATTGAGAAAACCGAAATAGACGAGCAGGGTTTCGTCCGCGCGCACGCCCAAACGTTCGCGCAATTTTTCGCGCGTAATCTCCGGCGGAATTTCCGACGGCGTAATGTTACTGCCAATCGGAATGAGTTCGAGCCATTTGCCTTCCCCGCGCACCTTTTCGCGCAAGCGCAGATAATCCGGCTCGTTCGTCGCAATCACCGCGTCCGCCCCGCGCGCCAATTGGAACGTCACCCAATCGCGCAGCGGTCCGGCTTTGGGAAAGAGATACGCGGGCAGCAAATCGTGAAATGTGACAACAACACCGACGCCGTTTTTTTCATCGGGCGGGGGAATAAAACGCGGCAAAAAATTTATCATCGGCTGCATCCCGAACGCGCCCGTTTGATATTGGATATGGGCAATGTCGGGCTGCATTTCGGAAATCGTTTTGCGAATGTGCGAAAGGGCGCGCCAATTCCAACGCGGGATGGCGCGGAGAACGCGGAGACCGGAGACTGGAGACTGATTACTGATAACGGACGACTGATAACTTGTCAGTACGGAAACGTCCGCGCCGCGTTTTGTCAACGCCTGCGCGATTTCGTTCGTGCAGTCGCCTACGCCGCCTTGCATGGGTGGA
>CAZXYP010000022.1:0-25802 GCA_964644955.1 uncultured Anaerolineales bacterium | reverse complement strand
CGCGCAAGCAAAGTTTTTATTCAACGCGAATCGCGGCACAGCTGCGATTTGATTAACAATCGGGCAAATCTGCAGAGATTCGCGTTGTTTGTGGCTGTGGTAAAGCGTCTGTACGCGCAGCGCGATTAAACGATTCTCAAACGGCAGATTTTTATAATGCAACGGCGTTCGGCAAAACTATATTGCCGGACGCGTCCGACTCGATTCACGAAAGGTATCTCGAAAGGTTATGAATTTTTCAAAACGTCACCTCCTCTCTATTGTCACCCTCATCGTTCTCGCATCGCTCGCGGCGTGCGGCGGCACACCAACACCCGAACCTACAACCCCACGCCCGACGCGCGCGCCGATTGTGGCAACGCAAGCCCCGCAAGTTGTACCGACCAAAGCGCCTCCATCAAACAACGCACAAGGCGATGACCTCGCACAAGTGCAAGCGAAAAAGAAACTTGTCGTCGGCACATCCGCCGATTACGCGCCGTTTGAATTTTACGCCAGCGATAATTCACTCGATGGTTTTGACGTTGCCGTCATCCGTGAAGTGGCGAAACGCATGGGGGTTGACGTAGAAATTCAAGATTACGCCTTTGACGGTTTGTTCGACGCGCTCAAGTTGGGACAGATGGACGCCGCCATCGCCGCACTTTCCATTACACCTCAACGCCAACAAATCGCCGATTTCAGCGTGCCGTACTATTTGGGCGAAGATGCCGCGCTCGCGCGCAGTGACGCGAATTTTGAAATTCACGCGGCATCCGACACCATCGGACGCAAAACCGGCGTTCAACGCGGCACCGTGTTTGAATCATGGCTTGCGAACGCGTATCTCAACGCCGACATTGCCAGCCCCGGTTCCAATTTCGTGACATACGAAAATGCAAACGAGATGCTGCAAGGACTGCGCAACAAACAAGTAGATGTGGCGATTCTCGGCGCGCAACCCGCGCTTGCCGCGTCCAAACCGGGCGACCTCAAACTCGTCGGGCAAGCCATGAACGCACAGCAGTACGGTATCGCCGCGCGCAAAGGGTCCACACTGATTCCCGAATTCAATCGCGTGTTACTGGGCATGTATCAGGACGGCTCACTGCTCGCGCTGATGCAGCACTATTTGGAACTCGATTCGCAAGAAGGTTTGCCACTGCCAGAAGTTCCGCAAGTCGTCCCGACTGTTGCGCCGCAGCAACCGATTCCCGTAACGCCGACGCCGTCCGCACAGACTTGTGTCTTGGGTATGACCTTTGTCACGGATGTGAATCTCGACGACCAAAACATGAAAGCGCCGCCGGTGATGCAGCCGAATCAAGCGTTCAATAAAATTTGGCGCATTCAAAACAGCGGCTCGTGCGCATGGCAACCCGATTTCGCGCTCGTCTATACGCGCGGCAATGTGGCGGATGCGCGCATGGGCGGCAGCAGCGTTCCGCTCGGCAAAGTGGTTAATCCCGGCGAAACGATTGACGTGCGCGCGGATTTGGTTGCGCCGTTCAATCCCGGCACATATCAGGGTTTTTGGCAGATACGTTCCAACGCCAATACCGCGTTCGGTAAAATCATCTGGGTCGGCATCACTGTCCCGGGCGCGCAGCCCGTTCAACCCACGATTCCAAATTTGCGTTTGCGCGCGGACGCGTTACAGATTTCTCAAGGACAATGCACGGTGGTGCGTTGGGACGTGGACAATGCGAGCAATGTCGCGTTCGTGGACGGAAATAACGCGCAAGGCGTGAACCCGCACGATTCGCGCACGGTGTGTCCGCAAGCGACAACAACATACAAATTGCGCGCGACATTGAACAATCAAACCGTTGAAGCGCCGCTGACAATTACGGTCCTCACCGCAGGCGCGAACTTGCGCGCCGACCGCGCCCAAATCAACCAAGGCGAATGTACGGTAGTGCGTTGGAATGTGTCGAGTGCGAATGCCATTTACTTTTTCAATGGCAGCGGCGAAGAGGGCGTTGGCGGCGGCGACCAGCGCACGGTTTGCCCGCAAGCAACAACAACCTATCGCCTGCGCGTGGTGAATCCTGACAATTCGCAAAACACGTACGAGACGACTGTAAATGTTTCCGGCGGCGCGCCGCAAATTGATTTCCGCACCGACCGCGGCACCATTCAGCGCGGGCAGTGCGCGACAATTACGTGGAATGTCAATAATGTGCAAGCCGTCTATTTGAATGACGGCAGTGGCGAAATCGGTGTGCCGGGTTCGGGACAGCGGCAGGTTTGCCCGGTGCAGCATACCACCTACACCATGCGCGCAGTGTTGCAAAACGGAAAAAATGAAACGCGTTCGGTTTCGGTGAATGTGCAGCACGTTCCGCCGCCGCAGCCGACCGCCGTTCCGCCGAAACCCGCAGGCGGCAAACCGCGCATCCAAAATTTCACAGTTGACAAAAACAAAATCAAAAAGGGCGGCTGTGTAAATTTGCAGTGGGCGACAAAGAATACGCCGGTCGGCGTCACACTTCAACGTGACGGCGCGACGATTCTTGAAACGGGTCCCGCCAACGGAACGCAGCAGGATTGTCCGCCCGGTTCGGGACTATTCACTTACACGCTGATTGCGGCAGGGGAAGGGATTGGCGACCAAGCCGTGCGACAATCGCTGACTGTGCAAATGACCAAATAAATTCACGCAGGCAGAACACAGACAAGGTTGACTGAAAACAACGCGCCGACTTAATCGGCGCGTTGTGAATTCTAACCTCGCCCTACCGAACGGGTTCGCCCGCTTCTTTGTGATATACTTGTTCCCAACAATTCCTTCCCCGGAGGTTATTTTGAAACGTTCCCAAATGATTTTCCTGAGCGCGTTGCTGGCGTTGCTGGCGTTGACGGGCATTGTCGCGTTGGCGAGCGCCGCGCCGCTCTTGCAGGATGACGGTCCGATCGTCATTATCAATCGCCCGCCGAGCAACAGCGCCTACATTCTGGGCGACATTATTTCGATTGAATCGGTTTCGGCGTCCCCCGTAGGCATCGTCCAGGTGGATTTGCTCGTGGACGGGAATGTCGTTCACAGTGACCAAACGCCGGGCGATTTGCCGCAAGTTCAGTACAGTTTAATTCAACGCTGGATTGCGAATTTGCCCGGCACGCATGTCGTGACGGTGCGCGCGACAGACAGTGAAAATCGCGTTGGGCAAGCGTCCATCAATTTGACGGTGCAAGGCACGACCCCGACGCCCGTGCCGACGAGCGTGCCCGCGCCGACGGCAACGCCTGTGACGTGTATTCTCGATTCGACGTTCGTGCGCGACATTACCATTCCAGACAATACGCAGGTCGCGCCCGGTTCAACCTTTGTGAAAACGTGGGAATTGCAAAACAACGGCACGTGCAATTGGGATGCCCAAACCGTCGCCGTGTTTGTGAGCGGCGCGCAAATGGCGGGCGGCTCGCCGACGCCGATCGGTCCGATTCAAGCGGGACAAACGTTTAATTTGTCCGTCAACTTTATTGCGCCCACAACGCCCGGCACGTATGTGAGCCGTTGGAAAATTCAAAGCGGCGCGGGCGTGCAGTTTGGCGAAACGTTTTATGTGAAAATAATCGTGCCCGGCGCACCCACACCGATTCCACCGCCACCGCCACCGCCGCCGCCGCCACAACCTACGGGCTGTAACGGCACACCACAAATCAGTTCATTCACGGTGGACAATTCCACTATTCAAAAAGGACAAGAAACCACACTGCGTTGGGGCTTGGTCGGGAACGCGGACAGCGTCCTTTTGGAGACCCCCGACGGCAACGGCGGCGTCGCAACCCCGGGCACCGCAGGCATTCAACCCCACCAGACCAGCACCTATACACTCGCCGCATACTGCAAAGGCGTACGCGCGCAGGCGCAGCTCACCGTCAACGTGCAAGGCGGCGGTGGTGGCGGCGGCGGCGGCGCCAAAGGCAAAATCAAGAGCGTGGGCGTTGCCAATAAAGGAAACCGTTGGGAAGTGCGCGTGACCTATTCGTGGAACGGCGCAAACGGTCCGGTGCAAATGTGCGCCAGCGCGCCCGGCAGTTCCGACCATCCCTGCACCAATGCGCCCCAAAACGCGCCGTATGCGGTCGTCAATTTGCACGGCAAGAATTTAGGCACGGTGACTGCCTGTCTCGTGGACAAGACCGGCAATGAATTCGCGTGCGGAACAAACTAAAGGGAGCGCATGATGTTACAGACCAATTACCTCAAACCTCTCGCGCTCGGCGCATTGGTCGCCGTCGGCGCCATGCTCTTGATGGTGTGGGCAATGCAGATGCCGCCGCGCGCCGCCGCGCAAGCGTTCGCGCAGCAAGCGACGCCCACTGTCGCATCCAAAATTAACGCGTGCGGCGTCGTCATTACTGAAGAGCTCATCGAACCGACCGCCGTCGCGAGTGCAACCGTTGCGAGCAGTGCGGTTGTGTCGCCAACAACGGCGCCAACCGTCGTACCTGCCACCGCCGTCGCGCAGCCCGTTTCGCCGACCAATCAAGTTTTGCGTATCGGCGAAGATGTGTATCCCGCCGTGCTTGACCCGCAGCGCGCGTCGTTTGTCAACGAGTTTGAAATTCTCTCGCTCGCGTACGAAGGACTCGTGAGCGTGGACCCGAACGGCAATGTCGCGTTGGCTGCCGCCGAAAGCTATCAATTCAATGAGGACGGCACGCAGTTGACGTTCCAGCTGCGCGATGGAATCAAACGCGTGGACGACACCCCCATCACCGCGCAAGATTTTGCTGCCGCCATCAAACGCGGTTTGAATCCGTGTCTCGGCGGTCGTCAATACGCGTCGGTGTTGTACGACATCAAGGGCGCGCGCGAGGTGAGCAACTTTGATATTGACAACAAGACCGAAGCGGAATTGAAAAGCGCAATGGACAGCGTGGGCATTCAAACGCCCGACGCAAAAACATTGACGTTTGAATTTGTCGAACCGGTGGGCGACTATTGGTTGTATCTCACGAGCTTGCCCATCTTTTTCCCGACCGACCCCAAACTCACCGCGACCGCCGAAGACGGTTGGGCAGACATTGCAGGAAATCACAACGGCAACGGTCCGTACGTGATTTTGAGTTTTGATGAAGGCAACCGCATTACACTCGCGGCGAACCCGAACTATCGCGGCGGCAAACCCAATCTCGCGCGCATCGAGTTTTCATACAATCCCGATACGCAGGCGCAATTGGACGCGTACAAAAAAGGCGAAATTGATATTGACGCGGCAGTGTCACCCGATTTACTGCCGCAGATTTTGAGCGATACCGTCAAGAGTGAATTGTACCAATATCCGGGCGCAAGCACGTACATGCTCGCGTTCAACAATACGCTCAAGCCGTTCGACGACCGCATCGTTCGCACCGCGTTCTCGCAAGCGTTAGACCGCGACGCGTTTGTGAAAAATGTTTTGCTCGGCGCGGGCAGTCCAACGACGCGTTGGCTCCCCTCCGGCGTGCCGGGCAATCAAGCGGACAAACCGGGCGTGCCTGCGTTCAACGCGCAAGCGGCAGTGAAAACATTGACCGATAACGGTTACGGCACGGCGGACGGCAAAGTGGATTGCGCGAAATTGGGCGACTTGAAATTTACATATCCCGATTCGCCCAACAACAAATTGCAAGTCGAAGCATTGTCCAAAAATTTGGAAAGCGTATTCGGCTGCAAAATTTCGCCGGAACCCATCAGCCCGACCGAATACACGCGCCGCGTGCGAAATATCAAAACGAGTCCGCAGATGACAATTCGCGGCTGGATTGAAGATTTTCCGCACCCGCAAAATTGGCTCAGCACGTACTGGACGTGCGGCAGTTTCGCCAAACGCTACGGCTATTGCAATGTGAATTTGGACCAAACACTCAAACTGGCAGACGCGGCGGCGAGCATCGAGGACGCGGTCAAACTGTATCAGCAGGCGGAAGAATATCTTGTCACGGATGTGCCGGGCGCGTTCCTGTACAACGGCGTCAATTTGCAATTGCTGAAACCGTATGTGTTGGGTCCGTCCAATTATACGAGCCGCCGCGATGCCGGATGGATAGGCGAATGGGGGCCGGTGTCACAGTACGGCATTGATTTGAATCAAGTGCCGGACACGTACCCGCGACAATAATCGCGTGAACGCGTAGAGACGTTGCAGCGTAACGTCTCTACCTGCAACGCGCACAAGGAAAACAAGAATGAAACGTATGTTGATTCTTACGCTCGTCGTCGCCCTTGTCGTCCTGATGGTAAGCATCATCAGCACCACGCCAAGCGTTCAAGCGCGTCCCAACGCGCAGGCGACCGCGACACCCGACGCGATGATGAATCACGACATGGACGCTGCCGCCGCGAAATATTGCGCGGAAAAAGGCGGCACGGTCACGACGCGTTATCCCGCGTACAACACGAACGCGCCGCAAACGCAGTGGTTGAAACTCGCGGGCTCGCGCGATTTTTGCACGTTCCTCGCGCCTGCCGATGACAGCGGTTTCCAATCGCAAATCTCCATCGCGCTCGATACACTGTACGCTGATATGCCAACTCTCGCAGTGTTGGCGTATTTGGAACCTGTCGCGCTGCCGCCGTTCACTGGCGCGAATCCTTCGACACTGTATTGTGAGAAATTGGGCGGCACGGACATTTGGGGCGGGCAAAACAACGCGGCAGGCGGCGGTTGGGTCACGGACGCGCCCGAGAGCAAAACGAATTTTCAAATTGTCGGCATGTGCATGTTTCCCGACGGTTCCGCCATTGATGCGTGGGGTTTGACGTACAAGGCGAACGGCGTCGTGCGCGGAACCGATTTGAGCAAAGTGGTGAAATATCAACCGACGCAATTGCCGAATGTCTTTACGGGCGCCGCGAGCGCGAGTCAAGCGGCAGAGGGCGATGTGGACAAAACTTTGACGGGCAAGGACAATGGTTCAAAAGTGACGCTCAAAACGGGCGACGTGTTGAGCATTGCGCTCGACAGCAATCCGAGCACGGGTTATTCGTGGAAGGTGAGTCAAAACGACGCCAAGGTTTTACTGCCGTTGGGCGAGCCGCAGTTTTCAATGGGCGGCAAAGAACCGATGCCCGGCGTAGGTGGCACGCAAACATTCCAATTTAAAGCACTTGCAAAAGGACAAACGCCGTTGACGCTCGTCTATGTGCGTCCGTGGGAAACGAACGTGACGCCGACGCCGAACGATACGTTCACGGTGACAGTGACAGTAGAATAAAGGGGCAGGAGCAGGATACAGGTAACAAAAAGTTGCAGGATTGATGTCAAAATCAAACACTGCGCGGAATGAAACCCGCGCGGTGTTTTTTTTCGGCAAAGATGCCGCGCTCTTTGTTTTCTATTTTCAATGTAACGGCGAGGGCTTGGCCTTTTTTGTTCTCGCCGGTTGTATCTGCGTACACGTATCCCGCTATGTACGACGCCCACGACCGGATCGGGCCCGCAGCCGCGGCGCCAGCCCCGAAGCCGCAAACATCATCACCGCAACCGGCAGCAGGGTGAACGGGTCCTCACTCTCCAACAACGACCCCGCGCGGAAATATAACCATCCCATGCTTGCGAGAAGGATGCCCGACACGAGCGTCAAAAAGATGCGCACGTTGCGTGACAAAGGCAAAATCAACATCAGCGCCGCAAGCACGAACGCAAAAAAGAGCCACGCCTCAAAAGGAAAAGTCAATCCCAACGGCGCACTGCCAAGCCAGAGCAGTGAGAGGAATGCCAATACATAGACGACAACGATGACGCTGACGACAAGATCGAAAATCAAGGGGAATGAGAGTTGAAGCCGATTCATTGGGTTATGCTTGTAGGCGGATACACCGTTTTTCAATTCCTCATTTTTTGTTCGCGCTGTCCAAAATTTCTTGCGCCACTTGCTGCATCGTCACACGGCGCGAGCGGCTGGTGCGATGAATTTTGTTGAACGCTTGCTGTTCGGTCAACCCTTGTTTTTCCATCAAGAGGAATTTTGCTTTTTCCACCACTTGTCGCGCCGCCAAACTTTTTTCGAGGTCTTGCATTTCTTTTTGCAGTTTTTGCCATTCCTTGAAACGCGTGACCGCCAAATCGAGCGTCGCGTCAAGCAAGTCTTCTTTGACCGGTTTCACGAGATAACCAAACACCGACGCGTCTTTTGCTTCATTCACCAATTCGCGTTGACTGAACGCCGTCAACATTACAATCGGCGTCGGGCGCTCGTGCATGATTTTGCGCGCCGCTTCCAAACCGTCCATGCCGGGCATTTTAATGTCGAGCAAAATCACGTCCGGCTTTTCCGTGCGCGCCATCTGTATCGCCGACGCGCCGTCCGTCGCCGCGCCGACCACTTTGTGCCCTTTGTCTTCAAGCATCGTCCGCAAACCCATGCGAATCAATGCTTCATCGTCCGCAATCAAAACACGCATCGTTATTCCTTCCCCCGTATCTCAAGTATCGCAAATCATCAATCCCAAATCAAAAATCAGAAATCAGAAATCCTCGGTCACATCACCTTCATTTTCGGAATTCGCAGTGTTGCCACCGTGCCGCGTTTGCCGCGCCGATTGGCGATTTGAAATTCACCGCGCAAATCTTCCACAATCATGTTGTGTACAATTTGCAAACCGAGCGAATCACTGCGTTTGAAATGTTTCGGCAAGCCCGCGCCGTCGTCCTGTACGCGAATTTCCAAGACCTCCGCGTCCTCACTCAACAAAATGTCCACGCAGCCCGATGTTTTGCCCTCAAAGCCATGTTCCAATGCGTTTTGCAGCAATTCATTCACCGCCAACGCCACCGTCGTCGCGGGCTGCGAAGGCAGGCGCATATCAATCCCTTCAATGTTGACCTGAATCTCCTTGTCGGGCTGCACCATGTTTTGTTTTGCCACATACGCCGCCTGTTGAATCAAGCCGCGCACGCCAATCAAGCGAAACCCTTCGTGCGACAATTGCTCATGCACCGCCGCAATGCTCATGATGCGATTGTAGGTTTGCTGCAAGACCGCGCGCGCGTTGCCCGTGTCCGCCTCGCGCATTTGCAAACGCAGCAGCATTGCCACCGTCTGCAAATTGTTTTTAATACGGTGGTGCATTTCGCGTACCACCATCGAACTCATGGCGAGATTCGCGTTTTCGAGCGCGAGCGCGGTCTGATTCGCCAGCGTCGAAAACAATTCGACCTCTTGCGCGCTGAATTCGTGTACCTGATTCATGTAGCAATTGAACGCGCCGATGGTTTTGCCGCGCACTGTGACGGGAACCGAAAGAAACGAGTACAGCCCTTCGCGCTGCGCCAGCGCTTTGTTTTTGTACGACGGTTCGTTTTGTAAATCGTGCACCGTCACCGGTTCGTTGCGCATGATGGCACGTCCGGTCAAACTCGTTTCCACATCAATCGGCGAAATTTCGGCGTGTTCTCGCTGCAAGCCGTATGTCGCGCGCAATGCCAATTCGTCTTGTTCTTCGTCAAACAGTAGCAGCGCGGTCCCTTTGGCGCCCATGATTTGGGCTGCCATTTCGCACACAACCGCGAGCATTTCGTCCAAATACATTGGCGCGTTGATGGTCTTGGACACCTGCGCGAGCGTCGAAAGCTCATTGACCTGCCGCTGTAAACTATCGGTCAATTCCGCGCGTTCCAGCGCGCCCGCCGCGAGTTCGCCAATCAATTCGAGCAAATCAATTTCGGGGCGCGTCCAATGATGAAAGCGTTTGGTTTGCACATTCATCGCGCCGATTTTGTTGCCCTGGCTGATGAGCGGAACGGCAGCGAGTGATTTGTAATGTTCTTCTTCCGTGCCGGGAATGTACTTGAAACGCGGGTCGTTTGCGGCGTCGCGCACGGCGACTGCTTTGCCCGATTCCAATGCCGCGCCGGTGATACCTTCGCCCAGCGCGAGTTTGCCCACATCAAACGCCCGGGGGGACAAGCCCGTGCTGGCTTTCAACACCAACGCATTTTGTTTTTTATCCCACAGATAGATGGAACACGAATCGAGCTGCATCACCGCGGCAGTCGTTTCGGTAATCTTGTGCAGCGTCGTGTCCAAATTCCACGCGCCGCTCAGCGCCGCGCCGATATTGTGCAGGGCTTGCAATTCCGCGCGCGGGTCGGAAATGCGCGCGGCTATTTTTTTTGCAGGGCGTGGGTGTGACATCAGAGGAAATTGTATCGCAGGATTAGCGGTCCAAGAATTTTTGCAAATAAATCACATCGCGCCATTGTCCGAATTTATAAACGACCTCGCGGAAATGCGCGACGCGTTCAAACCCAAATTGTTCGTGCAAGCGCAGACTCGCTTCATTGTCACCGCTGATGCCCGCGAGAATCGTATGCATGCCCATCGCGCGCGCGGCGTCAAGCAGCGGCGGCAGCAACAATTTTCCCGCGCCTTGCCCGCGCCACTGCGGATGCACATAAATTGAATTCTCGACGCTAAAGCGATACCCGTACCGTTCCTTGTGGCGGCTCAAGGAACTCCAGCCAATGACCGCGCCCTCCTCATTCGCTGCCACAAAAATCGGAAAGCCATCGCGCGCGTGTTCGTCAAACCATTCATGCTGCGCGTCAAGCGTAGGCGGCTCGTATGCCGCCGAAGCTGTCGTATGCAAAACGGCATCCGCATAAATTTCCAAAATCGCGGGAACGTCGTCCCGCGTCGCGCGGCGCACCCTAAACATCGTCGTCACTCCGTCTCGCACCATCACACTACCACACTACCACACTACCGCACCATCGCACTACTTCGGCACCACGCGCCAAAAATATTTCTGTGTATCGCCCCAGCGCCAATCGAGCACCCACGCGTAACGACTTTCCGTTGCCGCCGCATGACCTTTCACACATTCGCGCAGCCACTCGTCATCCTCTTCGCCGTCGAGGCGCTCCAATTTCACCATGTCATGATTCAAGCGCGTGGGTAATTTTTCATGCGGGTCATAGACAAAGGCGATGCCGCCGCTCATGCCCGCGCCAAAATTTCTGCCGAATTCGCCCAACACGACGATGGTGCCGCCCGTCATGTATTCGCACGCATGGTCGCCCACGCCTTCGACGACCGCGACGGCGCCGCTGTTGCGAACGGCAAAACGTTCGCCCGCCTGTCCCGCCGCGTACAATGTGCCGCCGGTTGCGCCGTACAAGACCGTGTTGCCGAGAATGGCATTTTCATTCGTCGCGTATTTGGCGTCGCGCGGCGGGCGAATCACAATTTCGCCGCCGTTCATGCCCTTGCCGACGTAATCGTTCGCTTCGCCGAAAATGTTCAATTGCATTCCATTCACGCAAAACGCGCCGAAACTTTGTCCCGCGCTGCCTTCGAACGTGGCGACGATTGATTTTTCGCGCAGCCCCACGTCGCCGTATTTTTGCGCGATATATCCCGCGAGCCGCGCGCCCACCGTGCGGTCGGTGTTGTGAATCACCGCTTTGAACTCGATGGGTTTCTTTTCGTCCACCGCGCGTTTGCACGCAAGCAGCAGCGCGTCGTCGAGGGTTTGTCCTTCGGGACGGTCATTGCGCGGCTGTGTGTTTTTGATGGGCTTGGCGCCGTTCGGATTTGGATTCGCGAGTAAACGCGAGAGGTCAAGTGATTGATGGTTCATGGGATCAAGACTAGAGACTGGAGACTGGAGATTGGTTATCAGTCTCCAGTCTCCGGTCTCTTGTTTACGCCGCATACGCAAATTCGGCAGTTGGCGTAAGCGCGGGCATAAACATTTCGGCTTGCCGTGTTTTCTGTTCCAACAAATCCACGCGTCCAACAATTTCATCCAGCGAACGCGCGCCGATGGACGCGAGCCACGCGCGCGTTTCTTCGGCGACGAACAGATAATATGCCATGACCCATTCCGCCACTTGCGGGAATTTTTTCCGCAGTTCTTGTTTCTGCGTCGCAATGCCGACGGGACACGTATTGAGATGACACGCGCGCGCCATGATGCAGCCGCTCGCAATCAACGCCGCCGTGCCGAACGAAAATTCTTCCGCGCCGAGCAGCGCGCCAATGACAACATGCCGTCCCGTTTTGAAACCGCCGTCCACGCGCACGCGCACGCGTCCGCGCAAATCGTTCGCCACCAACACTTGCTGTGTTTCCGCCAGACCGATTTCCCACGCGTTGCCCGCGTGCTTGATGGAACTCAACGGCGACGCGCCCGTGCCGCCGCTGTGTCCCGAAATATGCACAATGTCGGCATACGCTTTTGCGACGCCCGCCGCAATCGTGCCGACGCCCGCTTGCGCGACGAGTTTCACCGACACCTTGGCGCGCGGGTTGATGCGTTTCAAATCGTAAATCAACTGCGCCAAATCTTCGATAGAATAAATGTCGTGATGCGGGGGGGGGGAAATCAATGTGATGCCCGGCTGCGCGTGCCGCACCGCCGCGATTTCGAGCGACACTTTTTGCCCCGGCAATTGTCCGCCTTCGCCGGGTTTGGAACCCTGCGCCATTTTGATTTGCAGTTCCGTCGCGTTCATCAAATACGCGGGCGTCACGCCGAAACGCGCGGACGCGATTTGTTTGATGGCGCTGTTGTACACCGTGCCGTACCGCGACGGATGTTCGCCGCCTTCGCCGCTGTTGGCGAGTGCGCCGAGACGATTCATCGCTTCACTCAACGTCTTGTGCGCTTCGAGCGATAACGCGCCGTGCGACATCGCGGCGACAGAAAAACGTTTGACCAATTCTTCGCGTGATTCCACCTCGTCCAACAGAATCGGCTCGCGCGGTTTGAAATCCAAAAAATCGGCAATGTCAGTCGGCGGACGGTTGTTCACCAATGCCGCAAAGCGCAGATATTTTTCGTACGCCTCATCATAGTTGCCGTTCAACGCGCCGGGCGTGCGTACGGCGTCGTGCAGCGCATTCACTACATCGGGATTGAACGAATGATATTCGCCGCCCTTTTTGTATTTGAAATATCCGAAATTATACAAACGCGTCGTTTGCCCGAACGCGCGCGCGTGATGACGCAGAACCGTCGCCGCGATTTCCTGTAACCCAATCCCGCCAATGTGCGTAGGCGTTCCGGCAAAATAGTGCGCGATGATTTCATTGTCAATGCCGATACATTCAAACAACTGCGCGCCGTGATAGGCGTCCAGCGTGGCAATGCCCATCTTGGACATGATTTTGAGAATGCCTTTGTTTGCCGCCGCCAGATAATTCTCCATCGCGTGCGCGCCGTCAATTTCTTTTTTACTGCGATGATCGTCAAACATTTCGCGCACCGTCGCCAGCGCGAGATACGGATGAATCGCGTTCGCGCCGTACCCGATGAGACATGCGAATTGATGCACGTCGCGCGCGTCGCCCGTTTCGGCAATGAGACTCGTCTGCCAGCGCACGCGCGCGCGCAGCAAATGTTGATGCACCGCGCTCACTGCGAGCAGCATCGGCATCGGCGCGCGGTTTTCATTCACCGCGCGGTCACTGAGAATCAAAATCGTCGCGCCGTCGCGCGTCGCGCGTTCCGCGTCCGCGCACAAACCTTGCAAGGCGTGTTCCAAAGCGCCCACGCCGCCCTGCGCGTCAAAGGTCGCGTCCAACACGACGTGCGGGAATTCGCGCGCCATGTTTTGTACTTGCGCCAACTGCGCGTCGGTGAGGAACGGCGTCGGCAGTTCGAGCAAACGCGCGTGCGTTGGGCTTTCTTCCAAAATGTTGCCGCGACCCCCGAGCAAAACGCGCGTGGACATGACCAAATCTTCGCGCAGCGGGTCAATCGGCGGATTCGTCACTTCGGCAAAGCGTTGACGGAAAAAGTGATACAGCGGGCGGTCGAATTCGCTCAAGACCGCGTGCGGTGTATCATCGCCCATCGAACCGACGGCTTCGGCTTTGTTTTCTGCCATCGGGCGCAAGAGGACGACGAGCTCTTCGTCGGTGTAACCAAAGAGAGATTGGAGATTAGAGACTGGAGACTGATTACCGATGACTAATGACCGGTCACTTGGCGTGTCCAGAACGCGAATGTATTCTTTCACCCACGCCGCGTAAGGACGCCGCGCGGCATAGTGCATTTTGATTTCGTCGTTGTGCCACAATTTGTTGTACTGCAAATCGGCAACGACCAATTGTCCGGGACCGAGGCGCCCTTTTTCCTTGATACGTTCCGCGTCCACTTCCAGCGCGCCGGCTTCCGACGATGCGACGACCAAGCCATCGTGTGTAACCATGTACGTCGCGGGGCGCAAACCATTGCGGTCGAGTGTCATGCCCGCAACGCGTCCGTCCGAAAAACAAATCGCGGCGGGTCCGTCCCACGGTTCCATCAACGTCGCGTGATAGTGATGAAACGCTTTAATGTCGCTGTTGAGGTCGCGCACATTTTCCCACGCTTCGGGAATGAGCATCATGACCGCGTGCGGCAATTCGCGTCCGCCGAGGGCGACGAGTTCAAGCGCATTGTCCAAGATGCCCGAATCGGAAGACGACAAATCGAGCAGCGGCTGCACCGGCGGGCGTCCGTCCGCGTCGAGAAAATCACCAAAGAGCGATGAGGCAAAATAGGGTTCGCGCGCATTCATCCACGCAATGTTGCCCGACAGCGTATTGATTTCGCCATTGTGACACATCATGCGAAACGGCTGCGCGAGTTCCCATGACGGAAAGGTATTGGTGCTGTAACGTTGATGCACCAGCGCCAACGCGGATTCAAACAACGGATTGCTCAAATCAAAATAAAATTGCCCCAACACGGGCGACACAAACAACCCTTTGTACACCACCGTGCGCGCGGAGAGGGAGGCGACATAAAAGGGTTTCATTTTTTCTTGCAGGGCGCGCCGTTCCATGTCTTTGCGCGCAAAATACAATGCGCGTTCGAACGCGTCGCCAATGCCCGTATGTTTGCCGCGCGCAATCAATGCTTGGGCAATGTACGGGCGCGTTTTGAACGCGTGCTCGCCCAACGCTTCCAGACTCACCGGCACTTCGCGCCACATTAAAAATTCCAAATGGTGCGCCGCAAAAACCTGTTCGGCAATTTCTTTTGCGCGCGCGCGCGCGGCGCGGTCGCGCGGAATAAAACACATGCCGACGGCGAGGTCCCCTTCCAGCGGCGGCGTGATTCTGCTTTGCTCCAATTCACGCGCCAACAATTTGTAGGGGATTTGAGTGAGGATGCCCGAACCGTCGCCCGTCTTGCCGTCGGCGGAAACTGCGCCGCGATGTGAGAGGCGCCCAATCATGGTCAAGCTGTCCCGGACCAGTTTGTGCGAGGCGTGCGCATGCAGGTCGGCAAGAAAACCGGTTCCGCACGCATCGCGTTCGAAAAAGGGGTCGGTCAAAAATTCGGCGTGGTGCCCGCGGGGCAGAGTACACGCAGGGTCGTTTGGCATCGGGTCGTCTCCTCGTGGAGCAAAAAAAACACATTCCTCGATGCGTGTCGCATCAAGGCGAGGTCAGCGAGACAACAACATTGTCAATCCCATCGGGGACCGCAGAACGAATAACGGCAACGATGCCGGAGACAGGGCGTCAGCGCCATGCGGACTCATTGTATGCGCGCCGCATCGGAATGCAAGGCGCGCGCTGCCCAAACTTTTCGAGACGTGTTTGTGCAGCCGCAACAAAAAAAGGCGCTTGAGGGAGAACGGCGCAAGGAATCAAGCGCGCAGCTGCGCAAAATCGTTGGGCAAGCGCAGGACATCGTCGCTCGCGTGCAGCGGCATCGTCGCAAACGGAGGTTGCGTCACATAACGGCGCGCGGCTTCGATGAAAATTACTTTATTGCAAATCACACATTCGGCGTCGTTCAATTCGTACGCGAACGCCGTTTCCTTGTCAAACACGTTCGACACTTCGCGGAAATGTTTTTTGCACAAACAGGGTTGCATGATGCTTGATCCTTTTGCCCCGAAACAAAAAAAGCCCTTGGACATTCACATTTTGAATGTCCAAAGGCATCGAGGCACAATTGAGTCGCAGCGACAATGCTGCGAGATTGTGAAACAGTATTCGATTGCTTGCTGGCGCACAAAATTATACGCGAATGTATCGGCTTGTCAAACGGATTACTCGCTCGCTTCGTTTTCGGGCTCGTTACGCTTTTGCAGGCGTCCCGGCAGAATAACGAACAAGGCGAACAATCCGACAAATGCTGCTGCACCCAATGCCATTTCCATGAGAATCCTCCTCGAGTTGAATCATGTCGTCACGCGTGTGACACATGTTGTTTTTTATGCCTTGAGCACGTCTCCGGCGTACGCTTCCAAACCGTGTTCCGTCACATCCAGACCGCCCACTTCGTCCTTTTCCGGCGCGCGCAAGCCCATCGCCTTTTTGAGGATGTAGAACAGGACGAATCCCATGCCTACAGCCCAGACCGTAACGGTCACGATGCTAATCAGCTGCGCAATCAACTGCCCGACATCGCCGCCGACCAAACCATTTACGCCGCCGTATGTGCCGTCCGCAAAAATGCCGACCGCCAACAGCCCGAACAATCCCGCGGCGCCGTGAACCGAAATCGCGCCCACCGGGTCGTCAATCTTGAGCCGGTTTTCGACGAACCACAACGCGCCCAACATGACGAATGTCGAAATGACGCCGATGAGCGCCGCCGCCCACGGCTGCACATACGCGCACGCCGCCGTGATACCGACCAAGCCCGCCAGCGCGCCATTGCACGCCAGCGTAATATCGCCCTTGCCGGTTTTGGACAGCGAATAGTACATGGCGACGACTGCGCCCGCCACGCCCGCCAAAAAGGTATTGACCGCAATCACCGACATTCGCAAATCCGTTCCCGAAAGCGTCGAACCGGGGTTGAACCCGAACCAGCCAAAGAACAGAATCATGGTGCCGATGACGGTAAAGCTGACATTGTGTCCCGGAATCGCGCGCGGTTTGCCCGTCTTGTCGAACTTGCCGATGCGCGGACCGACGAGAAACGCGCCGGCGAGCGCGACCAAACCGCCCACCGCATGGACGACACCGCTGCCCGCGAACTCGCGCGCGCCGACGCCGAACGGCAGTGTGGACAACCAACCGCCGCCCCACACCCAATGTCCATAAATCGGATAGACGATGGCGGAAACGAGAAAACTGTACGCCATGTAGGACGTGAGTTTCGTGCGTTCTGCCATTGCGCCGGAAACAATCGTCGCGGCGGTCGCCGCAAACACCATTTGAAAGAACCAGAGCAGCATGGTGTTGACGTCATTGGCATTGCCTGCGAGGAAAAAACCGGACATGCCGATAAAGGCATTGCCGACTTCCAAACCGGGCGCCAGCTGCGAACCGCCAAACATGAGCGCAAACCCAAACGCCCAAAACGCCAAGCCGCCGATACAAAAGTCCATAAAATTTTTGGACATGACCGCGACCGCGTTTTTGGCGCGCGTCATTCCGGTTTCCACCAATGCAAAACCGGCTTGCATAAAAAACACGAGGAACCCGGTGACCAGAACCCATACGAACGTAATCGGCGCGTTGGGATTGGCTTCCAACGTTGCCGTGCCAACCGGGTCAGGTCCTTGCGCGAACGCGGGGGAAATCGTCAGCGCCGCCGCCGCGCCGAGGAGCATCAGGAGTATGAAATTGAGAATCCGAAGCTTGTTCATTTTGCCTCCATAGAATTTTTTGTTTCGTGGAGGCATCGTGGCCCTCACGCATCTGACGATGCATGATTCTTTGCCGCAACTTTGCGAGCAACTTTGCGACCTACCATGTAGATTGGATATCGGTTATGTGTTTCGTGTCGTGTCACCTCCCCTGCCGCGTCGTGCGCGCATCCCGCAATGCCAATCGTCCTCTGCGCCTTGCGTTACGCGATACGCGTCGTCCGCGCGTGAATCTCAAATCGGTTGAAAGCCGCCGGGCGACGGAGATTCGCCGAGCGCGTGCGCGCCCGAAGCCACTTTTTCTTCCATCGTCATTACGGCATTGTCCATGGCGGCTGCGACGTCGTCCATCGTTTCTGCCAATTTTTCTTGCAGTCGCGTTTCGTCGGGCAGCATGTACACCAATTTCAACAACAGCGGTGTCACCAATGTCGTCGCCAACGTCATGATGACCGTCGTCGTGAAAATGTTTTCGTCAATGACCCGGCTCGACAAGCCAAGCGCCGCAATCACCAACGCCACTTCGCCGCGCGACACCATTCCGACGCCGACGCGCAATGCTTCGACATTCGTCAAACCGCCGACGCGCGCGCCGACGAAACACCCAATCATTTTGGAAAAAATTGCCACAATCACCAATGCCAGCGTGAGCCACGGCATTGCGCCGAGCGACGACGCCTGCGTTTCCAAACCGATACCCACAAAAAATAACGGAATAAAAAACGCGTAACCGATGGCGCTCGCGCCTTGATTCACACGATGCGCGATTTCGGTGCGTCCGACGAGCAAGCCCGCGAGATACGCGCCCGTCACGGCTGCCATTCCGCCGAACGCTTCCGACGCCCATGCAAAAAACAATACGACGCCCAACACAATGGCAAGTCCTGCTTCATGGTGATGCCAATCTTTGAGCCATTTTGAAATCGTCGGCATGGCAAAATAACCAATCACAATCGCGACGGGAAAAAACAAGACCATTTTCAATATGGACATGAACGTGTCGCCGCCGCCCGCCATGCCAATCACGAGCGATAACACCACGACGCCCAAAATATCATCAATCACCGCCGCGCCGAGAACGACCGTGCCGACGCGCGATTGCAGTTTGCCCATTTCTTGCAGAGTGCGCGCCGTAATGCTCACGCTCGTCGCCGTCAAAATCGCGCCGATGAAAAGACTTTCAAACAGTCCCAAACCAAAATACATGGACACGGCTGTGCCGCCCGCAAACGGCAAAATCACGCCGCCCAACGCCGTGAGAAACGACGCCTTGCCCATGCGCCGCATTTCCGTCGCGTCCGTTTCCAACCCGGCGAGAAACATCAAAATCAAAACGCCGAGCTGCGCCAATTCCGCCAACGATTCGGACGAGTGAATCCAGCCCAGCACCGACGGACCGAGCAGCAAACCGACAACCAAAATCCCAAACACCGACGGCAAATTGATGCGATGGCTCACCCAGCCCGCGAGCTGCGACGCAATCAAAATGATAATCAACGGCACGAGAAATTCGGATGTCATGCTTTCCTCCACGTCGCACAAAAACAAAAATCCCTTGGACGAATCGTGTGAGCGAATTCGCTCGCACCTGTCCAAGGGCGACGGGGCCCCAAGTCAAACTTGGGCGACGTCATGGGCGCCAATTATGTGGAACACATCTGCAATGTGTTCCCTAAATTGCGGCGATTATATCTAAAACACTTGTGTTGTCAAACGCGGCAACCGCGCGCGTTACAGCGCCTGCGCCGCGCAATCAATGAATACGCCTTGCAAATGATGACAATCGTTCAGACGCGCCAGACGAAAATGTCCGTCCGCCAAACGCTCGACCACGCTCACCGACGCATTGTCAAAACGCCACCGCCAAAAATATTCCAGCCCCATCAATAACGTTTCCAACACAATCACGCGCAGCACGGCGTCATGCGTCACAATCAACACATTGCCGCTCGGGTGCTGCGCCAATACGTCTTGCAAAAAAGATTGCACGCGCCGCGCGACATCGTGCAGCGCTTCGCCGTCCGGCATTTGCGCGCGATGCGGCTGGGTTTGCCACGCCAAATAATCGTCGGCATACTGCTCGCGAATCGCGGACGCGGGCTGTCCTTCCCACGCGCCGTGATGAATTTCTGCCAAACGCGCATCACGGGTCAAGGTTTGTTGGTGTCGGTGCGCGGTCGGTTCGGCGGTCGCATACGCGCGCTGCAACGGACTGGCATAGATTTCGGCGAACGAAATGTCCGCCAACGCGTCCGCCACGCGCGCGGCTTGCCGTTGTCCCAATTCACTCAGCGGCACATCTTGCTGCCCCGTGTACAAATGCAGTTGATTCCACGCGCTTTCGCCGTGACGCACAAGATACAGTTTCAACATGTCACAAATCCAATACCTGACTCCACTGAATATCTAATTCGCGGCGAATGGTTTCCATCACCTCGTTTGGCACAGGGTCGTCGAGATTCAACACCATAATCGCTTCGCCGCGCGGACCTTCGCGCGCGACTTGCATCGAAGCGATATTCACATCTGCCGCGCCGAGCAGCGTGCCGACCTTGCCAATCATGCCGGGACGGTCACGGTGCCGCGTCAACATGACAAAACCGCGCGGCACAAAGTCCACCCAATTGCCGTCGAGCTGCACAATGTGCGGTTCGTCCAACAAGATTGTTCCGCACACCACGCGCTCGCCGCGCAGCGTGATCATGTTTTCGTACCGCGCGGCGTGCGGCGTTTTGCGCTCCGACAATTGAATGCCGTGCGTCTCGGCGACCAGCAGCGCATTCACCAAATTGACGCGCGTTTCCACAATCGGTTCGAGCAGCCCTTTGATGATGGACGCGGTCAACACGCCTGTTTCTTCGGCGGCGAGTTTGCCCGCGTATTCCACTTCCAACTCGCCGAGCGGACCGCCAATCCATTTGGTGTAAAAACGTCCGAGCAATTGCGCCAACCCGATATACGGTTGTAACGCCTGTGTAAACGCGGGCGCTATCATCGGCGCGTTCACGGCAAAACGCGCGGGACGTCCTTGCAGCACCGCCAAGACTTCGCCCGCAACTTCGAGCGAAACGCGCGTCGCTGCTTCGGTCGTGCTGCCGCCAATGTGCGGCGTAATGACGACGGCGGGATGCTGAAGCAAGCGTTCGTTTTTTGTCGGCTCGTGTTCAAAAACATCGAGCGCCGCGCCCGCAAGCTGTCCCGCGTCAATGGCATCGAGCAGCGCGTTTTCGTCAATCAACGCGCCGCGCGCCGCATTCACCAAATACGCGCCGTGTTTGAATTTGGCAAATTCCGGCGCGCCGATGAGTTTTTTTGTTTCTTTGGTCACGGGCGCGTGCAGCGAAACAAAATCACTTGACGCCAACACCTCATCGAACGAAGCAATTTTCACTTGCATTTGCGCGGCGCGTTCGGGGGAAACGTACGGGTCAAAGGCAACCACTTCCATGCCCAACCCGATGGCGCGGCGCGCCACTTCACCGCCGACGCGTCCGAAGCCAATCAAGCCCAATCGTTTGCCCACCAATTCCGCGCCGACAAATTGTTCGCGTTTCCATTCCCCGCGCCGCATGCTCGCGTCCGCCTGCGGGATTTTGCGCGCGAGCGCCCACAAAATCGCGACCGCGTGTTCCGCCGCCGCGACGATATTCGTGGTCGGCGCATTGACGACGGTGATACCGCGCTGGGTTGCCGCGTCCACGTCAATATTGTCCACGCCCACGCCGGCGCGTCCGACGACGATTAAATTTTTTCCGGCGTCGAGCAGCGCGTGATTGACTGGTGTCGCGCTGCGCACAATCAACGCGTGATAGTCCAGCAAACACGCGGTCAATTCCGCCTGCGGCATTTTCAGCCGCACATCCACTTGCGTGTGCTGCTTTAAAAGTTCAAGCCCTTCTTTGCCCAATGGTTCGGCAACCAAAATTTTATAACCTGTTGTGTCGCGCTGCGTCATGAATCGTTGCTGCCCCGTAAAAAAAATAAAAAAACCTTGGCACAAAACTGTGACCAAGGGCTTCACTGCCCGCCAAACGGATTCGCAAGCGCCCGCGAGTATAGCATGTACGAAATGAATGTCAAAACACTTTAGGCGCTCAAATCCGGGCGCAGTTTTTTCGCCTCACCCAAATAGACGTGCTTGATGTCGCGCGCCGCACGCGTGGTCTCGTAATGTATCAGCACGCGCAGACAGCGTGCCACATCCCCGCGCACATGCGGCTGCTGCGCGTCCAGTAAGGCGACCTGCGTCCAGCCCATCTCGCGCGCGGCACGCGTGGGATAGGCAGCATCCAAATCGGGCGTGAGCGTGAACAGAATCGAAATAATGTCGTCGGCGCGCAGTTCGTTCGCGCGCGCAATTTCGCGCAGCAATTCGTGCGCAGCAGCGAGAATGGCAGTTTCGGAATTTTCGGCGGCGACGGTCGCGCCGCGAATCGCGCGAGTAGGCATGTTGGAAATTGGAGACTAGAGATTGGAGATTAGAGATTGCAGATTGGAGATTTTTGATTTTTGATACGCGATTTGCGATACGCGATTTGCGATACGCGAGTTGCGATTTGCGATACGCGATACGCGTTACGCGCATCAATTCTACACATGGTCGCGTTTTTGTCGAGAGCGCATTTTACGCGTGCAGCCAGCACACGGCGTAGGGCGCGAGTTCGACGCGCAGAGTTTCCGACGCGTGAACGGTTTCTTTTGACAAAATATCACGCCACGCGCCCGCGCCGCCGCGCCATTCAAAAACCACGCGCGCATCCGTCACATTGTGCAAGCACAAGACGCGTTCGTTTTCGGCGGAACGCAAAACGGCGAACACGCGCGCGTCGCGATCGAGAATCGTTTGCGACGCGTTTGGATGAAACGCGGGAGAATGCCCCCGCGCGCGCAGCAATTCCGCAATGCGCGTAAAAATCTGCGCGCGGCGCGCATCTCCGGACGCGAGTTCGCGCTCCAAATCCGCGCGCGCGAATTTTTCGCGATTGATGCGCCGCGCAATGCCGCTCGCGTCCGCACCCGCGCGGTCGCCGCGCGAACCAAACAGCGAATGAAAATAAATGCCCGGTACGCCTGCCAAACTGAGCATGATGCTGTGCGCGCACAGAAAACGCGCGACCGAAATTTCCTCCGCTTCCTCCGGCGCGGTCAGCGCGTCGAGATAATTGATGTTCATTTCGTATGGCGTCGTCGTGCCGTCGGGATTGTTTTTGTATGAAATTTTTCCGCCGCGTTCCAGCGTGCGCGTCACGAGCGCGTTGATTTCGTCCTGTGTCAAAATGCCGCGCGCGGGATTCAAACCGATGCCGTCGTGCGACGCGAGAAAATTGAAAAACGCGGTTTGCGGCGAAGGCGTTTGCAATGTGCTTGCCCACTGCGCGAGTTTTGTGGCATCGCCGGTTTGTAACGTGTGCAGTGTCAGCGGCGGCAAGGCAAAGTTGTACACCCACTGCGCTTCATTCGTCCCATCGCCAAAATACGAAATATTGTCGGCGTGCGGCACATTCGTTTCCGTCACCAGAATCACGTGCGGGGCGATTTCGTTCAACACGGCGCGAAACAATTGAATCACCGCGTGCGTTTGCGGCAAATGCAAACAGGTCGTGCCGCTCTCTTTCCACAAAAACGCAATCGCATCGAGGCGAATGAAACGCGCGCCGCGCGAAACATAAAACAGCAGCACATCCAAAATTTGCAAAAGCAATTCGGGATTCTTGTAATTCAAATCAATCTGGTCCGCGCTGAATGTGGTCCACACCCATTTTTTTCCTGCCGCCGTTTCACATTCCGTGAGCAGCGGCAGCGCGCGCGGGCGAATCACATTCGTCGTAACGAATTCATTTGTGACGGTGAAAAAATAATCGTTGTAGGGAGATTCGTCGCGCAAAAAAGATTGAAACCATTTCCCCTGCGCGGACGCGTGATTGATAACGGCATCGAACATCAAATCGAAATGTTCGCCCACACGCGCCACATCGCCCCACGTTCCCAAACGTTCATCCACCGCGTAATAGTCCATCACCGAAAAGCCGTCGTCGGACGAGGACGGATAAAATGGCAAGATGTGTACGTCGGTGATAATTTCCTGAACATGCGCGTCCAGAAATGCCGCCAGCGTGAGCAGCGGCGTTTCGTTTTCCGCGCGCAGTTGGTCGCCGTAGGTAACCAAGAGCACAGTGCGTTGGTCAATCGGCGCGCGCGGCGCGGTGAATGTTCCGCGATAGGTTTCCAACAACGCGTCGAGACGCGGCATGAATTCACGCGCTGCCGCGCCCCCATACACCAGTGTCAGCAATTCCTGTATTCGCATGATGCTGCGCATGACGTGTCACAGGTTCTGCAACCCGTCTTTTGTTTTTGTGCGTTACTCTTTATAATCTATCCTGTGATAAAAACCAACTCTGTGTTTCTGGAACGCTTGCGCGGGCGTATCAATCTTCAAGAAATCCCCTTTAGCGAACGCGGTTCGCGCCTCCTAGTGTTTCGACGCAATGAAGCTTTTTATATTCGCCTTGCCGAGCGTTGGGCAAAATGGGAAAGCCAGGTCGGACATTATCGCCAACGCCGTCCGGTTTTGGATGAGCTGCAATTTACGGATGAACACAATACGCCCCTTGAACTGCACACCACCGTCTATCCGCACGCCGTCTTTATTCAAACGCGCCGCGGCGAATTCTGGCTGACGTTTCTGGACGAAGAAACACTGTATCTGAAATTGCCCCCCGCGCGCGGCGGCATTTCCTTTCGCGTCATGGCGCTCAATGCGCGCGCAGACCGGCGCGGCGGGGAATTCAAAGGCGACCCCGAACATCGCAGCACACACCGCAACGTCGCCTATACGACCAACGCGCGCCTCTGCACAAATGAAATTACGAATAACGCGTTGGAAAATGACGGCTATACGCGCGTGCAGTTTGAGTACGACGCGGACGCAGACAGCGCGCTCGTTCTGAACATTACCCCGCGGCTTGGTTTGAACCGCCACATTCCGCGCGCGGAAAGTGTTTTGCGCCAGGCAGAAAAACGCTGGCACGAATGGTTCGCCGCCGCGCCCATTGTCAATGAAAAATACGCGTCGCAATATTATTACGCGTGGTGGATTTTGCGGGCGGGGCTCTTGTCATCGCGGTTTTTTTTGACGCGCGAAGCCATGATGCCTTCGATGCTGCATTACGTCGGCGTGTGGGCGTGGGACGCGTTTTTTCACGCGCTGGCATATCGTCACATAGACCGCGAGCTGGCGGAAAATCAGATTCGCATTCTGCTCGACCATCAACGCGAAGATGGAATGTTACCCGATGCCGTGCATGATGAAGGCGTGATTTTGCGTTGGGCGTTCCGCGACGCGGCGGGCAATGCGTACGAAGCCGATGTGACGAAACCGCCGTTGGTGGCGTGGACCGCGTTGAAATTGTATGGGACGGGCGGCAATCGCGATTTTTTGGAGGAAGTGTACGAACCGATTGCACGCTGGAATCGGTGGTGGCTGAAAAAAAATGATGATGACGGCGACGGCATCATGCAATACAATCATCCCAATTCGTCCGGACTTGACGACAGCCCTTTGTGGGACGGCGGCATGCCGGTCGAGTCGCCTGATTTGAATACGTATCTTGTGCTCCAAATGGACGCGCTCGCGCGCATTGCCGAAATTTTGGATTTGCCCGACGATGCCGCCAAATGGCGCGCGCAAGCGGACGCGTTGACTGCGCGCATGGTGCATCATTTTTGGGACAAGGACGCGGGCGTGTTTTGGGCAACACGCCACAACGAACCGATTCGCATCTTGACGCCGTTCAATTTGTATCCCTTGTTGACGGGACGACTCGATGTCGTAAAACGCAAACGCTTGCTCGACCACCTCTTTAATCCGCAAGAATTTTGGCTGCCCTATCCCATTCCCACCGTCGCCAAAAATGACGCGCAATACAATCCCGAACAAATGTGGCGCGGACCGACGTGGGTCAATATCAACTATTTATTTATTGAGGGCTTGGTGCGGTGCGGTTATCCCGAACACGCGCGCACCTTGCGCGACAAAACGCTCGACCTCTTGATGCAGCACAACGACATTTACGAATACTATCATCCGGAAACGGGCATTGCGCCGCCGCGCGCCGCGTCTGTGTTTGGCTGGTCGAGCGCGGTGTTTATTGATTTAGCCATCAAGGCATCGCGCGGCGAGATTATTTAGAGACTGGAAACTGGAGACTCTTCATCGCGGTCGCAATGAGACTCTCCAGTCTCCAGTCTCCAATCTCTCTTTTGCAAATTGCAATT
>CAZXYP010000021.1:20652-25880 GCA_964644955.1 uncultured Anaerolineales bacterium | reverse complement strand
CTTCCCGCCTCCGGAAGCGAACAATCGCCGCGCGAGATAAAAGGCAAACAGAGGAGGAATCAGTGAGAGGAGAAGAAAAGGAATCTGCGCGGCGCGATAGGAATCCCCCCACACTGCCATCGCCCCGCCCGCCAACAGCGCCGGCAGCGGCAGCCAATACAAATTGCTCGGACCGGGAATGCTGTTTTGTTCTTCCAGATAATTCCACACCACATCTTGCGTCAAGCCGCGCCCGCGCGCGAGATTCTTGCCCACATGCTGCGCGTACGACGCATCCATGTAACCGGCGCGTTCCAGCGGCAGCGCGGTCACCAGACGCAAGAGCAAAACAACGAGCGCAAGAAAAAAATACGAACGCAGAATTATTTCACCCAAAAACGATATTTCAACAAAGTGTACATTGCCTCGATGCCGTCGGGCCACGAAATTTTCTTGCCCGCCAACTGCGTGCGCGGATTGTATTTCACCGGCACCTCGACGATACGGCGTCCCGCGCGCAGCAGCTTGCCCGTGATTTCGGGTTCAAAATCAAAATGCACCTGCCGCAGCCGAATGCCGTCCAACGCCTCGCGGCGAAACACTTTGTATGCCGTTTCCATATCCGTCAAATGTCCGCCGTACAACACATTCGTCATTTCCGTAAGAAACCGATTGACCGCGCGCGTCTTGAGTGAAATGTTGCCATTGTGCGCTTTGAAACGCGAACCATACACCACATCCGCTTGCCCCTGTATCAACGGTTCGAGCAACCGCACGTATTCCGACGGGTCCAATTCCAAATCTGCGTCTTGAATCAAAATCACGTCGCCGGTCGCATATTTCAAACCAAAACGCACCGCCGCGCCTTTGCCCAAATTGATAACCGACGTATGCACCTGCACCACATCCGAATGCGCCGCGCGTTCGCGTTCAATCACCTCGTGCGAACCATCCACCGAGCCGTCGTCACACACAATAATCTCTTTGCGAATCTCGCCCAGGTCCACCGCCAACACGCGTTCAATCACTTCGCCGACAGTGGATTCTTCGTTATAAACCGGAATCACAATCGAGAGCTTGAAGGCATTGGACAGCGGACGCGAGACGACCTGGCTTTGACTCGCCGTGGTCGCTGTGCCTGCCCACGGTAAATGCAAAAACACTCGGGATGTAGCGCGCATGATTGCACCTCACGGATGGAATGAAAAAAGGATACAGACGAATGTTGAAAGCTATTGTGGCAGGAAACGCGCGCGTTGTAAATAGGTCAATGGTTCAAGTCATTCTTCCACCCGCGCAAACAATGCCAGCACATAAAAAATCGCGGCGAGCCACGCCAACGAACCGATGCCCAAAATCAGCGACATGTATTCGACCAAGCCGCCCAGAATCGCGCCGAGCAGATTGGACGCCATTGCCGTTTCGATATTTCGCACGCGCCGCAGAGAACCCGAAAATACCATCCCCGCGAAAAAAATCGGTAACGCCAACAGCAGCGCCGCCGCAATGCCGCCGTTCACTTGACCCAAGCCGAGAAAAAACGACGTGGGAATCAACGAACTGACTGCCAGAGTCGCCAGCAGCAAAAACGCCCACGGGCGAATGTCGTTCACCTGCAAGCGCGCGACCAACAAATTTGCCAGCATCGCCATCACCAGCACTGCCGAAATCGCGACCGCGTTCACCAACCACGTCGAACCAAACAACAACGCCACAGCGGCAATAATGCGCACTTCCATCAACAAGAACGCCGCGCCGAGCAGAAAAAAGCGCCACCGGATTTTCCAACCCGTCCCTACCACGCGCCGCGCCACCACCACCGACGCCAAACCCAACAGCGGCAGTATCGTCCAATACGCAAACGGCATTGTCCGTTCGCGCAAATACAAATAAGGCCAATCGTCTGTGGTCGCCAAAATATTTTCCGTCGAAACGTTCAGCGGCGTCACGACCCCGCCCAGTTTTTCGAGCGCGCTTGAAATTTCCGAATCCGAAAACGGCGCGCCGTTGCGAATCAAAAACACCGTCCCGTGATGCGCGCGCAGCACGATGGGTTGATGCCCCGTCGCCTGTTCCAACACCGCCGCGATGCGGTCGCCCATCCACGGTTGAAACAATTCGAACGTCACCACCAACAAACCGTTCGGTGTCACACGCGCAAACGCGTCGCGCATGCCTTCCACCGTGTACACAAAATTGTCCAATCGCACCGAACCGAACGCGCTCAACACTTGCTGCGAATCCAGTAAACCAAACAACACCAAATCGTATTGTTTGTGCGCGTTTTTCAAAAACGCGCGCGCATCGTTCGCGTGCGGCGTCACACGCGCGCTTGCGTAGGGCTGTTCGGGATGCAAGCGTTTCCCAAATTCGATTATGCCCGGGTCAATGTCCACCGCGTCCACATACTGCGCGCCGTGCCGCAGCGCGGCAGCAACATCGTTCCCCGTTCCCGCGCCGAGAATCAATACGTGTTCCGGTGACGCAAACGCGTACGGCGCCTCATATTCCGAATACCGAAACTCGACGGGCAGCGCGGGATGCGCGTCAAAAAATTCATCCGACAAATTCAAGAGGTCTTGATAATAGTATTCCCCCACACCGAGTTGATAGCCCCACGCAATCGCATTGCCTTGTGTGTCTTGAACGGAAAGCGGCGCGACCACCAATTTGTTGTACGGTGACCACACAACATGCACCGAAAAAATTTGCAGCGCCGCCAAACCGACCGCCGCCGCGACATTAACGCGCCACAACCACTGCGGCGCGGCGCGCGTCAGCCACAATGCCAACCCCGCCACCAGCGCGAACCAAAATAGCGGCGGCAGCCATACAAACGACACCAACGCAAACAAGAGCGTGCCTGCCAGCGCGCCCGCGAGATTCAGCGAATACGACGGAATCGGCGCGAACGCGCGCATACATTTCCCCGTGTATTGTCCGAGCGGAATAAACACCAACACCACAAACACGAAATAAAATAATGTCAGCGCGAAATACGGAAGCCATGAAAGCGCGGTTAAAAAAACAGACATGGATTGTTGAAAACGAAAACTCAGCCCCAACAACACCAATTCTTCACTGCCCGGCAACACCGTTTTGGTCAACAAGCCGCTCGCGCCCCCCAACACAACTGTCAACATCAACAACACACTTGCAGGCAAAAACAGCGGCAGCAATCCGGTGCGGCGCGGCGCAATAAAAAAACCCAACCCCAAGCCGAGAAACGCCGCAATCAATACGACGTTTTTCAAAAACGCAAACACTTTGATTTCCGAACCGAGCAGCCGAATCAGTACCAATTCAAAAAACAATCCCAACACACTCACCGCCACCAACGTTAGCGCGCGCTGCTTTGCATTCAGCGCGTCATCACGCGCATTCCATTCGCGCAGCCGCGTGACAAGCCGTTCGCGCCACGCGTTTTCGCGCGCGCCCGTCGCACTGCGCCGCAGCCACAGCCAGAACAACGCGACGCCGCCTGCTCCCATCAAGACCGCGCTCAGCGCCAGCGCGCGCGCATTGTCGTCAAACGGCGACACCCCCAAAAAACCGGCAGCGGTCAGCAGCAACACGAGTCCAATCAACATTGTCGCCAGCGCAACCCCGCCGACGCCCCAACGCCATACCGCACGTGTTTTCGTTGAATCGTTCATCACGTCCTCAGGGCTTGTAGTGATACACGAATGTCGTGTCATTTCCATACACGCGCTCCAACCATTCCGCGTGTGCCGGGTCCCAGTCTCCTGCCGCGCGTTCCGCCGGACCGTAAAATACATACGCCGCGCCCGTCGCACGGAAAAAGTCTTGACGCGTCGCGTCATCGGCGTTTGCATCAAAAAATTTTTCCACCGCGCGAAATTTTTCAAAAAAATGCACGGTCTCGTAATACTGTCCGATATACGCGCGCGTGCCGGCGCGATACGGCAGCCATGCGCCCGCGTAATATGTCGCCAACACCACGTCCTCGCGTCCGGCGTTGGCGCGCAGCCAATCCATCGCCGCCAATTCAGCGCGCGGGCGAAAAAACGGATACGGCTGCAAAACTATATTCGTCAAGACCGCGCTCGTGTACAAAAAGAAACTCGACAGCGCGGCAATGCCCAAAAACAAAATGACCAGCAAGCGCTGCAAACCCGCGATGCTGTAGCCCGGGCGCCGCGCCACATTTTGAAACCAACGCGTTGCGCGCACGCGCGGCAGCGCCGTCTCGCACAACCCAAGCGTCGCCACAATCGCCAACGGAATTTGCACGCCTTCGACAAAACGACGCTGCGCGTTCAACGGCGCGTACAACAACATTGCCACCACGCCGAGCCAAATCCACAAAAACATCCGGCGCGGCGTTTGCGCCTCATCCCCAAATCGCACACGCCACAAATTCCACAGCGCGGGAACAAGGTACAACCCGTAGGTCAAAAGATAATGCGCGACATTGGGCGAATACGTCACGACCTGCTCATTCCACAAACGAATGATTTCGTTCGTCGCCAACACGCGTTGGTAATACACCAGCAGCGGCAGCGCGGGCAAAAAAAACGCGCTTAGCCAAAACGCGTGACGCCACAAGATTTTTTTTGCGCGCCACATCAATGCCATCAAAAAAATTCCCAACACGCCCGCCGTCAAAAAAATCAATAACGGATACACCAAGACGAGTCCGAGATTCGCCAGCGCGCCGCCGACTGCCAGGAGAATCCACGTGCGCGTTGACACGCTTTCCGTCAAGCCGCGCAGCGCGCACCAAAATACAACGACCATGCACAAAATCGCCGCGCTGTAATGCGGATAGGTGAACGCGCTAAAAAACAGATGCGCTTCCGGCATTCGCAAATCCAACGGCACACCGCTTGCCGGGTCCGCCGCATCGAACGGCAGCGCAAACCAATCAAAGCCCGCGCCCAACACAGCCAATAAAAAAGCAACCCGCCGCCAATTCGGCTTTTCGATAAAGTACGCGATGAATCCGTACACCCCGAGAAACATCAAGAAACTCATACCTGCGCGCGACACGTGCCACATCATTTCCGCGTTCATGCCCAAAAGCCGCGCGAGCTGTCCCAATGCCAAATAGAACGTGTACAAAAACGCGCCGTCATGCGGTTCCGCCGTGAACCGGATGCGATACAACCATTCGCCCGCCATGCCCAACTGCATCGCCACGTAATACGTCACATCGCTCAGATTCACCAACAGCCCCGAGTATTCCGTCCCCGCGCGCGCGTTCCAATACCCCAACGCATACGGAA
>CAZXYP010000021.1:0-20552 GCA_964644955.1 uncultured Anaerolineales bacterium | reverse complement strand
AATCAAAAATCCCCCCAATCGCCCAATCTCCAGTCTCCAATCTCCACGCTCCCCCTCACGCCACCCACCCCCACAACCAAAACTGCGCGCTAAAATACAAACTCAACGGAAACGAAACATACACCACCGCGCGATTCACCCACACATTGTTGCCCCACCCCGCCCACAGCATAAACACCGGAAACAACACCAACACATAACGCAGCATACTCACCAACGGCTGCGTCGTCGTCATGCGAAACAGCGGCGCCAGAAACATCACCAGCGCATACAACGCGTATTCGCGCGGCAAACGTTGCCACACCAGAACCAACATTGCGCCAAACAAAACTGTCACGACCAAATTCGCCACATCCACGAGACTCGCTTGCTGCTGCAAAATCAACACCACATCCGACCACACATTTTCCCACGGCAGCACAAAGCGCGCATGCAATTCGCCCTCATACGACTCCAAAAGCGACAAATTACTAAACAAAAGAAATGAAAGCGTCGCCAACGGAAGCAACAGCAGCGGCAGCGATGCGCGCCAAACCGCGCGCGTGATTTGAAATTTTCGCTCCGCCGCGTGCGCCCACACCAAATACGCGAGCGGCACAAGCATCAACACGCCCTGCAAACGCGTCAGCGCCGCCAACGCGCCGCAAACACTTGCGACAAGCCATTTTTCTCGCCGCGCAAAAAACAAACTCGCCAACGCCCACATGAAAAACAATGACTCGGTGTACGCCGCGAACCAAAAAAACGCAGTCGGAAAAATCACCACATACAACAGCGCGCGTTTCGCCGACGCCGCGTCAAACAATTCATCCGTCACGCGATACAACAAATACAGTGAGACAACCAGCGCAACGTTTGAAATGAGCAGCGCCGCCAACAAATCATTTCCCAATAAGACGATGCCAACCGCGCGAATCAACAGCGGATACAACGGCATATACACCGTACTGCCGTCATCACCCGCGTAACCGCGCTGTGCGATTTTCAAAAACCAATTCGTATCAAACCGCTGCCACACGCCGAGCAATGGATTTTTTTCCGCCGCGACGCCGCGATAGGGAAATACATCTTCCGTCGTATAGGTCGCCGTTTGCAATGGCGCGCCCGTGAATTTGCCTTGCACCGCGCGCCCCTCGCGCAAGGACCACACACTGTCCGTCTCCACATCGCGCATCATTCCATCGCCCGCGTTCCGAAACGTCAGCGCTTGTCCGTTCACCGTGCGCGCATACACATACCGTTCGCTTGTCGCCACATCAAAATACGCAACCAGCGGCACGCCGAACAAATTCAAATTTTGCAGAATCGTCGGCGCGAGCAGCATCACCACCACCGACCACAACGTATAAAACACGCGCGCGCCAAAATACACGCCGATTGCCCAACGCCAAGCCGGGTCAATGCGCGCGATACTATTTTTCAAAGAGATAGAGTTCGAGGTCATTGAACATTTTTTCCTGCCGCAGGGTGTAATGGCTCTTTAGCCATTCCAAATTTGCCGCTTGCAGCGATTCTTCGCGCGCCTCACGAAACACCACAAACCACACGCGCGCGCGTCCGTTCAACGCGTCGTCGCGCGACAGCGCAAACAATCCCAACGCCGCTTGTGTCGGATACGCCAGCGTATCACTGCCCGCGCCCGGCGGGTCCATGATAAAGTTTTGCGCCAGCGGAAGCGCGCGCGCGTAATAGTACATCGGAAAAAACGTCATCTTGTTGTCATGTGTAATCACATCGCCCGCGCGCAGCTGCGTTCGCAAATACGCCAGCGCGTCGCGGAACGGCGGGCGCGGGAAATCCGCATACGTGAAATAGAAAAGATAGGACAACGCGCACAACACAATCAATACGCCCGATACAATGTATGCCATCCCGCGCGGCACGCGTGTCAACAGCCACGCCGTCAAAAGCAGCAGCATCAAGAACGAAGGCATCAACGCGCGCGTGATATACACCGGACGCCACTGCGATACCACAAAAATCATCAGCGGGGGCAAAAACGCGAGCAGCGCCATAAACTGCACACGCGCATCGCGCCACCCGCCGCGCGCGATTTGCAAAAGCAACAACACCAAAAGCAATACCGCCGCAGCCAGCGCGAACGGCACGAGCAGCGGCGGCACGCGCGCATTGTCCAAGCCCGTCGTGAACGACAACACCGTTTGCGTTGCCGTCAGCGCATCGGGACGTCCAATCCAATACGCCTGCTGAATTTTTCCCAACTGGCTCGGCAAGAGCATCAACCACGGCGACCACAAAAGCAGCACCGCCGCGCCCGCCAGCGAAAAAGAGACTAGAGATTGGAGATTGCGCTTGCGGAGGGCGCGCCACAGAATCCACAATGCCAACGCCGCGCCCAAAAAAACCGCGAGATTGTGCGAATACAACATCCCCGCCCCACTCGCCACAAACACCATCCACCACGCGCGTCGTTTCGTTTTTTCCAACATCACATACGCCAACACAAACAGCGCGGCAAAAAATCCCAACTGCGCGTACATCCGCGCCTCTTGCGCGTACGCTATCGGAAACGGCGCGAGCGCCACCATCACCGCCGCGAACAATGCAATGCGCGCATCGAAGCATTCACGCGCCAAACGATACAGCACCGCAACGGTTGCCACGCCAAACGCTACCGACAAAAAACGCGCGGCGAACGCGCTCTGTCCCACCGCGTCCATCCACGCGTGCAGTAGCGCATAAAAAAACAGCGGATGCACATCCGCCGCCGCGCCCCGTACCTGCGTCACCGTGCCGTACCACATCTGCGCGAACGATTTTTGCGCGTACAAAATCGCAAACGCCTCGTCGTACCACACATTGCGCGCGTCCAATTGCAGCACGCGCAGAAATGACGCGACAAGCAAAATACCCAACAATCTCCAATCCGTTTTCATGGCGTCTTGATTTTATAAATCGCGTACGGCTCTTTGGCAGCGCGTTCCAGCGCGGGACGCCCATTGCGCGTCGTCAGCCCCAAGTCCGCGCGCCCGTTCACGGGCTCGAGTTCTTGGGCAACCAATTCGCTCAAAACATTCAAATCGTCCGCCGTAATCGGGTCATACCCCGTTTGCAGCAAATTGTCCAACCCTTCGCGATACAACAACACATGCGTGTAGCCGCCCCGCACGAGCGCGCGCGTCAAGTTCTCTACGTCTGGATACAAATAACGCAAATGCGCGAACCGGTCCAATATCGCGTCCGCTTCCGCATACGGTTCAAAATAGTACGTGCGCGGCTCCCACAAAAACAAAATTTTCGCGTCGCGCGGCAGATTTGCATTCACCCACTGCGCGGCGGCATAATGCGCGCCCAATTTCTCCACCAGATATTTTTCGCGTGCGGCAGGCGCAAACAAAAAATAATTCACTACGCCGTCATTCAACAACGCGAGCGTATAACTCACCGCCGAAATTCCGAAAACAACGGCGATAACCAGCGATGCAAATCGTTTGGCGGAAAATTGTTTCCATTCCAACGCACTCAGTTTTTCCAAACCGCGCGCGGCGAGCAGCGCCAACAACGGAAACGCGGGCAGCAGCAGCCGCGATTGCCACAGCAGTTCCGATTGCGCCACGCCGAGCAGCCACGGCAGATACAGCGCGGCGACAAAAAACCACATTGCGCGCGTGGGGGGGGGGGACGCGTTTTCCGGTGTTTGCGATGGAAGCAGATTCAACGGCAGCAGCGCCAACAAAAGCGGACCTAACGTGCCTTGAAACAATCCACTTTGGGTGCCCTGAATCGTCATCGTCCACGGGACCCACAACAATTCCCACGGGCGTCGGATCAAACCCGAACCAAAACGCGTGTACCACGCCGTGCGAAACGCATCCCAATACCGTCCGCCAAACACAAACGGATAAATCGGATTGCCGACCAGAACAAGATTCCGCAGCCACCACGGTACGCCGAGCGCGAACGCGATTGCCAAAAAAATCGCTGCGTCGCGCACAGCCGCGCGCTCCCGCCGCATCAACAACACCGCGAGCGCGAGCGGCACAAAAAATGCCGTCACCTTTTCCCCAAACGCGAAACCGCACAGCGCGCCCGCGAGAATCAAAAAACGCGTTTGCCGCGTTTCCCGCGCGCGCAAGACATACACAAACGCGGTGAATGTAAAAAACGTGAGCGCCAAATCATTGTACGCCCACGTGGACAAGAGCAGCACCGTCGGCACGGCGCACAAAAGCGCGGCGGCGAGCCAACCCGCGCGCCATGAAAAATATCTTGCCGCAAACATCAACATCGCGCCGAGCGTCAGCGGCAAAAAAATCCAATGCAGCGCCTGCGCCGCGCCGTCGCCTTTCAACACCATGCCCGCGAGAAAAAGCATCTCGACCAGATTCGGATTGTTGAGCGAAAGATTGTCCGGCGGAATCGTGACGCGCCCATTTTGCAGAATCAACTTGGGCGTAATGAGATGATATTGAATTCCGTCCCAACCCCACGGCGGCGCAAATGATAGCAAAAATGTGATACCCAATGCCAGCGCGCAAAACAGCGCCAACGCGTTTTCCCCGCGCGCTGCGCGCGGCAGCGCAATCGCGCGCCCATTGCGCAGCACAGCGATTGCGTCGTTTCGGAGCAAAACAAAACCGCCCAACACCAGCGCCCCATACACCCAACCATTCACAACGCCCAACACCGCCAACGCAAACACCACCAAACCCAACGCGCCCAACCCAATCCCGCAGTACAACACAATCGCTTCCAACGCCGAATCGAACGCGATGCGCCGGAGAAAAAAATGTCCCAACGCGCTCGCAAAAAAAATCAACAGCGCGACGACCAACATGTCACCCAACACATTCGCCAACGACGCGGGTGTCACGGAAAACTCTTGGGCAAATAAATCGCGCGCGATTCCCGGCAGCGCAAAAAAATCGCCGGGGGCAAACGGTTTGTGTACGAAATAGTAACTGACGACGACAACAAACAACCAGCCGACCACAATGACCGCTGCCGCCGCGCGCGCGACCCTTGCCCATTTCATGGCGTCACCTGATATTTTGTCAACACGAGTCCTGGGAACCACTGCGTCTGCAAAATCTTGTATCGCCTATCCATCGCGCGTTTGAACGCGTCTTGTTCCGCGAACGCGCGTTGCCCCGCTTCGTCGGGATAAAACCGATGCACGTTAATGGGCAATGCCGTCGTCACGAGCCACACCGCCGAATGATTCTTGAATGCCACATTGTTTTCAAACCAAACGTTCATTTGCGGGTCGTCGGCAAAGGGACGTTCGACACGCGGCACTTTTTGGGTATTGTAAAAATCAAACGGCAGTTCCAAACTCAAATCCAACACCACCGCGTCCCGCGCCTGCATGTTTTGTGAAAGGAACGCCACCGCGCCGCGCCAATCATCGCGCGCATAACGCGGCGCGGCGTACATGTTCGTCAAAGAAAACAGCATCGGCGCAAACATCACTGCCGCAGCTCCGAAGGCAGCCGCGCGATGTCGTGCATACAACGCGCCGAATCCCAGCGCCATCAACAACAACAGCGGCAAAAGAAATGCCGCGAGATACCGGTCCACATACAACGAACGGCGCGGCATCACAATCGAAAGCAAAAACAAAAACGCCCACGGCAGCAGCAGCCACGTCAACAAAAAACGCACCTTTTCGCGCGTGCGCGGTTTCCAAAACATGACGCCGCCAAAAACGGCTAACCCAAGCCCCACCAGCGGCGTGACCCAATTTCCCCAAATCGTCGGTTCCGCACTCGCGCCCAACAGCGCGCTGTAAAATGTCAACGCAGGGTCGTACCACTGCGCGTTCGGAATCCAATCCAAATTCGGACGTCCGGGCTGTGGAATCAACATCATCCCCGCAAGCCACATGACAAACAACGCGCCGGCAGAAAAGGTTGCCCAGACCCACAAATGCAGCGCGCGCGGATACCGCCCGCGCGAAAGGAGCAGAAACACCAACTGCGTCAACAGATACAAACCGAACAAATAATGCAGGCTCAAACCAAAGACCGCACCGACAAACAATGCCAATGCCACCCGCGCCCGCGGTCGCCGCACCAATTCGAGAAATGCCCAACTCGACGCAAGCACGAGGCACACGAGCGGCGCGTACATGCGCGCTTCCTGCGCGTACCACACATAAAAAGGCGACACTGCCATCAACAATGCCGCCATCACTCCGACGCGTGCGCCCCCCAACAACGCGCCCAACCGCGCCATCAACGCCACAGACGTAGTCCCCGACATGACGGACAGATACCGCACAAAAAATTCTTGCGTTCCGAACGGCAGCAGCAGCGTCAAAAAGAAATAATAACCCGGCGGATTCGAACGTTCGGTCAGCACATACAACAGCCAATCGGGAAATGGCAAACCCGCAATCGAAATCGAAAAAATTTCATCCCACCAAAAACTTTGCGCGTCGAGGCGATACACGCGCAAGAGAAACGCCAACAACGTAATTCCGAGTGCAAGCGCAAAAAAACGCGTGCCCTTGTTCATAATGCCGGAGCGGGTTCGTACATTTTGCGGAGCGAATCCAATGCCGCGCCGCGCAATTCGATTCTGTCAGAATCCATTTGCCCCAACCCCGCCCACTTCATAAACGTGAGAATGTTGATGTTTGCCGGGTCAAGCCCCATCAACCGCGCGCACGTCGCATCCACCGCCAAAAAATCCCCCCCCCCTACCAACACGCCGCTCGGCACCGCCGTCCCGAAAAGCGGTCCATCGCCTTGCGAACCCACGATGCCGTCCACCAACGCGAATCGTTTGGGGGTCGGCAGTGAATCGGTTAGTTCAGCGAGAAACGCGTCAATGCCTTTCAGATGAATTGTATTTTTGGGAAAACCGTACTTGATACCCGGCACGATGCCAAACAAATTTTTGATGCTCACCGAAATGCGCGTCCAGTGATGCGTTTTCATTTTCGGCACAGAAATCAAAGCGTCGGCGTCCGCCACTGTGCGCGCCATAAACAACGAATCCATTTTGGCGTACCCGCCGCGCAGCGGAATTTTTACCATGTCGTCGTAATTCAATTCCACAAATTCGACGCCAAGACGCTCGAGCATTGCGCGATAGCCCGTGTCGAGCAAAATCGCATGCGGGTCGCGGCGAAACGTCATGCCTTCGCCGACGACAATTTTTTTGACGCGCATTTCCTCGCGCAAGAAAAGAATCAAAGCTTCGGTCACTTGCGGCATCGTGTAGCACGGACGCCCCGGCACAAAATCCACCAGATTGGGTTTGATAACCACATTCGCATTTTGCAAATCCGGTCCGTTTGCGTCGCGCCAAATCGCGCGCACCGCGCTCACGAGGTCGGCGTCATACGTTGGCGCCGCAGCCAACGCGACGCGCGACGCCGCCGCAAAACGCGCCGCTTGCCCGCGCAGCATCCAGCGCGCCCACTTGTCAAAGCCGATATCCTTGGTGTGTTCGTACACGACCGCGCTGCCGGCTAGGATTCCGCCGCCTAACGCCAGCCGAAAAAAATCTCGGCGCGAAAGTTTCATCTGACTTTCTCAATCCCAAGCGCCAAATGCGCGACGGCGGTTGTGAACGGATTGCCGTCCCAACTGCCGTCGGCGCGCTGCAGTGCGTTCAACGCCGCGCGCGCGCGTTCCAACGACGCGCCGCGCGTTTTCCAATACCACGCGCGCCATGCCCACTCGAACGCGGTCGGCGTAAAATTTTCTTGCGCGAGCCACCTTTGCGCGCGGCGCGTCGTTTCATTCTCGATGCCCAGCGCATACAGCGCCAACAACGCGAGCGCGGTCCCTTCGACGGTTGGCGGCATGTTGGCGGTGACCATAAACGGATTGCCAATGTTCCAGCCGCCATTCGGAATCGCGCGGTCGAGCAGATAAGCAACCCCTTCTTGCACGCGCGGATGGTCGCGCATTTGCGCGGCATCCAATGCCAACAACGTCAGCGCGCTCGGAAAAACCCACGCGGCGTCGCCGGGCTGCCATGCCCAGCCCGTAACCGCCGGATTGATTTTCAAAACTTGTTGAACCGCTTGGACCTGCGGCGCGTCGGTGATACGAAAACCGGATGCGTTCAAGAGCCACCGCGCGCCGCGCTGTGCCGCGTCCGCATCGGCTTGTGCCAAAGCCCACACCGCCCACGCGGTCATCCAACCGCTTTCCGTATCCATCGGCGCAATGCCCCAGCCGCCGTCTGCGTGCTGCCATTGTTTCAACCACGCGCGCGCGCGTTGAACCGCTGCCGCGTTCTCAGCGTCCTGTGAGAGCGCCAATATCACCGCCGCCGTGGGTTCCGCATACGACATGCCATCGGGTCTATAACCCCAGCCGCCATCCGTGTTTTGCGCGCGCAACAAAAACTCCGTCGTTCCGTTCATCGGGCAAAAGGTATCATATTCTCGTGCGAAGCGTCAATAGCCACTTGGGTATGCTTTGGTCTTTATCCGCAACACAGTTATAATTTTGTGCGGAGGTCTGATTGAACAAGTTTTTTATCCTAACGCTCATCGTCCTTGCGGTCTCGGCGAGCATCACCGGATGCGGCGGCGCGCCATTTGTGGCGCAAAACGAGCCGACCGCCACGTCAACGCGACGCATTCGCCCGACGTTTACGCCCAAGCCGCGCGCAACCGCGACCAAAGAAATTCCGCCAACCGAAGAGCCGGAACCCACCGAGGAACCGGAACCAACGCAAGAACCGCCTACAGAGGAACCCGTTCCGGTGACCAAAGCGCCGACGAAAAAACCCGCCGCGCCGAAACCAACACAACCCCCCGCGCCAACCGAAGCGCCAAAACCGGCTTTCGCGGTGAATGTGACCAGCCAGTTTTTGTGTGAGCAAGAGGGCATTTTTGAAATTGCGGTGAATGTCAAAAAAGGTAAAGCCCCGATGGAAGGCATATGGTTTGCCGCTTTTGATGGGAGCGGGCGATTGCTCCAAGATGGCGCAGGTAAGCCCCTCGTCACTGCAACGTATCCGGTATCTGTGTCAACCGCCGGGAATTGCAAGCTCTCGGGCAGCTTTGAAAACCCCGTCATCAATAACGGAAAATTGGATTTGGTAGACCCACTGCGCGCAGGCACAACCGGAATTGTTATCCGCTTTGTAAAATCTGCGGATGACCTGACTGCCATATCCCCGGACATTCCGGTGAATTTCGGCAACGGCGGACGCTACTGGATATATACGCAAATGCAATAGGCTATTTCCGGTCAAAGAGAAAGAGGCGTTCGTGCCGTCTGCCGCATGAACGCCTCTTTTTGTGAATCGCCTCTTGAAAGCCATCCCCTCGACGCGCGCCCTGCTGCTTGGCACTGTCGTACTCGCCGCGATTTTGCGCGTGCTCCAACTCGATTTTCAACCGCTGTGGTGGGATGAAGGATACAGCGTTTTTTTTGCCACGCGCGCTTTTGGCGACATGATTGCGCGCACGGCGATAGACATTCACCCCCCCCTCTATTACGCACTGCTGCAGCTGTGGATTGCGGCGTTGGGCAAAGATGTCGCCGTGCTGCGTCTGCTTTCGGGGGTTATCGGCGTTGCATCCATTCCCCTGCTCTACCTCGTCGCGAAAAAATTATATAACGCGCGCGTCGGTGTGGTCGCGGCATTTCTCCTTGCCATCGCGCCGCTGTCAATTTTTTATTCGCAAGAAGTGCGAATGTACGGCATGGTGATGTTTTTGGCGTTGGCATCGGTCGCCGCCCAATTGAAAATTTTCGAACCGGAAATCGGAAATCGAACATCGAACATCGAAATTGCAGATTTGCTTTATGTCGTATTGACTGCCGCGCTGCTGTATCTGCAATACTTTGCCGCGTTCCTCATCGCCGCGCAAATTGCCGTCGTCCTTTACCTTAAATTTCGCGCGCGGCAGGAAATCAATCTGCGCGCGTGGGTTGTACGCTGGCTCGTCATCGGCGCGTTGTACCTGCCGTGGGTATTGTACGCCGGTCCGAAACTGTATGCGTATGTGACGGCTAAAGTCGGCATTGAACAGTACACGCGTCTCGACCCGTTCACGTATTTCGCGCAGCATTTGGTCGCGTTTTCCGTCGGACATGTGAGCGCTTGGACGTGGCTCGCGTGGGGCGCAATTCTGTTTGCGCTCGTCGTCGTGTTGGGAATCATTTTGAGCGCCACGTCCCAAACCACCGCAAACAAATCACACCCTCTTGAACACTCTACGCTCAGCGCGTCCGCTTTGCCGCTGACCGCCATCTATCTGGTCATTCCGCTGACCCTCGGTTTTCTCGTCAACCTCCTCTATCCGTTTCATCCGCTGCGTTATGAACGCTTGTTGTTGTTCGTCGCGCCGTTTTTTTGGGTATTGGTCGCCAACGGCATTGTCGCGTTATTTGAACGGCAGCGCGTTTTGGGTTATGCCGCGACTGCCCTTATCGCTTTGGCGTGCGCGTTCGCATTGTTTGATTTTTATACCGTCGAGCGTTACGCGGACGAAGATTATCGCCCGTTGATTGCAGAGATGGAAAAATACGCAGCCGAAAACGATTTGGTGTATGCGGTCTATCCGTGGCAAATCGGTTATTTGGAAACGTATTATCGCGGCGCGCCGTTGAACGTGTATGAGGTTCCTGCCGAAACGTGGTTGAAACACAAGGACGTAATGAGTCAGGACCTTGCGCGCTTGCGCCACGAAAACGCGCGCGCATGGCTGCTCGCGTATCAAAAGCAAGGACGGCTCATCGAAGACCGCATCGCCAACGAATACGGCAACGATTATGTTGTGACCGACCAAAATTTCGGCAACACACGACTTGAATATTTTGCGCGCGGCAACGAGACCGATTTCGAACTCGCGCCGCAAGTGTATTCACAAGAATTATTGTTACGCCTGAATTACGCCGCGTTTGATTCCGATACAAGACCGACGCTCGCGTTCGCGCGTTTCGGTTGGAACGCGGGGAATGATGCCTACAGTTATTCGTTACGCGTCGCCGACGCAGCGGGCAACAAAATCGCGCAGCAAGACGCGTCCATTCCCCGCGGCGCGACGACAATGCGCCGCGCGTTGGCATTGCCCAAACCGCTCGCGCCGGGCGAATACGCGCTGCAAATCGTCGCCTATCGCCGCGCGGACGGCGCGCCGTTGTCCGCGCCCAACGGCGAAACCGCGCTGACCCTTGCCCGAATCACTGTTGCCCCGTGAACCCGGAATTGTGCTAGAATCGTTTGGCGCATTGCATTGTGCGTATTGCGCAATCTGCAACTTGTCAAACATCGTGAATCCAAAATTTCCAATCGCCAGTCTCCAAAAGGAGTCGCCATGAATCTTCGCGAATTTCCCCGCCCAAAAAATGATAACGGCATCGGCTTGCACTTTCGGCTCGACCTTGTGGAAACGGACAACAAACCGCACATTTCGCAAGGCGTCGAATGGCTCCGGCAAATCAACGCGAAATGGACATTGATTGCGGGTCAGGACTGGACTCAAATCGGCGCCGCTGCGCGGCTGTGTTGGGACGCGGGCATCATGCCCGTCTGCCGTCTCGTGTGCAAAATTGACAAGCCGTTCATTGATTGGGAAACCGGCGTCAAGACGCTGCTCGATTTGGGCATTCCCGCGTACATGCAAATTTTTAACGAGCCCGGCGATTCACGCGAATGGAAAAATGAACAACCGGACATTCCGCGCTTTGGCGAAAAATGGGCGGACGCGGCGGCACGTGTATTCAACGCGGGCGGGATGCCGGGCATGGGCGGCGTCTTGGGCGACGACGAATGGCTTGCCGCATTCCACGCGGTGGAAGGCGGCGCCGCACATCCGTTGTGGCAAAAGGCATGGTTCTGTGTCCACAATTACGGCAGCAATCATCCGCCAACGTATCCGTATGATGACGTGAATCAAAAAGGCATTCCGGTCACGCCCGGAGAGTACGCCAAATACAAATTCTCGATGCCGTTCGACGACTTGAATGAATTGCGCGCAACGAAAAAAAATCCGGGCGACACGATTTTTGATGACGATACCGCCGTGCTGCGCGTCCACGTTTTCAAAAAATGGATGACCGACTCGCTCGGTTTTTGCCTGCCGATGATTGGCAGCGAAGGCGGCTGGCAGTGGCAAGTCGAAGAAGATTTGCGTTATCCGAAACTGCCCGATGAATGGCACGCCGATTTCACGCGCGAAATGTTTGAGTGGTTTCGCTTTGGCAAATTGTCGGACGGTTCGCCGTTGATGGATGAATTGTTTTGCTGTACCGCGTGGATTCAAGCCGACGGACAAGCCGATTCCTGGTGGTTCGGTCCGCTCGGCACCAAACAATTGACGATTGATACCGTCGCGAGTATTCCGTTCTTTGAACGCAAATTCAGTTGGGACGCGGCGGAATCACCCGAAGCGACGCCGATTGTAATTGCGCCAACGCCGGAAAATGAACTGCCCGCACCGGAACCGAAACCCGAACTGCCCGCACCGGAACCGAAACCCGAACTGCCTGCGCCCGAACCAAAACCGGAATTGCCTGCGCCCGAACCAAAACCGGAATTGCCTGCGCCCGAACCGAAACCCGAACTGCCTGTGCCTGAATCCGACCCACCATCCGCGAGCGTTACCTATACCGTACAGCAAGGCGAGACCGTGTGGGGCATTTCCAAAAAATTCGGCACCACCGTGGACGCCATCCTGCGCGCCAACAATCTCGATGCGAGCGCAAAAATTCGCGCGGGACAGAAACTCATCATACCGCGCTGACAAAGGAGGAAGGATGAAGGATAAAGGATGAAACTCGCTGATTCGTCCTTTGCTTCATCCTTCCGCCTTTTGCTTTTATCCTTGATTTTCCCCCGTCCTCCCCGCGACAACGGCATCGGCATGCACTTGGGTTTTGACTTGTCTGCCTCCATGCTCGAACGCGCCGTGCCGGTCTTGACGCGAATGCGCGCGACGTGGTGTTTGATTCCGCACACCGCCGAACAAGACCTCGGACGCGCGGCGTACGCCGTCGCCACACAAGGCATCTTGCCGATCACGCGCTGGTTGTGTCACATTGACGACAACGTGCTGGACTTTGCGCGCTTTGTGCGCTATCTGCGCGCCATGAATTTGCCCGCGTACGTGCAAATTTTTAACGAACCGTCGAGTCCGCACGAATGGCGCGATGAATTGCCCAAGCCGCGCGTTTTCACTGCGCGCTGGTGCGAACATGCCGCGCGTGTAGCGAATGAAGACGGCTTCCCCGGTCTGCAAGTTTTGCACGTCGAAGAGCTGGAAGCCGTGCTGCATGAATTAAAGTCGCTCGGCGCGAAAAATGTTATTGAGCGCATGTGGTTTTGTCCGCATCCGTACGGCGGCAATCATCCGCCCGATTATCCGTACGACGAATTGAATCAACGCGACCATCCGGGCGCGACGTTGAACGACGATCCGGACAGCATTTTGCAATTTTTGGAATTTGCGCCGGTGTTTGAACGCGAGCTCGGTTTCGTGCCGCCGTTCATTGCCGGGGAATGCGGTTGGCAGTACGGCAACGCCGGCGACCCGCGCTATCCAAAAATTGACGACACGTATCACGCGCAATACCACGCCGCATTGTTTGAAATGTTCCGCACGCAGCGTTTGCCCCATGGCGCGCCGCTGCCCGATTTTGTGTACGCGTTCTGTCCGTGGATTTTGTACGGACCCGAAGCGGACGCGTGGCTCTCGGCGCGCAGCGGCGTGCGCCAACAAACTCTGGATGCGCTCGCCGCGCTACCGCCGTTCGCGCGCGGCGAACCAACACTACCTCCCGCTGCCCGCGGCGCATCCCCCCCCCCTCCGCCGCGTTTTCCCTTCCGTCATTTTGTATTGTTGGGCAGGCACGGACACGCGCAATGGCATCAACTCGTTTTACTGCGGCATTATCTCGCGCGCTTTGACGTCGCCTTTGGCTTTTCGGAACAAGAAGCGCTGCGCGCGCGACGCGTCACGATTGTGGGCGACACCGCGCAAGTCAGTTTGGAAACCGAAGCCGCATTGAAACGCGCGGGTGTGCGCGTCGAGCGTTGGCTCGGCGACCTGAACGCGCTCGAAATCATTTTGCAGGACCGCCTCGCCAATAATTCCGAATTCGGGAGTTGAAATGAAATTGCTTCGCCTTGCAAGTTTTTTGCTCGCGACGACAATCCTTTTGTGCTTGACACAAACAGCGTTTGCGGCTGTTTCCCTGACGCGCCTCAGCCGCGATCTCTATACCAATGCGTCGAGCCAACACCGTACCCAGGTCGAACCCGATTCGTTTGCGTATGGCAATACCATCGTCGCGGTGTTTCAGACCGGACGTTTCTATGACGGCGGCGCGTCCAACATCGGCTGGGCAACTTCGACCGATGGCGGCGCAACATGGGCAAATGGTTTTTTGCCCAACACCACATCGTTTGCAGGCGGCGCGTATGCGCGCATCAGCGACCCGTCCATTGCGTATGACGCCAAGCACGATGTTTGGATTGCCAATACGCTCGGCTTGCAAAATGTGGGACAAAGTGTGTTGGCGCATCGTTCCACCGACGGCGGCTTGACATGGAGCAATCCGATTTTGATTGACGGACCGGGTGACGGCTATGACAAAAATTGGATTGCGTGCGACAACACCGCGTCAAGTCCGTATTACGGCAATTGTTACGCGGCGTGGGACGATGCAAACGGGGGCGGCGTCATTCACATTGGCATTTCGGACGACGGCGGCGTAACGTGGAATTTGAAAATCGCCGGCGGCACTGCGGGGTTGGGTGTGCAGCCCGTTACGCTTCCGGACGGAACGGTGGTGATTCCTTATTACGGATTCAACGGCGATCTGCAAGTGGTTCGCTCTGCCAACGGCGGCGTGACATGGAGCGCGCCGCAGACGATCACGCCTATCTACACCCACAACGTTGCCGGCGATTTACGTACGGACGCGCTGCCTTCGGCAGAAGTGGACGGCGGCGGCAAGATATATTTGGTGTGGCAAGATTGTCGCTTTATCAAGAATTGCAAAGCGAATGATCTTGTCATGACCACTTCGACCGACGGCGCGACGTGGAGTACGGTCAAACGCATTCCGCTCGACCAAAAAAGCGCGGGTGTTGACCATTTCATTCCCGGCATTGCCGCCGACCCGAATACGGCGGGGAATACTGCGCGGCTCGCGTTAACTTACTATTTTTATCCCGAGACAAATTGTGCGATTACGACGTGTAAACTGAATGTGGGTTTTGTCACTTCGACAGACGGCGGCGCAACGTGGTCCGAACGTATCGTCCTCGCGCGCGGCATGAAATTGAAATGGCTGCCGAATACTACGCTCGGCTATATGGTCGGCGATTATATTTCCACATCGTTCGTCAACGGCAAGGCGTTTCCGGTTTTTTCCAAAGCATTGGAAAAGAGAAATAAATTCCGGCAGGCAACATACACGGCGACGAATGGTCTGCCCGTTTTTGCCGGCACGATAAACGCAGTGGACGAACCACTCTTTGCGCGTGAATCCGACAGCGTGCCGCGCGCGCCGTATGTGCGACAATAAAACATTCCGCAAAGCATTTCTGCTTTGTGGAATGTTTTGGTCTCACGAAAACACAATCGGGTCGGGAATAAAATCCGGCGCAACATCGGCGACCGGCGGCGGTGGGGGGGGGGGCGGCAGCCGACGCGCCGTCCACAGATTGAGCCGTTCCCCAACCGGTTTGATTTGAAAGAATCCTGCCGCTTCCAACATGCCGCGATATTCGGTGCGCGTGTACACATCCGCGTCCACCGTTCCCAACAACAAATCGAGCGCCCACAACGGCACTAATCCGGGACCGCGCCGGTCATCTTCTTCCATCGCCGCGCGCAAGAGAATCCAGCCGCCCATTTTGAGCGACTCGTGCGCATTGTGCAAGATGCCGATGTTTTCTTCAATCGAACGCGTTTCGGTCAGCGTGTCCACCATCACCACATCGTACGTGTCTTCAGGCAGCGGCGCGAGCCATTCGCCTTCCTGATACTCGACGCGTTTGTGCAATTGCAAGGATTCGACCACCGGACGCAGACGCGTAAATTGCGCGGCATGGTCCAACACGACCAATTTCGCGCGCGTGAATGTTTGCAGCAAACCCAATGCGCGCAAGCCCGCCTCAATCCCGAACGCAATCAAATTCAACTGCGCGTTGGGCGCAAATTCGAATTCGATTTGTTCCCACACCGCAGCAAATTCTTGCTGCGCCGCGTGCGCGTCGTACCACGTTTGCGGCGCGCGCGGTAGATTACGATTGAGTTCCAACCACGCGTTGAGCGGCTTGTTGCCGCGCACGGCGCGCGCCGTTTGCCCGCGCGCGTCCCACGCCCACTGCGCCAGCAGCACTTCGCCCAGATATTCTTTTTTGCCTTTGACCAAAAATGTTTCCGCCGTCGCCGAAAGCGTGTATTCAAATTCGGTCCGCACGAGCAAGCCCAGGTTGGACAAGGCATCGAGGAGCAAGCGCGCGGCGCGTTCGTTAAAGCCCGTTGCGCGACAAAACGCGGGCAGTGAGCGGTTGTCGTTCGCAATGTGCGTAAAGACGTCGAGTTCCAATGCCGCCTTGACCGCAGCGACGCGGCGCAGCGCGGTCGTCAATTCGTCGAGATGAGTTCTTCCGGAAAGTGGACGCGGCATAGGTCTTAGTGGGCGGCAACAGGCAATTCAACGGTCTGATTGCGTAAAGACGCCTGCAAAGCAAAAGTGAAAAACTCGCTTGCATTCAATATTTCGAGCAAAACCATCTGGTCGGATTCGGTAAAATGCGCAATAAACGGTCCGGATTGTTCCGCATGCTCAATCCGCGCTTCAGGGTTCATTTCGACGGTTAAAATATCGTCCTCACGGTCATAGCTGATTTTCATAGCGCTCCCTTCGTCCCGGATAAAACGTAATCACAATCCGCCGCGCGTCTGATTCCTCACGATACACCACACGCAGCACATGCATTGGATCCAGCGGTCCTTGAGCAATAGGATTGCCAAGTGCATCCTCTTCCAAAGAAACCGGAGCCAAGACAATTTGTCGCACTTGCTCCAACGTCAATTCAATTCCATGCCGGCGCAAAATTTCAAACTTCAGTAAGGCATGCGCGGTAAAAATGATCTCGATTTCCATGGAACATTATACCCGAAGCCATTACGCGTCGAGCCATTCAACAATCGTCGTCTCGCCTTGCCCCACGCCCACGCACAGCGTCGCCAAACCATAATAGGGACGTTTTTCATTCGGCGCGCGGCGTTCCATTTCATGCACGAGCGTGGTCATTAAACGCGCGCCCGAACAGCCGAGCGGATGCCCCAATGCAATCGCGCCGCCGTTCACGTTTGTGATTTCGTGGCGAAAGCCCGCGTGTTTCATCACCGCCAGCGCTTGCACCGCAAACGCTTCATTGAGTTCAATCAATCCGATATCGTCAATGGTCAAGCCCGCGCGCTGCAATGCTTTTTTCGTCGCAGGCACCGGACCGTATCCCATCGTGCGCGGGTCAACGCCTGCGGCGGCGGACGCGACGATTCGTACTTTCGGTTTCAATCCGAGTTCGCGCGCCTTTGTTTCACTCATCAACACGACTGCCGCCGCGCCGTCGTTGATCCCCGACGCGTTGCCCGCCGTCACTGTGCCATTCGCGCGAAACATTGGCTTGAGCGCGGCAAGTTTTTCGAGCGTCGTATCGCGGCGCGGGTGTTCGTCCATTGACACGATTTTTGGTTCGCCTTTGCTCTGCGGAATGGTAACGGGCACAATTTCCTGCGCGAATTTTCCCGCGTCCATCGCCGCAAGCGCGCGTTGATGCGACGCCAATGCGAATTCGTCTTGCGCCGCGCGCGAAATTTCCTTTTCCATTGCGGCGATGTTTTCGGCGGTTTCGCCCATCGCTTCAAGCGGGAACAACTGCTTCATGCGCTCATTCGGAAAACGCCAACCGAGTGTTGTGTCAAACATCGTCACATTGCCCGATTGAAACGGCGCGGCATTTTTGGGCATCGCGTACGGCGCGCGCGTCATGGATTCGACACCGCCCGCCACAAACACATCGCCTTCGCCGCTTTTGATTGCGCGCGCGGCTTGATTGATGGCGGTCAGCCCTGACGCGCACAAACGATTGAACGTCACCGCCGCGATTTCTTGCGGAAAACCCGCGAGCAACGTCGCCATGCGTGCGACATTGCGATTGTCTTCGCCTGCTTGATTCGCGCAGCCGAGATAGACTTCTTCAATCAATGCCGCATCAATGCCTGCGCGTTTCACCACCTCTTGCAGCACCAACGCCGCAAGGTCATCGGGACGCACCTGACTCAGTATCCCGCCCTGCCGCCCAATCGGCGTACGCACGGATTCAATCAACACTGCATTTGTCATACCCCATCCCCTATTTGCCTCTCCGGCAGCGCGTCAAAACGCGATTTACCTCTTTCGCTTACCAAAAACCACGTCGCGATTTTCCCTTTGCCTTTGATTTCCAAAATACCGCGCGGTTCACACACAAATTCATTCTTGATGAGTTCGTACGTCGCGCGTCCGATTTGGATTTTACCGGGAATACCATACGACTCCATGCGCGCGGCGACATTCACCGGGTCCCCCCACACATCATACACGAATTTTTTCGTGCCAATGACGCCCGCGACGAGCGGTCCCGAATTGATGCCAATGCGAAAATCCAAGTGCTTGCCGTTGCGCGGCGGACGCCCGCGAATGTATTCGCGCATTGCCAACGCCATCCGCGCCAACGTTTGCGCGTGGTCGGGACGCGGCGTCGGCACGCCTGCCACGCACATGTAATTGTCGCCGATGGTGCGAATTTTTTCGACGCCGTACGGTTCCAACAGAGAATCAAAGTACGAAAAAATTTCGTTCAGCATTGCCACCATTTCTTCCGGGGGCAGTTCCGCCGACCACGGCGTAAAATTCACAATATCGGCAAACAAAATGCTTGCGCACGCGTAGCCATCCGCAATCGTGCCGGGATTGTTTTTCAAACGCGGCGCAATCTCGCGCGGCAAGATATTCAGCAGCAAGGTGTCGGCTTTTTCGCGTTCGACGCGCACCTGCGCCAACGCGGTGTTACGCTCACGAATAAACACATACAACAATACAAACGCCACCAGCGATATTGTGCCCAGATTCATCAAAAAGAACGCGAGCAGCACCCATGGCGGTAAATTGTTTGTGGTGCGAATGTACGGCACAAGCAAACTGCTGGCAACGATCAAAAGCAAATACGCAATAAACCATTTGATGGCTTGACGCGGTCCGTCAAACACCAACGCCCCAATCGGCGCGAGCAGCGACCACAAGACAACCGCGCTCGAATTGACAAAGCCGCCGAGCAGCAGCCCCAATAGGAACGGCACGGTCAGAATCAACGCCAATTCCGAAAAACGAAAGAGGGGAAAATTTCCGGTGAAGGCAAACACCGCAATGCTCATCAAGGAAAGGGCAGCATAACTCCACGGCGCGAGCGCCGCCGCGCGTTCGTCAAACACCCAGTAGATAGCGCCCCACACCAAACCCGCAGGAAAAATCAGCAACGCCATCAACAACAAATAGCGCTTGCGCACGCGCAAATCTTCGCTGTCTTCGGAACGACTCCCGAGCCGCAGCAATTTGTTGCCCCAATCATTCAGCATCACTCCCATGTTCAAAAAAACTCTCAAAACCGCGTGTCATTGTGTCGCGCGTGGTTGATTATATGCGACGTGACCATGATGGCAAGCACAAAATACGATTTCTCCAAAAAAATTCTCCGACCACCCTCCCGAATTTTTCGGGCTCTTGCAAAAACGGCGCGTGACGCGAACGCCGCATCACAAAAGTCCCAAGCCCAACGCGCGCTTCGGCAAGAAACAGGGTTGTTGCAAAGTCTATTGACAGGCAAATGTCATTTCGAACGGAGCGAAGGCGTAGTGAGAAATCTCGTTTTTCCCCACACATTGAGATTTCTCACTCCGTTCGAAATGACAGCGGACGCGACTCTGCAACAGCCGTGGGCAAGAAATGTAACCGTTTGACATGACGAAAAAAATACGCAATACGAATCCTGTCATTCGTATTGCGTATTCCGTCGCGCAGAAATTATTTGCCTTGATAGTTTGGCGCGCGTTTTTCGAGAAACGCGTTCACGCCTTCGGTGTGGTCGGCGGTTTCCACCGCAATGTTTTGCAAATGCGCCTCATAATCCAGCGCGCTGTCCAAATCACTCGCCAGCGCGCGGTTGAACGCGCGTTTCGTCAACCCGATGCCGCGCGTCGGCGCGTTCGCCAGTTCGTGTGCCGCTGCCAATGTCGCGGGCATCAACTCGTCCGGCGCAAATACGCGATTCGCCAAGCCCCACGCGAACGCTTCGCGCGCGTCCACCAATTCATTCGTGATTGCCATATCCAGCGCGCGTCCGAAACCGACGATACGCGGCAGTAAAAACGACGTACCGGAATCGGGCGCGAGTCCGATGCCGATAAACGCCATGCGAAATTTTGCATTCTCGGATACGTACCGCAAATCGCACGCGCACGCGATGCCCAAGCCCGCGCCCGCCGCGGCGCCGTTCACCGCCGCAATGAATGGTTTTTCAATGGTGCGAATTTTAGCGACGACCTTGTTATA
>CAZXYP010000020.1:9554-26076 GCA_964644955.1 uncultured Anaerolineales bacterium | reverse complement strand
GTACGGTACCCGCCGGGAGGCTGGCGTCGGCCACATAGACCGGCTGCGCGGGCGCTTGCGGCGGCGGTGAATAAACGGGCGGCGGTGCGGCGGGCTGCGGTGGTGGATTAAACCATTCGGGAATGGGCGCGGGCGGCGCAGTCGCAGAAATTGTATCGGGCGCCGGCGGCGCGCTGACTTGTGGTGGCGGCGGAATAACAAGGCGTTGTCCCGCAATAATCCGCGCGTTTTCGTTTAGCGCGTTCACGTTCGCCAACGCATAAAGTGTCACGCCAAATTTTTTCGCCAGCGAGCCGAGCGTATCACCGTGTTGAACGAGATAAATGCTTTCTTCGCTTGACGGCGGTGGGGGGGGGGGCATCGCCGCCGGTGACGCAGCGGGCGCGAGCGCGGGCTGTGGTGCGGCAATGCGCGGACCGACGCGCGATTGACTGGGCATCGCTTTGACGGCGGCGACGACCGGCAAGCGTTCGCCGACGCGATAATCGGGCACCGCAATTGGCGGAATCTCACCATTGTGCGGTCCGCCGGAACGAATCGTACGGTCCCAAAAATCGCTGTACCACGCGCTGGCTTGCGTTTTTTGCGTGCCGGTCAAGAGCCACGGACACGCGGCAAAAAAATAATCGGGCGCGTCGCGCTGCATGAATTCAAACATTGCGACCGTCAAGTCCGCGTGCAGCGCGGGCGTGATGCGCGGATAGCGCAAATCGGTGCGACGTCCCACCTGATAACCGCCTTCGGTGGCGATAATGGGAATCGAACGTCCGAGATGTTTTTTTGCGAGCGCGTCAAAGTATTCGTATTCGCGGAATGCGGCGTGGTCGTGCGCGATGACTTGCCCCGCATTTTTGCGCGCCGCGCGCAGCGCATTGATTTCGTCCAATGTGTTGGCGCGATTCAGCGCGGCATCCCACCAGACCCACTGTGTCAACGCCCCAAAATCGTATTCCTGGGCGGACAGTGGCGCGCCGTTTTGATTCACGCGGTCATTCGGAAAATTCAACGGACGGTTGTGTCCGAAATTGTGAATGGCAATCCAGCCGCCTTCGAGCAAAATGTCTTGACGTCCCAATGACGCGAGCGCGCCAACCAAATCCATACTGCTGCCGCTGCTCACCGCCGGCAGCCCGGGATACCCACCCGCGTCAATAATAAAGCGCGCATCAAACAACCAATTCAGCGCGACCAATTTCGCGGTTTCTTCATTGTTGCCCGGAATTGCATGTTGTTTCCATTCGGCGGGATTGTCGGGCTCACTGTTGGTTTCAAAATACAACACGCCGAGGTCAATCAATTTGCGAATGGTCAATTCCTCGCGCGCGGAAATGTGACCGGGATTCGGCTCGGGTGTGTCGTTCGGCGGCAGGTCGCGGCGCAGAATGCGCACAATCGGAAAAATGCCCGCGTTGAGCAGTTTGCCGCACAGCGTCAGCGAATCGCCATGGTCGTCCATCACGCGCAGCCATTTGATGCCCAAATGTTGCAATTCGACAATCCACGCGTCAATGCCGTTCGGGTCGCCGCGCCAACCGGCGGCAGGGTATCCCGCAATGCCGCGTCCGTTGTCTTGCGGTGGTCGTTTATAGTCAGAGAGTGATAATGGCATGTTTGTTTCAAGAGTTAATCGTCTACGCGCCAATCAAGCAGCGCGCTTTCCATTGCCGTGCGCTTGTCATCGGGGATGCGGATGTAAATGCCGTCCGCTTCGGCGAGTAGGGAATCATCATGGAGACTGCGAATTTCGCCGTGTCCGCGCAGCACGCGTGCGTTTGCATCGCGCAATTCGCCGCGCACGCACAGCGGTTCGCCAATCGGCACCGGTTTTTTGTAGCGCACCTTGAGTTCGGCGGTCATGCACCAAATATTGTGCGCGATCGCGGTGCGTCCGATGGTTTCGTCCATCAGCGTCGAAACCAATCCGCCGTGCATGACGCCGGGGAAACCTTGATGTTCAACGCGCGGTGTGAATTCCGCATAGACGCGATTCTGTTCGTCCGCAAAAAAATGAATGTGCAGTCCGATGGAATTGTCGCGCCCACACACAAAACACATTGCGCTGTTGGGTTGTTGGTGCATGTTTGTCGGTTACGCGAAATGCGGCATCACGGTGCGCGCAAACAAATCCAAGCCGTCCATGTCACCGCCGTCAAAAATTTGGAGCATCAATTCTTGAACGCCCGCGTCGGCGAACGCCCGGATTTGTGGAATCACCTCATCGGGGGTTCCGCAAATGGCGCTGTCCTCGCGGCGCAGCTGCGCGAGAATTTCTGAAAGCGACTTGGCGCGGAGTTCGGGATTTTGCCGCAGCCGCGCCACGCGCTGTTCCAACGCGCGACTATCGCCTCCGAAAAACAAAAATGTTGCGGTCGTCTTGCGGACGGCATCCGGTTCGCGCCCCGCGTCGTACAAATACGTGTCCAGAATTTTTGCGCGTTCTCGAAATGCTTGCGGACTCAATTGCACGCCGTTCCACACATCGGCATACCGCGCGGCGAGACGCAAGGTTTGCTGTACGCCGTTCCCGCCGACCAGAATTTTTGTCTTGAACGGACGCGGCAAAATTTGCGCCTCGCGCAAACTATACCAGCGACCTTCAAACGAAACGGGCGCGTCACTTTTCAAAAGCAGCCAAATGACATGCAGTCCTTCCGCGAAACGCTCCATCCGCGCCGGCATGTTGAGCAGCGGATAACCGAACATTTCATGTTCGCGTGTCTGCCAGCCCGCGCCGACGCCAAGAATCATTTGTCCGTCGCTCAACGCGTCGAGGTGCGCGGCTTGTCGCGCCAACATGACCGGGTCGCGAAAAGAAACCGGCGCAACGAGCGGACCGAAATGCAAGCCGCGCAAATGTTCCGCCGCATACGCGAGCGATACGATCAATTCGAGCGCGTCCTCGCGCGGACCCGATGCCATCGTGAAATGGTCGGAGCGAAACAGTCCGCTGAAACCCCATTGCTCGACGCGCGCGACCAATGCTTGCCAGCGTTCCCACGTCAAGCCCGCCTGTCCTTCGACCATCAGTGAGAGTTGCATCGTTTAGAATAATTTGCGTCCGGCAATCACCAGACCGCGTTCGGCTTCAATGCGACGCGCTTCCGCTTCTTCTTCAAACAATTCGTACAGGGCATTGTAATCCTGCTGCGAAATCAGCGGCGTGCCTTTTGGTTTCTTGAGCGCGTCTTTTAGCGCATTGGGACTTTCGGGCAAAAATACAATGGGTAGTTCGATGTTTGAAACTTCAATGACGGCTTTCGGATTCGTAAACACAATCAGACCATCCATCGGCGGATTAAAATCCTCGCCGAGCCGGTCATGGATAAACGCGACGAGTTTTTCGGTTTGTGTTTCCAAATCTTTGGTCGGGTTGCCCAATTGTTCGGCGCTGAACCACCGCACCAACCGCAGTAAATCAAAATTCATGCGCCAACCGTTTTGATTTACGTAAATATGTCCGTCCAAATTCTTGAGCAAAAGCACGGTTATGCCGTATGGCGTCAACAAGGCGTTGGGTACGGGCAGCGAATAATTGTACAGCCGATATTTTTTGTCGGTGCCTTTGAGCGCTTTTTCCAATTGTTCGTAGTATTTGAAACCCCAGCGGTTCATGAAATAACCGCCGATGTTGGAAAGAATCAAGCCGACAATTAACGCGCCGTACATGAGCAAGAGACTGTTGCCGGGCAACTCACTTTGTCCCGAAAACAATGCAGGGAACGTCAGCGCCAACGGAGCCAAAATGACAATCAGCGACGTGGTTGTCAGTATTTTCCCCATGCGCGCATTGCGGTCAACTAACGATTTGTTGGTTACGACTTGAGCCATGGTACAGGTAGCACGTGGCAGGTAGCAGGAAAGTATCCAAGCGCTACTTGAAACGTGCTACTCCTTTTCACACATCAAATTTTCGCAAAACGAGGCAGGCATTTTGACCGCCCAGCCCAAAGGAATTGGAGAGAACGGTTTCGACGCGCGCGGCGCGCGCAGTGTGCGGCACAAGGTCCAGTCCGAGACATTCCGCGTCGGGCTGTTCCAGATTGATGGTCGGGTGAATTTTTTGGTCGCGCATCGAAAGCAGCGCCACCACGGCTTCGAGCGCGCCGCCCGCGCCGAGCGTGTGTCCAACCATAGATTTGTGCGCGCTAATCGGAATTTTGAACGCGCGTTCGCCGAATACCTTTTTGATTGCTTTCGCTTCGATATTGTCGCCAACGACGGTTGACGTCGCGTGCGCGCTGATATAGTCAATTTCGTCAATGCTGACGCCTGCATCGGCAAGCGCTGCTTTCATGACGCGCACTTCGCCGTCTCCGCTCGGGTCGGGCGCAAAAACATCAAACGCATCGCTGGCGACGGAACTGCCCAACACCTCGCCGTAAATCGGCGCATCGCGCGCAATCGCATGCTCGAGCGATTCCAACACCAAAATCGAACAGCCCTCCCCCATGACAAAGCCATCCCGCGTGCTGTCGAACGGACGCGATGCCAATGTCGGCGTATCATTATAATGCGTCGAAATCGCGCGCATTTGCGAAAATGCCGCGAGTCCGATGGGAAACAAACCCGCTTCGGTGCCGCCGACAAACATAACATCCGCCCAACCGCGGCGAATGATTTCCGCGCCGTCGCTGATGGTCTGTGTGCCGGACGCGCACGCTGCCGTGATTGTGCCAAGATAACCGAGCGCGCCGGTCGTCATGCTGACATGAAATGCGGGCGCATTCGGCATTGCCGCGCCCAATGCAAACGGCGAAACGCGCTGCCACCCTTTGCTAATCAAGATCTGCATGCCTTCTTCTGTGGCGTCAACGCCGCCGACCGCCGTGCCCATCAAAACCCCGACACGTTCGCGATTCTCGACAGGCAATTCCAAACGCGCGTCGTGCGCCGCCATCCGCGCGCACGCGATTGCAAATTGCGAACACCGCGCCATTCGCCGCGCTTCTTTGAAATCCATAAAATCGCGCGGCTCGAAATTTTTGATTTCACCGCCGACGCGCGAGGGAAAAGGCGACGCATCAAAGCGCGCAATCGGCGCCAATCCGCTTTTGCCTGCCAAAGTATTTTCCCAAAACTCACTGATGGAGTTGCCGTTTGGCGCCAAGGCGCTGATTCCGCTAATGACCACGCGCGGGCGGCGGTGCCGCGTGACGCGCGCCATTTGCGCGAGCGGTTCCGGGACGTACCGTTCTTCAAAGAGTTGGTCTAACATCACAGGTTCAATGGATGAGGTAGGCAAAGTTCTATGCACCCGGAGTGACTCCGCGTCGAATAATTTCGAGGATATTACTTTCGACCGAACGCTTGGCGACGCGAATGGCATTCTTGACGGCGACCGCGTTCGAGCGCCCGTGTCCGATAATGACCACTCCATTTACGCCCAGCAAGGGCGCGCCGCCGTACTCGGTATAATCCAGGATTTTTTTAACTTTATTGAATGCGGGCATGGCGAGCGCGCCACCAACAGTCGTCAGCGGATTACTTTTGATTTCACTGCGAATCAAATCATTCAGCATCTTGGAAATACCTTCGGCGGTCTTGAGCGCGATATTGCCGACAAATCCATCCGCCACAATGACATCCGCCAACCGCGCCGCGATATCTTTGCCTTCGACATTCCCGATAAAATTCATGCCCGTGACGCGCGCGCGTTCGCGCAACAACGCGTGCGCCGCTTGCACGTCTTGATTGCCTTTGGTTTCTTCTTCGCCGTTTGCCAAAAGCGCAACGCGCGGCTGTGTCAGGTCCAACACCGCGCGTACGTACGATTCACCCATAATGGCAAATTGTTCAAGCCATTCCGGTTTGCAATCGGTATTGGCGCCCACATCAATCAGCAAACTCGGTCCTTGCGGCGTTGGAAACAATGCGCCTAACGCGGGACGATGGACGCCTTTGATGCGCTGTAAATACAAAACGGACGCGGCAAGCACCGCGCCGGTATTCCCCATCGAAACAAACGCGTCCGCGCGGCCTTGTTTTATTTGCGTGATGCCGACGACAATGGAGGAATCTTTTTTTTCTTTGACTGCCAGCGCGGGATGTTCGCGCATTTCAATTTCTTGCGCCGCGTGGAGGACACTGACATGCGGCGGCACGTGCTGCAGCCGACTCAATTCGGCGCGCACCCGCGCTTCATCGCCCACCAACACGATTTCGACGCCGTATTCGTTTGCCGCGTCAACCGCGCCTTGCACATCCGGCACGGGGCGTTTGTCGCTCCCCATGGCATCCACGATGATTTTCATGTACAGCGCGGGCTATTGTACTTGAACTTGGAGAATCCGCAAAAGTAGTTTACCGATTTCGCTGTTTTGGCAAAAATGACGTTGCCTAAAATTCTTACTCATGTTACACTCGCGCCTGTGAAATTGCCGCCGGCGCGTCCCGCAGTCGGACGCCGCATTGCCCTAGAATTGTACTCGGCGCGCCCATTAACGTGGCTCGGTCCGATTGCGGCGACGATTTGTGGGGCGCTTGCCGCAGGCGGATTGGCTGTTTCCGGCGAGACATTGCTGCGCGTCGCCATTGCCATCTTGTTAACCGACCCGTTGTTGGGCGCATGGCGCGCCGCGTGGGTCAATACCGATTGGCGTCGCCCCATGCAGGGTTGGCAAGCGACGCCCACGCGCGCTTGGATGCTGGTGCCGTATGCGCGACTCGGTTCGCCCGCCGCGCGCTTTTCACAATGGTTGTCGTCGCGCGCGAAATTTTGGCGTGAGGCGGTGGTGCCGCAAGTCGGGCAATCCATCACTGCCATTGTCGTTACGGCGTTGATTGCCTTGTCGGTCGCGCTGGTTCTGGGTTCAAGCGCGTTCTTGTTGACGCTGGGCGCGCTGTTGTTGGCGCCGATTGAAAGCGAATTGGGAGAGCACGGCGCAGGGCGCTGGGCGCGCGCCTTTGCCGAAATCGGTATGGCGTGGCTGATTGGCGATGCCGCGATTTCGTTGGTGCTGCCGCCGTTCGATTCGGCGCTGTTGGCGGCCTTGTTTGCGGCGACGTATCGCGGACTGCTCTCGATGCCGACGCGTCCGCGTTTGGGGCTTGCCATTGCCAACACGGCGCAGGCGCTTGTGATTGTGTTTCTGGTATTGCGCGGCGCGATGATCAATGCCACCGTGATTGCGCTGCTGTTGGGCGCGCAGCTGCTGTGGCAGACGTTGCTGCGCAGTGGACGCGACGATGCGCGAACATTTCTCGGACGCGTCCAGTGGTTTGTGTTGGCGGCAATGGTGGTTGCGGCGTTTGGTATTCCTCACTGACACGATTCAACCTGTTACGATGCATTATGAAAATTGGCGTTATCTCTGACACGCACATTCCCGATTTGCGCCGTTCGCTCCCCGCGCGCGTCTTGGAGATTTTTTCGTCGGTTGAAATTGTTTTGCACGCCGGAGATATAACTTCGATTGAAGTACTGCAGCAGCTGCAAGAATCGGTCTCGCTGACGTTTGCGGTCTATGGCGAAGACGATTCGCCGGAAGTGAAATCGTATTTGCAGGAATCGCAAGTCTTGGAATTTGGCGGTTTGCGGATTGGGCTCGTACACGGAAACCGCGAAGCGCGCGTTGACTTTAGCAGTCGCCTGAACCGGCTTTTGCGTCGGGACCCCTACACACCCGAATACATCCATTTCCTCCTCAGCCGCTTTTCGAATGTGGACGCCATTGTTTTTGGACACACGCACATTCCTTATGCCAAAGTACATGAAGGAGTGTATATGTTCAATCCCGGTTCCATCAATCCGTACCGCGATGAAGCGACCGTCGGCTTGCTTGAAATCAATAATCGCGGAATTCGCGGACGTGTCTTGCCCATCTGACAAAAATCGTTTGGTTGCGGTGCGCGCGCTGCGAACGCACATGGTTTTTTTCAATAGCCCAAATTTCCGTATTGATGGATTGTCGCGAATATGGTAATCTGACGCACATGGATTGGTTCGATGCCGCAGCGAGCGCGGTGCACGTACGCTCTACTGCCTGCCCCCTTTCGGAATACGGTTATGCCTGCCAATAAATCGGTCTTTCAAGATGCGCTGAAAAAGGCGTCCAATGCCGCGTGGGACCGGCGGTGGGACACTGCGATCAAAGAATACCGGCGCGCGCTTGCCGAGTTTCCCGATGATTTTTCCGCGCGCAGCGGTTTGGCGATGGCGCTTCAGGAATCCAATCAATTCGAACAGGCGCTTGCCGAATACAAGGGATTGAGCAAAATGCAGCCGGGCGACCCCGTCCCCCTTGTACATGTCGCCGTGTTGTTGGAACGATTGAATCGGCGTACCGAAGCCGCCGAAGCATACAATCACATTGCCGAACTTTATCACACGCAAAAACAAATGAACAAGGCGGTTGAGGCGTGGCGCAAAGCCAGCGCCCTCGAACCCGAGCGCGCCGAGCCGCACGAAAAATTGGCGGCGGCGTTTGCGGAGGCAGGGCATATCGGTCCCGCCGCGCGTGAATGGTTTGCTCTGGCGAAATTGGCGCAGCGAAGCGGTGATTTTGTGCGCGCCCGGCAGTATGTCGAACGCACGTTAGCGGTTGAACCCCAAAATACGCAAGCGAAATTTTTGTTGAACGAAGTGACGGGACGCGGGGCGTCGGTGGCGACAGACCCGGGCGCGAATCCGGTTGAATTGGCGCGGCGCAGCAGTTTGTCGCGTTTGGCAGCATCGGTGTTGGACGAAAAGACGCCGTGGCGTCGCGCCGACAATACGGTCGGCGGTTCCGATACGGACGCGCTTTTGGCGCGCGCCATTGACGCGCAAGAAAAAGGACAAACGCAGGAAGCGATTCAAGCGTACGAGCAGCTGTTGGCGGCAGGGCTGAATCGTCCGGAGGTGCAATTCAATCTTGCCATCTTGTATCAAAACACCCTGCGGCATCAGGATGCGATTCCGTTGTTGTACGAGACCGCGCAAATTCCACAGTTGGCGGTGGCTTCGCGGTTTGCGCTCGGGCAGTCGTATCGCGCGCAAGGCAATGTGGATGCGGCGCTCGACAATTATATTCAGGCAATGAAAATTGTTGACCTGAGCACGGTGAATCGTTCGCAGGCAGACCAGGTGATTCGTTTATACGAATCGTTGGCGGAAGGATATCGCGCCAAAGGTGACGAAGCCAGCGCACAGCGCTTTAGCGCGATTCTGCTCGACTTTCTCAACAACAAGGGTTGGGAAGACAAAGTACGCCAAGTGCGCGAACACATCGAGTTGGCTGCCGTTACCGGCACACCGCTTTCGATGCAGGAAGTCTTTGAGACGCCGGAGTCGGAGCGTGTGATTTCGCTGCTGCGCGCCAGCGCGGAATTGCTGCACGAACGAAAAATTTACGCGGCGGGCGATTTGGCATATCAAGCAATTGAATTGGCGCCGAACTATTTGCCCGCGCATGTGCAAGTTGCCGAAATCACGGTTGCCTCGGGACGCCTCGGCGATGCCTTGACCAAATACGATGTGCTGGCAGAAACCGCGAACGTGCGCCATGATTTGCCCAAAGCGATTGCGTTCTATCGGCAAGCGTTGAATCTCGGCGGCAATGACGTGACACGGCGCGCGAAATTAATCAACGTGTTGGTGCAAAACGGGCAATTGACCGATGCCTTGAGCGAGTACGAGAGTGTGGGCTTGGCGTTGGAGGCGGACGGGCAATATCAAAAAGCTGCGGACAAGTACATTGAAGGACTTGCCATCGCCCAACGCGTTGGAATGTCTCGCGAGGCGGTTGTCCCGCTCAAGCGTCGGTTGGCGCTTTCCTATCTCAAATTACGCGAATACGACAAGGCGCGCGGTTTATTTCAGGAAATTCGTCAGGCAGACCCGAACGATGACGAAGCGCGCTATTATCTGGTGGATTTGTATTTGCGACGCGGACAAACGCAAGAGGGCGAACGCGAACTCGCGGACTTGCTGGAGCGTCATCGTGAGGCGCCGGAAAATGTTCAGGCGACGTTGGTCTCGTTGGCGGAAGCGTTCCCCGACAATGTGCCGATTCACCGGCAGCTGGCGCGATTTTACAAACAACAGGGGCAGGCGGAAAAAGCGCTTGAGCTGTTGGACAATTTGGGGGACCGGCTGTTGAGCGCAGGTAGGTCTGCCGAAGCGGTGATGGTGGTGCAGGACATTATCGCCTTGGACCCACCGCAAATCGGTGAATATCGTAAACTCTTGTTGGAGCTGCGCGAACCGCAAGTCGAATAGAATGATACATGTCACGCCCCACAGCGTGACATTTTTTTGTGCGAGAGAAGCGGCACGGTTGGATGAAATGCGGATGTTGCGATACAATAACGGCGAGCTATGAGTGACCAAGATTTGATTGCGCGCCTGAGAGATGTATCGAGTATCGTGGATGTTGTATTGGTCGCGGTCGTTTTTCTTGGGCTGTTTTATTTGGTGCGCGGCACGCGCGCCGTGATCTTGATGCGCGGCATTTTGTTGGTTGCCTTTTTCGCCGTGTTGGCGAGTACGTTTCTCAATCTCACCGCGTTCAATTGGCTCATTCGCAATTCGATACCTGCGCTGCTCGTAGCCATTCCGGTCATTTTTCAACCGGAATTGCGGCGCGCGTTTGAACGTTTGGGTCGCCCGCGCTCGCTGCTTGGTTCGCGTACGACCGATTCGACGACGAAATTTTTGGCGACGCTTTCGCGCGCGGCAGGCGCCTTGTCGCGCCAAGAGTGCGGCGCGCTGGTGATTGTTGAAGGACGCACCGGACTGCAAGAATATGTGGATACGGGTGTGCGGCTTGACGCCGAAGTTTCGGTGGACTTGCTGCTCAATATTTTTAACAAGCACACGAATCTCCACGACGGCGCGGTGATTTTGCGCGACGAACGCGTTCTGGCGGCAAGTTGTATGCTGCCGCTTTCGGAGAATCCCGACGTGGAGCGTGAATTGGGCACGCGTCATCGCGCGGCATTAGGCGTGACCGAAAGCACCGACGCGATTGCGGTCGTCGTCTCGGAAGAGACCGGCGCGATTTCGGTTGCGCACAACGGGCGTCTCATTCGCAATCTGGATGAAGGCAATCTCAATCGGCTGCTCACAAATCTTTACACGGGACGCAATCCGAACAATTCGGTGCGTCGCTTTTTCGCTCCGTTCATGGGCACTGCAAATTCCGAAAACGTGGTCCAAAAGAATTAATGCTGCGCTCGTTCTTTTCTAACGCCTCGTCCGTGCTCATTGCGTTGGTGTTTGCGCTGGTGGTCTGGGTTGTTGCGACCAATGAACAGAATCCGACGCGTGAAGGTTTGTTTCCGGATGCGGTTGCCATCACGTTCGAAAATCGCGCCGAGGATATGTCTCTGCTTGACCCGTCGCGCCTTGCGGCGCGCGTGCGGATTCGGACCCAAGAGGATGTGTGGCAAAATCTGAACAGCGGAAGCTTTGCGGTCAAGGCGGATTTGGGCGGTCTGGACGCGGGCGAGCATCAGGTCAATTTGGTGGCGACAAGTTCCGACCCGCGTGTGCGGATTACTGGCATTGACCCGCCGGCAGTGCAGCTGCGCCTCGAAAAAATTCGTCAAGTCCCTATGCTGGTGCGCGTGCGCGTGGTGGACGAACCGCCATTGGGCTATGAAACGAAAACGCCCGAGGTCGAACCTTCGACAGTGACAGTCAGCGGTCCGCAAAACAAAGTGGAACAGGTCAACGACGCGACCGTCGAAGTCGGACTGCGCGGCGCAAACACGGCGGTGGACCGCGAGGCAACGGTTGTGTTGCATGACGCGCTGGGGAATCAAATTCAGGGCTTGACCATCACGCCTTCGACGGTGCAGGTGCATATTCCCGTGGAACAGCGGGTGGGGTACAAAGATGCTGCCGTCAAGGCGGTGATTGGCGGGAACGTGGCATCGGGGTATTGGGTGAGCGATATTAGCGTGGATCCTGCGACGGTGACGCTCGTCGGTGCGCCGAACGCATTGAATCAACTCGGCGGTTTTGTCGAGACCGAAATGTTGGACGTAGCGGGCGCCAAAGAAAATCTCCTGAAACGCGTCCGTCTGAAATTGCCTGAAGGCGTTTCGGTTTTGAATGCGAGTGATGTGATGCTGCGCGTGGCGATTGATCCGGTCTTGAGCGGTCTGACGGTGCGCCGCCCGGTTTCGGTTTCCGATACCTGCACGCTGCCGTCGAAAATCTCGCCGGATACCGTCGAAGTCATTTTGTCGGGACCACTGCCCATTTTGCAGACACTGAAACGAGATGATGTGCAAATTGTGTTGGACGCGCCGCGCTGCGCGGAAGGAATCTATCAAGCCGAACTGCGCGCCGTGAATGTGCCGGATGAAATCAAAGTGGAGAGTATCGTCCCCGCAACCGCCGAAGTGATTGTTCAAGGAGAACTTCCCTGAGTTGCGCCATCCAAAAATTTCCGGTGAAGCGCGCAGCGCCGGCGCGCGCGAAAACACTTGGCGCCGTTTGAATTGGGTTGGTTTGTTCATCTTGGCGGCGCTGCCGTTGGTGGTGTATTGGCGTGCGGCGCTCGGGCAGGGCATGTTTTTTTTTGGCGACATTGCGCGCTTTTTCTATCCGATGCGCGTCTTGTACGCGGATGCCTTGACGGCAGGACGTTTGCCGTTATGGCAGCCCGAAATCCTCACCGGTATCCCGCTGCTCGCCGAAATGCAAAGCGGCGCGCTCTATCCCCTGCATATTTTTTTGTTTCGCGTTTTGCCCATTGACCTGGCGTTGAATTACGACATTTTGCTGCATTTGATGTGGCTTGGCGCAGGCACGTTTTTGTTTGCGCGCGTGCGCGGCATTTCGATTGCGGGGGCGATGATTGCGGCGGTGGCTTTGACGTTGGGCGGTTTTGGCACGGCGCGTATTACGCATCCGAACGTGTTGAATGTTGCTGCATGGCTGCCGTGGCTGTTGTGGTTGTCTGAATTGTGGCGCGGCGGATGGCATCGGTTGTGGGCGTGGGTTCTGTTGACGATTGCGTTTGCTTTGCAGTGGCTCGGTGGGCATCCGCAATTTGCGCTCATCAATTGTTTGATGTTTGGTGTGTATGTGATTGCAATGCCGTTTGTGGATGGCAGACAACCGGCGACAGGCGGCCCACAACAAATCGCGAATTCAAAACAAGTTGCCTTCCGCCGTTTTGTATTTTTTCTCACGCCCTTCATTGCGCTTGCGCTTGGAACCCTCATCGCTTCGGCGCAATTGCTGCCGACGTTTGAGTTTTCGCAGCAATCGGCGCGCGCGGGCGGCGTGGATGCGGAATTTTTTACGACGTTTTCGTATCACCCGTTCTATCTCGCGCTGCTTGGCGCGCCCTTTTTGCGCGGGAATCCGTATCCGAATACTTCGGTCGAAGTGATTGTGTATGTGGGGATTGCGCCGTTGTTGTTTGCGGGTGCGGCGGTATTTTTGAAACGCGAGTGGCGGACATGGTTCTGGATTTTGGTCGCGTTGGGCGCGCTGCTGCTGGCTTTCGGCGGCAACACGCCGCTCTATCCCGCGCTGCGCGCGCTGCCGTTGTTTAACTTGTTTCGCGTGCCCGCGCGTTTTTTGTTTCCGTTCGCGTTTGCGATTGCGTTATTGGCGGGCATCGGGTTTGACGCTTTGCGCGCGCAAGCGTTTCCATCCACGCGTTGGCGCAATGCCATGCTGGGCGCGGGGTTTTTTGGTTTGGCGGTCGGATTGATATTGGCATCCGGTAACGCGGTGGGTGTGGATGCATGGCTCGACGCGTGGCGCTTGCTGCCGTTCATTTTTGGGGGACTGACGTTATTGTTGATTGTGCGCGCGGCGCGGGTGGACAAGCTTTTTTTCACCGTGTGCGCCTTGGGCTTAACGTTGTTGGACGTTTTGGCATTTGGCGCGGTGTATGCGCAAACCTACAATCAAATCGCGCCGCGCGCCGAAATTTTTCCGCGCCCGCGTGTCCTTGACCAACTCGATTTGAGCGGTGGCGCGCGGGTGTTGACGAGCGAATGGATTCTGCCGTGGATTTCGGTGATGAACGCAAGTCTGTATGCGAATTTGAATGCCGCCCATGACGTTCAAGCCGCGCACGGTTACACGCCGCTCGCGCCGCGCAAGACAATCGAGTTTCTGGATGACTTGACGCCGGTGATGTTGAATAAATTGAGCGTACGCTATTTTTTGATTCCGCAGCTCTTGCCGGTGGATGCGAAAACCGAAGCTGCCGATGTGGCAAATCCGTTTCTGCTCGACCCTATCACGAAAGCGTTGGAATTTTCGCCGGTAGATTCGACGAGCATTGAAATTGAATCGTCCCTTGCGCAGTCCGCGTCCTTGCCGAACGGCGCGGTGGTGGCGGAGATTGTGCTGCGCGATGAAAACGGATTGGAATATCGTCAACCCCTGCTTGCGGGGCGCGATACGGCGGAATGGGCCTACGACCGCAGTGATGTGGCGCGCGTCATTAAACATTCGCGCCCCGACATTGCGTCGTCGTTTCCTGCGCGTTCCGCGTTTCCGATTGAGGAACATGTGGGGCATACGTATCGCGCGCGGATTTTGTTTTCGAGTGTTCCCGCGCCGATTACGCAGTTGCAAATCATTCCCAAGCTTGACGCGGGCTTGCTGCATGTTCAGCGCGCTGCGTTGTTGAATGGCGACGCGCGCATTGATTTGGCATCGGTGGTGGGCAAAGGGCGTCACGCGTTGGTGTATCGGAGTGAAGATGCGGCGGTGTTTGAAAATCCCGACGCGGCGCCGCGCGCGTTTATTACGCACAATGTGAAACAGATGAGTGACGCCGAAGCGCTGCGTCAATTGCGTTCGCCGCAGCCGAATGCCGAAATCTATGTTTCGGACGGACCCGAATTCTACACGGACGTCGGGCAGGGGTTCAACGAAAGCGCGCGCGTCGTGACGAATGAACCGGAACGTGTGGTGATTGACACGCGCCTGGATTCGGAAGGGTATTTGGTTTTGACCGACGCGTGGGACCCGGGCTGGATTGCGTTGGTGGATGGCGCGCCCGTGCCCATTGTGCGCGCAGACGTGATTTTTCGCGCGGTGCTGTTGGAGGAGGGCGCCCATCGCGTCGAATTTTTGTACCGCCCGCGCGCGTTTTATGCGGGCGTGCTGCTTTCGGGAATCGGCATTGCATTGTTGGGCATTGCGGTTTTGAGCGCGGTATTGTGGCGCTTGAACGTGTGCTGCGCGCGGGCGCGCGTTTGACATTTCGGCTTTGCGATATAATACTCGCATCCTATTCCGTTTGCAGGTGAGGTGCAGGCATGAATCTAATCAATCGAACCATTGTCGTTTTTTTGCTGCTCGCCGCGTTCGTGTTTTCATGCGCGGGATTTTTGGTGATGCTGTTTGCGCGCAACAGTATTGCAGCGGCGGTACAGCCGACGCTGACGGCATTGTCGGATACGACGCAGGTGTTTCCGCTGCTCTTTTGTCTCGGTTTGGCGCTGCTCGTCGCGATATTTTCCATTTTGCTGCTGTACGCCGAATTGATGCCGGGCGGCAAAGTGCGGATGCGTCTAAAGTCCATTCAAGGCGCGGACGTGATGATGAGCGCGGATGCAATTGTGACGCAGCTGCAGTACGCGCTGGACCCGCTGCCCGGCGTCATTCATGTCAATCCCAAAGTCTCCAAAGGCAAAGACGACGCCGTAGATGTGACGGTGGAATTGGCGACGACTTCGGATGTGTCGGTCAAGCAAAAAACAGATGAGGTGATGGATGTGACGCGTACTGTGTTGGAAGGCGGTTTGGGTTTGCGCGTGGGTAAAGTGCAAATCAAGATTGACCAAATGAAAGCGCCCAAGAAAGGCGCGCCGAGCTTGCCCAAAATGGATTTGCCGCGCTTGATTTCTTCCAAACAAGAGGAAGCGAATGAGAACGCTGCCAAATGATGTCCATGCCTGATGTTCCCATGAATGCCGCCGCCGCGCCGGCGCCCGAACTCAAAACGTTGGTCGAAGCATTTATTCTCGTCTCGGACGGACCCGTTTCCTTTGAAACGCTCGCGCAGGCATTGGCGCAAGATGTGACGACGATTGACTTTGTCATTGCGGAATTGGAAAACGAATACGCGACACGCGGGATTCGTTTGCAAAAAATGCGCGACCGCGTGCAATTTGTCAGCGCGCCCGAAGTGTCCGAATACGTGCAAAAATATCTCGGACTCGATACCGCGCCGCGTCTCTCGCCCGCCGCGCTCGAAACGCTTGCGATCATCGCGTATCGCCAACCGATTACGCGTCCGCAAATCGAAGCGATACGCGGCGTGAATTGCGATGGCGTCGTCCATACACTGCTGGCGCGCGGACTCATCGAAGCGGTGGGCGAATTAGATACGGTGGGGCATCCGACCCTCTACGGCACGACGTTCGATTTTTTACAATACTTTGGATTGACGAGTTTGGAACAACTGCCGCCGCTGCCCGAAAATATGATGCCCGCGCTGCCTGTGATTTTGGCGCAAAGCGAGGACGAAACCGAAGGGAAGGATGCGGACGCGTCTGTCATCTCCAATGCCGCATTGTTGCAAGAGGTCACGCCCGCTGCGACAGAACCTGTGAC
>CAZXYP010000020.1:1495-9544 GCA_964644955.1 uncultured Anaerolineales bacterium | reverse complement strand
TTGTACCTCCGAGTTGGTTGTCCCTTTCAATTCGCTGATGGTGCCGGTGGCATCCCTGGTCGGTGCGGCGGTGCAGGAAAATCCGCTGCCCGCTTCGGAGGACATGCCTCTCGCTTTCAAGGCGCGTGATTTTGCAGAGGACGCGCCGGAGGAAAATTTCTAATGTCACTTTTTAATCCCGATACTTTTTATGTGGTCGAACAGCCCAATGCCAAAGCGGCGAGTTTGTTCGCGGGACGCGCGTATGCGCGCGGGCATGCCATTTATGCGCTTGATTATTGGTCGCAGCCGTTGATGCCGCTGCACGTGACCAATCATTCGTGCAATCCGAACGCGACGTTCGAGGATGGGTTGTTGATTGCGGTACGCGAGATTGCCGCGCACGAAGAAATTACGTTTGATTATTTGGCGCATCCGCTGCCCGCGTCGCCGTGGGACTTTGAATGTTTGTGCGGCTCGGAAAATTGTGTGGGGCGCGTAAGTGTGAAAGCAACCGCCGATGAATGATGTGCTGCATCTGCCTTCGCACGAATTTCTTGACCGACAAGCGATTCCGTATGAAAAGGCAGCGTTCTCGCCCGAAACCGAAAAAGGCGCGGCGCATGTGGCGCGCGCGTTAGGGTTTCGCGAACGGCAAATGTGTAAGACGCTGATTTTTGAAACAGACAAAAACGAAAAGATTTTGGTGATGGTCGGCGGCGACCAAAACATCATTTCGGGCAATTTGAAAAAAGCGGTCGGCTCGCGCAACATTCAATTGGCAAAACCCGAAGTGGTGTTGGAAACGACGGGCTATGTCATCGGTTCGATTCCGCCGTTCGGCTGGCAGCCCGAAGGATTTCGCACTTTTCTGGATGCGTCGTTGATGCAGGAACCGCTGCTGGGTGTTGGCACGGGCGTATGGGGGAATGAAATTTTAATTGCACCGGAAAATTTGGTGCGTGCCAGCGGCGCGCGTGTGGTGAATTTGACGATGCGGGAAGGACCTGCGAATGTTCCGACGAATTGAGTTTCTCAAGGAACTGGGCGCGGAGGAATATCGTAATCTGTTGCGCGCAGCATCGGAACGCGGCGCGGCGTTTGACCCCGCGCCTGCGCGTTTTTGGAAAACGGGAATTATAGGCGCGTACCCGGAGCCGGTGATCGATGCGTGGTGCGAAATGAACACGCCGCGCCGCGCGTTGAACAAAAACTGCCGCTTTTATTTTACAGAAAGCGGTTGGAAACGGTTCGGGCGTCCGACCATTACTGCCTGCCAACAAATGGGAACGCGTTATCGCGTGATTGCGGTCAAGGAAAAATCTGTGGACGTTTTTTACCGAGATGAAATTCAAGTCGCCGTCCGCGCGAAAAAAAGGGAAACGGGTGTGCGATGACGGAACGGCTTCAAAAAATTCTCGCGCAAGCAGGCATTGCCTCGCGGCGGCGCGCCGAAGAAATGATTTTGGCGGGACGTGTGCGTGTCAACGGGCGCGTCGTGAATCAATTGGGCGCGCAGGTGGACCCCGACGCCGACAAAATTTTGGTGGACAATCAACCGGTCGTGTTGGAAGCCAAAGCGTACTTTTTGTTGTACAAACCCAAAGGTTATATTTCCGACCGCGACGATACCGCAAATTTCAAGACCGCGCTCGACCTCATCCCGGGCAATCTGCGCTTGTTCGCGGCGGGACGTTTGGACCTGAACAGCGAAGGGCTGCTCTTTTTGACCAACGACGGCGAACTCGCAAACCGTTTGACGCATCCGCGTTACGAACATGAAAAAGAATATCTCGTGTTGGTCTTTGGCGTACCCGATGACAAAATGTTGGAGCGCTTGACGCGCGGCATTCCGTATGAAGGCGAATGGCTGCGCGCGGATTCGGCGGCGCGCGCGGGACGCCGTCAAGAGTTTGGCGAAGCAGGGCGCGACGAGACGTGGCTGCGAATTATTTTGCATGAAGGCAAGAAACGACAGATACGCCACATGTGCGCGGCACTCGGACATCCGGTCAAACGCTTGATTCGCGTACGCATCGGTCCGCTGCGGGTCGGCAAACTCGCGCCCGGTGAATTTCGCAAATTGACGCGCGACGAAATCGCGGCGGTGCAAAAACAGGCACAGCCGCGTCCGGCGCGAAATGGAAACCGAAATACGCGCGCGGAAAAAAGTCGCTTGAGCAATACGGGTGTGCCACAGCCCAAGACACTCGCGGCGCGGAAACCAAAAATCAAAAATCATAAATCATAAATCAAAAATCAAAAATCAAAATGCCCTCTCTTCCCCGCACCATTGCCATTGACGGCCCCGCCGCGTCGGGCAAGAGCGCGTTGGCGGAACAACTCGCGGCGCGGCTCGGTTATTTTTATTTGGATACGGGCTTGATGTATCGCGCGGTGACGAATGAAGCGCTCGCGCGCGGGATTTCGATTCAAGATGAAAACGCGGTCACGAACTTGGCGGAAACGATGCAAATCAATGTGATGCCCGGTGAAAAAAACGCGCCCCAGCATTTTGTCGTGACCGTTGACGGACGCGATGTTTCAACTCAACTGCATCGCCCCGAAGTGGACCGCAATGTCTCTGCCGTGTCCGCGTATGCGGGCGTGCGGCGCGCGATGACGGCGCAGCAGCAGCGGATTGCCGAACGCGGCAATATCATCATGGCGGGACGCGATATTGGCACCGTGGTATTGCCGAACGCGGAACGTAAAATTTTTCTCACCGCATCTGTCGAGGCGCGCGCGCGGCGGCGCATGGCAGACCGTCTCGCGCGCGGACAGCAAGTGACATTGGAACAGATGCGCGACGAGATTCTCAAGCGCGATGAAATTGATTCTTCGCGCAGTGTGGCGCCCTTGCGCGCGGCGGATGACGCTGTACATTTGGATAACAGTGACTTGACGCTCGACCAAACGGTTGAACGCGCACTCGAAATCATTGATGCGCGTTGAGGGGCTGAAAACCAAGATGAGTGACGAGACGAGGATTCCGCCGTTTCATCCGATTGGAATTTTTTTATTTCGCGTCGCGTACGCGGTGCTGCTCGACATTGACATGCAGGGACGCGAGAATGTGTTGAAAACGGGACCGCTGATTATTGTTATCAACCACACGCATTTTATTGACCCCGTGATTCCTGCCGCGCTGCTGCGTCCCGATATTTTTCCGATGGCAAAAGCCGAAGTGTTTGAGGGCAAATGGGGCTGGGTGTTTGATTGGTACGGCTCGTTTCCCGTGCGGCGCGGCGAGGCGGACATGAACGCGTTCAAGCACGCGTTCAAGCTCCTGCGCGCGGGACACGCGATTTTGATGGCGCCCGAAGGAACGCGCGCCCGCGAAGGTGGACTTCAACCCGCGCATGAAGGGGTTGCGTTGATTGCGTCGCGCGCGAACGCCCCCGTTTTGCCCATCGCGCTGTGGGGCGGGCGCGGCGTGTTTGACAAGCGTTGGAAAAAATTACAGCGCACGCCCGTTCACGTTCGCATCGGCGCGCCCGTGTTGACAAAAACGGCAGGCAAGAAACCCACGCGTGAGGAAATTCGCGGTATCACCGACGATATTATGTTTTCGCTTGCCAAAATGCTGCCGCCGGAATATCGCGGCGTGTACAGCAATGTTGAAAATTTTGCGCCGCGCTATCTTGTGCCATACAATTCTGCCGCAGCCCAAACCGCTGCGCCAAAGGAGACGATGCCAATGACAAGTTAACACTGCGGAGAAAATGAGCGCATGGGCAAATCGAGACCAGAGACTAGAGACTGATTGCGTACAAGTCTCCAATCTCCAGTCTCCAATTTGTTGACGAGGTGGAGGTTCCTTGCCGCGCGGCAAGTGCTAACCGCTTGCGTTTTTTGCAAGCGAAAACATCGAAAGTTCAGCGGATGCCTCCTTTGTGTAATTTCTATTGCACAAAAATTTTCTCCTCTCTTGACATTGCCCACAAAAACGGCAAGTGATTGCCGCGACAAAATGGCATTGTCGAATCCCCAATGAAACAATCCATTCCTACGCGCACGCGTGCGCTGGTTTTTTCGCGCGCGCGCCGCGAAGTGTAGTAACGAATTTATTCGTTCGATTCGTTCGACGGAACGATTAAAATCGTTACTACTTTGTGCATCAAGGAGAAAAAATCATGTGCGGCATTGTCGGTTATGTCGGTTACAAACAAGTCAGTCCTGTTTTGCTTGACGGGCTGAAACGACTCGAATATCGCGGTTACGATTCATCAGGCATTGCGGTGCGAACGGATGACGGAAAAATTGTCGTTCGCAAAAGTGAAGGCAAACTCTCGAAACTTGTGAATCAATTGAACGGCAGCGCGCCGCAAGGCACGCTCGGCATGGGCCACACGCGCTGGGCAACGCACGGCGCGCCGAATGACATGAACGCGCATCCGCACACGGACGAACGCGGCAATGTCGCCGTCATTCATAACGGCATCATTGAAAATTACGCGGCACTGCGCGCGGAATTGAAAACGCGCGGGCATGTGTTCCAGTCCGAAACCGATACGGAAATTCTCGCGCATTTGGTGGAGGAAGAATTTGCGGCGCGCGGGGAACAAGGCGCAGTCGCGCTGCTCGACGCGGTGCGCGCGGCATTGCAGCGCGTGCGCGGCGCGTATTCGTTTGTGATTATGGACGCGCGCGTGCCGGATTTGATGATCGGCGCGCGGCATTTTTCGCCGCTCGTCGTCGGCGTCGGCGAAAATGAAAATCTGTTCGCGTCGGACATTCCCGCGCTGCTGGAACACACGCGGCGTGTGTTGATTATTGAAGATGGTGAAGTCGTTGCCCTTACGCATGATGCGGTGCGAGTCTTTACGCTCGACGGCGAAGCGGTGGAACGCGAACCGTTCGAGGTGACGTGGGATATTGCGTCGGCGGAGAAGGGCGGCTATCCGCATTTCTTTAGCAAAGAAATCAATGAACAACCGAGCGCGCTGGCGAATGCGCTGCGCGGGCGCGTGGACGCGGAACGCGTAACGCTACCCGAACTCGACGCGCTGGATTTGCAGCGCGTGGAACGCATTCACATTGTCGCGTGCGGAACGTCCTATCACGCGGGACTCGCGGGCAAACTCGCTTTCGAGCAGTGGGCGCGCGTTCCCGTCAATGCCGAAATCGCTTCTGAATATCGCTACGCGTCACCGGTGATTGACGACAAGACGCTGTTGATTTTGATTACACAAAGCGGCGAAACGGCGGACACGCTTGCAAGTTTTCGCTTGGGCAAGCAACTCGGCGCGCAAACGCTCGCGCTGACCAACGTGGTCGGCAGTTCGATTACGCGCGGCGCGGACGCGTCGCTGTATCTCAACGTCGGTCCCGAAATCGGCGTGGTGGCGTCCAAAACATTTACCGCCCAAGTCGCGTTGTTGGAACTCGTCGCGTTGGATTTGGCGATGCAACGCGAACGACTAACGGCGGACGACGGACGACGAATTTTGCAAAATTTTTTGCAGCTGCCCGATTTAATGCAGGCGACGCTCGGCGCGGATTTTCAAACGCAGCAATTGGCGCAAGTCTTGACACAGCACCGTTCCGCCTTTTTCTTTGGACGCGGGTTCGGCTATGTCGCCGCGCTCGAAGGCGCGCTGAAACTCAAAGAGGTGAGTTACCTGCACGCGGAAGGATACGCGGCGGGAGAACTCAAGCACGGACCGATTGCGATGCTCGACCCCGAAATTCCTGTGATTGCGATTGCGACGGCGAGCGCAACTTTGGATAAAGTGATTAGCAATATGCAAGAAGTCCGCGCGCGGCGCGCCCCAGTTATTGCGATTGCGACGGACGGCGACACGGCGATTGAGCAGCACGCCGACCATGTCATTTACATTCCGCACGCGCCCGAATACTTTACGCCATTGCTGACTATGCCGCCGCTGCAACTGCTGGCATATCACGTTGCCATCGCGCGGGGGTGTGATGTGGACCAGCCGCGTAATTTGGCGAAAAGCGTGACGGTGGAGTGAATTTTGAACATGTCATTTCGAACGGAGTGAGAAATCTCAGCCCAAGCTGGATGAGATTTCTCGCGTTCGCTCGAAATGACAACCCGGGGTGATATAAAAAACTTCCGAAATCGGCGATGAAGAGCATCGCTGAATTTCGGAAGTTTTTTTGTTTGTGACGCTAAATTGACGCGGGTGCGCTACATTCGCCGCATTCGCGACGGGCATTGAATTGTCGCGGATGCGTTGTTATACTTGCATCTCCTCGACCGCGCGGTGTTACGGCAAAATCGGTTCACAGGGAGGGCGTCATGCTTCAGGTTCGTCTTCTGGCACAGTTTGATGTGCGCGCGGATGGCAAGCGCGTCATCATTTCCGCGCGCGCGGCGCAGTCGCTTTTCGCGTTTTTGATTCTCAATCCCAATGTGGCGCATCGCCGCGAAAAACTTGCGGGCATGTTGTGGGCGGACATGCCCGAAGAAAACGCGCGCCACAATTTGCGGCAAGAATTATGGCGTCTCCGCAAAGCATTAGCGCTGCAAGAATCGCAAGGCGGCGATTATTTGCTCGCGGACGAATTGACGATTGCGTTCAACGGCAATGCCGAACATTGGCTCGACGTCGCGCAATTGACGCGCGAAACGCCGGATGCTTCGACAGGTGAATTGCTTTCGCAAGTGTCGTTGTATCGCGGCGAACTCTTGCCCGGCTTTTATGATGATTGGGTTTTGCTCGAACGCGAACGCGTGCAGGCATTGTACGAGCGCAAGATGCAAACGCTGCTCGAACGGCTCATTGCCGAACAACAGTGGCATGTGGTTTTGGAATGGGCGGAACGCTGGATTGCGTTGGGCGATACGCCCGAACCCGCGTATCGCGCACAAATGGTGGCGCACAACGCGTTGGGCAATTCATCCCAAGTCGCGCTCGCGTACGAACGCTGCGTCGAAGCGTTACGCAACGAGTTGGGCGTAGAACCTTCCGCCGACACGCGCGCGCTGTACGAACAACTCGCGCGCGGCGACGCGAACGCGCGCGCGATTGTGGCGCCGCTGCCTTCGATTTTGGTACAGCCATCGGGAACGGTGACGTTCATGTTCACCGACATTGAAGGTTCGACGAAATTGCTCGAACGTTTGGGGAACGAGTACGCAAAATTGTTGGAAGAGCATTACGATTTGTTTCGCGCGCTCGGCGAAAAACACAACGGGCATGAAATTGATACGCAAGGCGACGCGTTCTTTTTCGCGTTTTTCCGCGCCGCCGACGCCGTGAGTTTTGCCGCCGACGCGCAGCGCGCGCTCGCGGCACATTCTTGGCCCCAAAATGTGAATCTGCGCGTGCGGATGGGATTGCATACGGGCGAACCGATGTTGGCGCGCACGGGGTATGTGGGAATGGACGTGCATCGCGCGGCGCGCATTGGCGCGGCGGGACACGGCGGGCAAGTGTTGATGTCGCGCACGACGCGCGATTTGGTCGAAAATGATTTGCCGAACGGAACGCATCTCACGGATTTGGGCGAACATCAACTCAAGGATTTGCGTTATCCCGTTCACATTGTCCAATTGAGCATGGACGATTTGCCCTCCGAATTTCCGCCGCTCAAAGTTTTGAATACGGGCAGTGAACCGCCCGCGCCCGGCGAACCGCCGTTCAAGGGCTTGCAATTTTTTGACGAAAGTGACGCCGCGTTATTTTTTGGACGCGAACAAACGGTGGCGCAGCTGCGCGATGCGTTGGCGCAAAATCAATTCCTTGCTGTCGTCATTGGCGCATCGGGCAGCGGCAAGTCTTCGATTGTGCGCGCGGGGTTAATTCCGGCGTTGAAAAATGGGGATGGGAGGTTGGAGACTGGAGACTGGAAAATTTTTGTCATGACGCCGACCGCGCATCCGTTGGAAGCATTGGCGACGGTATTGACACGCGATGTGGAATCGGTGACGGCAACCGCGACATTAATAGACGATTTGGCGAAAGACCCGCGCAGTTTGCATTTGTGGCTGCGACGACAGACGGCAGACGACAGACCGCAAGATTCCGGTCGTCCGTCGTCCGCTGTCCGCCGTCATGCCCTTCTCGTCATTGACCAATTCGAAGAACTCTTTACGCT
>CAZXYP010000020.1:0-1395 GCA_964644955.1 uncultured Anaerolineales bacterium | reverse complement strand
CTTACTCTCCGCGCGGACTTTTACGCGCATCTCGCGCAATATCCCGAACTGCGCGCAGCGGTGGCGAAACGACAGGAATATATCGGACCGATGAACGCGGAAGAATTGCGCCGCGCGATTGTGGAACCCGCGAATCGCGGCGGTTGGGAATTGGAAGCGGGGCTTGTGGATTTGATGCTGCGCGATGTGGGCGATGAGCCGGGCGCGCTGCCGCTGCTTTCGCACGCGTTGTTGGAAACGTGGAAACGACGCAGTGGGCATTTGCTCACGTTGAAAGGATATCACGAGGCAGGCGGCGTGCGCGGCGCGATTGCGCACACGGCGGAAACGACGTATCAACAATTGTCGCCCGAGCAACAAGACATTGCGCGCGCGATATTCTTACGGTTGACAGAATTGGGCGACGCGACCGAAGACACGCGGCGGAGGGCAGAGATTGGAGAACTGGAGATTGGAGATTTTGACCGCGCACAAGTAAGACATGCTTTGACGTTATTGGCGGATGCGCGTTTGATTACGACAAGTGAACATACTGTCGAAGTCGCGCACGAGGCATTGATACGCGAATGGCCCCGCTTGCGCGAATGGTTGAATCAAGACCGCGAAGGATTGAAACTGCATCGCAATCTCACCGAAGCCGCGCAAGAATGGGAATTGTTGGAACGCGACGCGGGCGCATTGTATCGAGGCGCGCGCTTGGCGCAGGCGCAAGAATTCGCGTTGGCGAATCCGAACGCATTGAATGTGCACGAACGCGCGTTTTTGGACGCGTCGGAAGAGAACGAAAGGAAAGTGGAACGGGAGCGTGAAGAAGCGCGACAGCGAGAGCTCTTGGTTAAAGAGCAATTGCTGGAGATGGAAGTATTGCGTGTCGAGCAAGAGCAAGTCGCAAATCAGCGGCTCAGACAGCGCGCAGTGTTTCTCGCGGGCGCGTTGGTATTAGCGCTGGTGTTAACGGGCATCGCGTTGTTTCTGGGCGACGCTGCGAATCGCAATGCTGCGTCCGCGCAGCAAAATGCATCTGTGGCAGAACAAAACGCGTCAGCCGCAAACACCGCGCGTTTGAACGCGGAACAAGAAAAACGCATCGCGCGTGCGCGTGAACTCGCGGCATCGTCCAAAAGTAGTTTGGACGGAGACCCCGAGCGCAGTGTACTACTTGCCCTCGAAGCAATTAAAGCCACAGCGCCAGACAATTTGGTTCTGCCTGAAGCGCAAACGGCGTTGCATCAGGCGGTGCTTGCGAACCGTCTAGAACGAATGTTGAACGGACATGAACAGAAACTGTTTTTTGTTAAATATACACCGGACGGTTCGCGGATTATCACCAACAGCATAGACGGAACGATTCGCATGTGGGACCCGGCGAGTGGTCAAGAAGTAGGAAAACTCTCA
>CAZXYP010000019.1:0-26252 GCA_964644955.1 uncultured Anaerolineales bacterium | reverse complement strand
CGATGAAATGAGTCCGATACCAAATTCTTGGTACGTCTATTATACAAGAGGTGACTGTGAAACGTCTCGCATTGTTGAACCATTGCATTGTTTTTTGGAACGCTTTGTTCTGCCGTCGAATTCTGCGATGAACTGCATCGCCTTCGATGGAGCAGCGACATCAAAAATAACACGCGATAAAATATGAATGATGATGAACCCCAACGCGAATTGTTGTTTGAAGTAATGACGCCGCTCGGTTTTCTAGTGCGCGTCACGCGCGAGTATTGGGAGTTGATTGTTACTGTCAAACATCCTGCGATGAAAGCGCGTGAAACTGATGTGCAAGCTGCGCTCGAATCGCCAACTGAAATTCGACAAAGCAAAAGTGACGCGCAGGTATTTTTGTTTTACAAACCAGAACGCATTGGGCGATGGGTCTGTGCGGTGACAAAGCGATTAGATGGTGAGGGATTTTTGATTACAGCGTATCCGACGGATGCGATCAAAGAAGGAGCGCGAATATGGCCCAAATAAAAGTGTACTATGACCAAGTGGGAAATACGTTGACGGTGTGGTTCGGCAACCCTGAAGAAGAATACGTAAGCGAGGAAACGGGCGAAGAGATTGTGTTGATGAAAGACAAAACGGGGCGCGTGATTGGATTTGAAAAATTGAATTTTGTTGTCCCGAAACCATCACACTTGAACATCGCATTTGAGACGGTTACAGCATAATCTCATGCAACTCGGCGAAACGCTTTACGTCACCAATCGCAAACAATGGCGCGCGTGGTTGGCGAAACATCACAAAACGAAACAAGAAATTTGGCTCGTCTATTATCGCAAAGCAAGCGGCAAGCCGCGCATTCCATACAACGACGCGGTGGAAGAAGCATTGTGTTATGGGTGGATTGACAGCACGTACAAACCGATTGACGGCGAAAGTCACGCGCAGCGTTTCAGCCCGCGCCGCAAAGGCAGCACATTGTCGCCGATGAATCAAGAACGCGTGCGTCGTCTCATCGCGAAAAAGAAAATGACGCGCGCGGGCTTGGAAAGTATCGCGCAACATCTTGAATCGAAAACAGCAAGAACGAGAACACTGAAAAAAGTTGAACTGCCGCAAGACATTCTCAACGCGCTCAAGCAAGACCCAATTGTCTGGAAAAACTTTCAAACGTTTCCCGAATCGTACAAACAAATTCGCGTGGGATGGATTGATGGGGCGCGGAAACGCCCAGAAGAATTTGAAAAACGGTTGCGGTATTTTGTGAAGATGACGGGGAAGGGAAAGAGATTTGGGATGGTGCAGTAATAAAATCCGAATGATTGAAGCAAATGCTTTTTCCCAAAAATGGAGGTCAATATGTCATGGCTCAATGATGTGGAAGATAAAAGAAATCAAAAGGACAAGCAAGAGAAAGAATTACAGAAACGCCTAAAGGCAGAAGCCCAACCTTTAGATGCAATGGTTCGCCGATTATTAAACGATGTAGGAATGGTGAAGTGGGGGCAATTCTTTTCTTGGAGCTTCCCTCCAGGCTATATCAAAAGATATGAGGTGGTGTCTGGGGGGTGGACTCTTCGGCGCTGCCGCCATACCGGTGCTACCGATGGTTAGTTAGTCATGAAACAAGCAGGGATGTAACAACCTATCGAGTGCGATTAATTTTGGGAAATCAAAGCGAAGGAAAGCCAAATCACTTTTATGTCAGTTTGGATGGTTATCATGAGCGTAGTGCTACTACGACAGATACTTCAGAAAGTGAATTGATGAATGCGCTAAAGAAAGTAGTTTTTGGTTAAAAACAAAGTCCATGTTGAGGTTTGACAATGACCATCAAACGCGGACGCAGCATTTCACAGCGGACAGCGGATAGCGAAAACGGATGAGCTGACAAGTCCTTATGGCATCACTTTCATTCCTGACTGACCAAAATATTCTTGATGCGCTTTTGCAAGCGTGGCAAGATTCGCACCCTGGGATTTCAGGCGGACATGAAGAAGGTGGCTTTGTGCTGCGTGATGAGGATGGAAGATTGAACGTGAGGCGATGGCAGCAAGGCGAACAAGATAAAGTTATTTTGCCGAGTTATAAAGATTGCAGATTTGACGAGCAGGATATTGTTGCAACATTTCACACGCATCCCAACACGGGTAGCGATTATTTGCAAGAGCCGAGTGAAACGGACAAGCGCGCCGTGCGAGATGATCCAAACTTGAAAGCCACATACTACGCGGGCGAGTTGGTGATTTCGCAAGAGAAAATTTATTTGATAGAACCGTATGGACAGGTGAGTGAAGTTGGAAACACACGTGAAATTCTCGTGATGGATTAGGAGAGAACTATGGCAGCCGTATTGACAACAGAGGTACTCCAAGACGACATCGCGGTCTCGCTTGCACGCGCCATCGCCGCCGCGAACAAACGCGCGCGCGAATCAGGTGTTGATGTTTTACAAAGCATCATCTCCATTACACAGCGCGCAATCAATGGCAATTCTTTGTGGGAAATCAATTACGGTCCAAAAGAATACATCGGACGACGCGGTGGGGATTTGATTGTGCGAGTGGATCCGAACGATTCAAGTATCAAGCAAGTGTTGCGTGGACAATAGGGGTGTCATTGCGAGTGTTCTTCGAAGCAATCTTGTCCGTTACGGCGAGATTGCTTCGTCCCTCGCAATGACGTGGAGATAGACCGATGGCAATCAAAAAAGGACGCGGCATCGCCGCACTCAATTATCCGACCGGCATGAATCTCGGCGGCGACCCGTCGCAGGCGCTCATTTACATGCAGCCGACCGGCGGGTTCGTCATCAAACTCGCCAGCGCCGATTTGGGACAGGGGTTGAAAACCGTCATTCCCCAAATCGCGGCGGAAACGCTCGGTGTGCCACTCGAATCGGTCAACATTGACACGGGCGATACGGACAGCTCACCACACGATATGGGTCAGTTTGCCAGCCGCTCCACTCATCGCGTTGGGAATGCGGTGATTATGGCGGCGAAGGAAGCCAAGAAACAATTGCTCGATGTTGCCGCCGATGAACTCGAAGCTTCGCCCGAAGATTTGGTGGTGAGCGATGGCGAAATTTTTGTGCGCGGTGTCCCGTCCAAAAAGAAATCGGTGTTTGACGTTGCGCTCGCCGCGCATTTCAAGTACGGCAAAACGGTTTCGGGACGCGGCATCTTTTTGAAACCCAACAAAGGCGTTGACCCCGATACGGGCGCGTGCGACCCCGATTCCACCGAAGCGCATTGCACCACCGTCGCGGATGTGGAAGTGGACACGGAAACGGGCGACGTAAAAGTTTTGAAATTGTGGAGCGCGTACGAAGTTGGGCGCGCCATCAATCCGAAAATGGTCCAGGGACAAATCGTCGGCGGCGCGGTGATGGGCATTGGCATTGCGACCAAAGAAGCGACGTTCCCGAATTATCCGCAGTTTGACCCGCACCCCGGTTCGTTCAGCGAATACATGATGATGGGCGCGGCGGATGTGCCGCCGATTGAAAGCACCGTTTTGGAAATGGGTTCGGTGGATGGACCCTTCGGCGTCAAAGGCGTCGGTGAAATGACGGCGAATTCGCCGCTGCCCGCGATTGTGAATGCCATTTACGACGCGGTCGGTGTGTGGATTACGGATTTGCCCGTGACGCCGGAAAAAGTCTTGCGCGCGTTGGAAGAGAAAGAGGAGAATTTGTAATTTATGATTTGTGATTCTTGATTGATTGTTTACAGTCGAAAATCACAAACCATAAATCCGAAATCAGAAATCATGTTAAAGGTCATTTCACTGTTGAAACGCCGCGACGACATGTCGCGCGAGGAATTTTACAATTGGGCAAAGAACGAACATCCAAAACTGGGAATGCAAATTCCGACGCTCAAGCAATATCGCATGAATGCCGCGCGTTTGGATGAACCCGAAGCCGCGTTCGATGCCGTGTCGGAAATGTGGTTCGAAGATGCCGCCGCGTTCGACGCGGGCTTTGCAACCGAAGAAGGCAAAGCCGCGCGCGAAGATGCGATGTCACATTGTTCGCAGCGCGTGCATGTGCGCGTCGAAGAAAACATCCTGCTGTAGATTGCGCGCGACATGACTATCGTCATGGCTTGCCATGACCGAAAGCACTTTAACAACCTGATGGAATTTTTTATGATGGACGACGCTCGAAAACCACCGATTCAAGGAGAACGTCGTTCATGTTCAAAAACCTGATTTCCACACGGCGCGGGATTTTGCTGTTGGCGCTCGCGCTGTTGTTGTTGCTGGATGTTGCGCGTTCGTTGTACGTGCGCGTCGGTTACGCCTCGGCGGGAAGCGAATGGCAGCCGCCGCACGATTACGCCGCGATGATTGCGTATCCGCCAGGCATTGATACCCCTACCGATGCGCCGCTTGGTCAAAAGGTGTACATGGCACGCTGCGCGTATTGTCACGGACCGGACGGCAAGGGCAACGGCATGGCTGCGCCTTCGATGATTCCGCGCCCGCGCGATTTCACGCTCGGCTTGTACGCGTACAAATCCACCGGCGCGGGACAACCGCCGACCGACGATGATTTGAAACGCGTCGTGCGCGAAGGTTTGCACGCGAGCGCGATGCCGTATTGGAGTGACATCTTGAGCGAGGAGGAAATTGACGCGGTTGTTCAGTACATTAAAAATTTCTCGCCGAACACGTTTGCCACTGTGTCGCAGCCGTTGACGATTCCCGCGCGAGTGGAGCCGAACGCGGACAGCATTGCGCGCGGCAAGGAGTTGTATTTCGCGCAGCAGTGCAACGGTTGTCACGGCCAAGACGGGCGCGCAATGGTGACGCTTCAAGATGTTAAAGGCAACCCTGTCATTGCACGTGACCTCACTGCGCCGTGGACGTTTCGCGGCGGCAGTGAACCGCAATCTGTTTGGCTGCGGCTCACGCACGGCGGCGCGCCAGGACCGATGCCCGCGTACGCGGACAAACTCACGGATGCGGAACGTTGGGACGTGGTGAACTATGTGTTGTCGCTCGCGCGTATTGCGCCGTGGGAGGCGGGCGGGGTGTTGGACGGACCCGCGCACAATTCGAATGTGGAAAAACGCGGCGAGTATTTGATTCGTTCCCAAAGCTGCGGGCTCTGTCACACCGAAGTCGGCGGCGGCGCCATTTATCGCGACGACAAATATCTGGCGGGTGGAATGCGTATCGGCGTATATCCGTACGGCGTGTTCATCAGCCGGAATCTCACCTCCGACAAGAATACCGGCACGGGGAGTTGGACGCCCGAACAATTGGCGCGGGCGATTCGTTTCGGACAGACGCCGCAGCGTTCGCTGAATTTCTTTGCCATGCCGTGGACAATGTTTCATCAATTCAGCGAACAAGATGCGCAAGCCATCGGTGCGTATCTGACACAAAGATTGCCGCCGGTCGAACGCAAAATGCCGGACCCGGGACAGTACGGTTTCATCGAAACGAATCTGCAAAAAATCATGGGCGGGCTTCTCGTTGCGGTACCCGCAACGCTAACGTACGCTACCGGTGATTTTTCGCAGCCGTTCATGGGCGTGCCGCGCGATCTACCGCAGAATGTATTGATTGCGCTGCAATGGCTCGTGTTGTCGGGGATGCTTGCGGGAATTTTGTATCTGACGATTCGCAAACGCGCGTTCCCGAAACGCGCGCGCGGTTGGGTTTTGTTCGCGCTGGGTGCGTTCGGCGTACTGATTTGTATTTTGCTCACCCTCATCATCAACGGATTGCCCGGAATTATTCCACCCGAACAAATTGTGGCGGGCGCAAGCACCGAGATTGTCAAACCCAATACGGACAACCTGACGCCGGAACAAAAACAAATGGCGGAACGCGGGTTGTATGTATATTCCACTGCGTGCGTGTTGTGTCACATCGGCAATGCTTCGGGCGGACAAAAAAACAACGCGGCAGGATTGGGCACCATGTGGTCGCGCAACATTTCGCCCGACAATGAAACCGGCATCGGCACATGGAGCGAAGCGCAAATCGCGCGCGCGATTCGCAGCGGCGTCAGCAAGGACGGGCGCCCGTTGATGTGGCAAGCGATGCCGTGGGACCATTTTGGAAATTTGGACGAAGAAGATGTGCGCGCATTGGCGGTGTATCTCAAAGCAATACCGCCTGTCAAACAAGCCATTCCGCTCCCGCAGCCGCCTGCGTCCGGCGACTGCGCGGAACTGACCGTATGGACGCAAACGAATTTAAAATCGGGATGTCAATAGCAGGACAGTGTAACCAGGGTTGAGGGCTGTGATAACAGATTTCTCAGTTCTTGGCACACAGTCCTCATCACTACTTAAGGAGGATTGAAATGCCACGTCCAATTACGCTCTGCACCGCCCAATGGGCGGATATGCCGCTGGAGGAAATGGCGCAAAAGGCGAGCAAGTGGGGCTTTGACGGTCTCGAACTCGCGTGCTGGGGCAACCATTTCGATACGCAGCGCGCGCTCGAGGATGCGAATTACATTCCTTGGATTCAAGAGACCTTGAAAAAGAATAATCTGCAGTGTTGGGCGCTCGCCACGCATCTGGTCGGGCAAGCGGTGTGCGACAACATTGACACGCGCAATAAAGGCGTCTTGCCGCCGCATGTGTGGGGCGACGGCGACCCCGAAGGCGTGCGTCAACGCGCGGCAAAAGAAGTTGCCGACACCGCGCGCGCCGCCGCGAAAATGGGTGTGCACCAAATCAACGGATTTACCGGTTCGAGCATTTGGCACATGCTCTATTCGTTTCCGCCGAACGATTTCGCAGAAGTCGAAAAAGGATATGAAGATTTCGCGCGGCGATGGAATCCGATTATGGATGTGTTCAAGCAAGAAGGCGCGCGCTATGGTTTGGAAGTCCATCCCACTGAAATCGCGTATGATTTTGTGACGACGCGCAAAGCGTTGGATGCCATCGGCAATCGCCCCGAGTTTGGCATCAACTTTGACCCGAGCCACTTTACGCATCAATTCATTGACCCGGTGGCATTCATCCACGAATTCAAAGACCGCATCTATCACGTTCACGCCAAAGATTCAAAGGTCAGGTTAAATGGACGCCGCAGCATTCTCGGCTCGCACCTGAATTTCGGCGACCCGCGGCGCGGTTGGGATTTCGTTTCGGTCGGACGCGGCGATGTGCCGTTTGAAGCGGTATTCCGCGCGCTGAACGACATCAATTATCCCGGACCGCTTTCGATTGAATGGGAAGACAGCGGCATGGAACGCGAATGGGGCGTGCAGGACGCGATTGCATTCGTAAAAAAGAATAATTTCGCGCCATCGTCACAGGCATTTGACGAAGCGTTCAAGCAGAAATAGTTTCAGGTCACAGGTTGCAGGTCGCATGTCTTGAGGACAGGTGACCTGCAACTTGAAACTTGCAACCTGAATCATGCAATATCGAACTCTCGGACGCACGGGCTGGAATGTTTCCGCCGTCAGTTACGGCGCGTGGGCGATTGGCGGCGATTGGGGCAACGTCTCGGATGACGAATCGCTTGCCGCGCTCCATGCCGCGCTGGACAACGGCGTGAATTTTTTCGACACGGCGGATGTGTACGGCGATGGGCGCAGTGAACGACTGTTGGCAACACTGCGCCGCCAGCGGAGTGAAAAATTTTTCGTCGCCACCAAAGCGGGACGTCGTTTGCCGAAACAAATTCCCGAAGGATATACGCGCGAAAATTTGAACGCGTGGGTCGAGCGCAGTCTGAAAAATTTGGAAACCGACGCGTTGGATTTGCTGCAGCTGCATTGTCCGCCGACGCAGGTGTATTACATGCCCGAAGTGTTTGGCGTCCTTGACGACCTCGTCGCGCAAGGCAAACTGCGTTATTACGGCGTGAGCGTAGAAAAGGTCGAAGAGGCGCTCAAGGCAATTGAATTTCCGCACGTCCAAACGGTGCAAATTATTTTCAATATTTTCCGGGAACGTCCCGCCGATTTGTTTTTCGCGCAAGCGCAAGCGAAACGCGTCGGCATTCTCGCGCGCGTGCCGTTAGCATCGGGATTGCTCGCGGGCAAAATGTCGCGCGACACAAAGTTTGAAGCAAACGACCATCGCCAATACAACGTGCACGGCGAATCCTTTGACCGCGGTGAAACGTTCGCGGGCGTGGACTTTGAAACGGCACTCGACGCGGTGGAGGAATTGCGCGTTCTCGTGCCGGAAGGTTGGACGATGACACAGTTCGCCTTACGTTGGATTCTGATGTTCGACGCGGTGACGTGCGCGATTCCGAGCGGCAAGCGTCCATCGCAGGTACAGGAAAATTGCGCGTCTGCCGATTTACCCGCGCTGTCGGAAGAAACGATGAAGCGCGTGCGGATTATCTACGAAACGAAAATAAAAAATTTAGTGCATCATTATTGGTAACAAGTTACAAGTTGCAGGTCACAGGGCGCAGAAAAAATTTTTTGGAACTTGTGACTTGCCACTTGCCACTTGCGACAAGGAGTCACTATGGCTGAAACAGGTTTTACCACAATGGCGGGCGCGAAAGCGGAAGGCAGCGCGCCGACGATTGGCGTTGGGATGCTCGGTTACGCGTTCATGGGCAAAGCGCACTCGAACGCGTTCAAAAAATTGCCGTACATGATGTATCCGCCCGTCGCGATTCCGAAACTGGTCGCGATTTGCGGACGCAATGAAGAAGCGACGCGCACCGCCGCCGAACGTTTCGGATACGAAAAATACTATACCGATTGGCGCGCGATGTTGAAGGATGACGACGTGCAATTGTTTGACAATGGCGGACCGAACGACGCGCACGCGGAACCGTGCATCGCCGCCGCGCAAGCGGGCAAACATATCTTGTGCGAAAAACCATTGGCGCGCACGGCAAAAGAAGCCGCCGCGATGCTTGACGCCGTGACCAAAGCAAACGTCAAACACGCGGTCGCGTTCAATTATCGTTTTGTGCCGGCGGTGCGGCTCGCGCGCGATTTGATTGACCAAGGACGGCTCGGGCAAATTTATCACTATCGCGCGGTGTATTTGCAGGAATGGATTATGCCGCATTACGGCACGCCGCACATTTGGCGTCTCGACAAAGCGGTCGCGGGCAGTGGCGCGTTGGGCGACCTCGGCGCGCACATTATTGACCTCGCGCGTTATCTCGTCGGCGAACCGCGCCGCGTGAGCGCAGCAACGCAGACATTCATTCAAGAACGCCCCGACGGCAGTGGCGCGTTGAAAAAAGTGGATGTGGATGATGCGTTCGTCGCAACGGTTGAATTTGAAAACGGCGCGATTGGTTCCGTTGAAGCCACGCGTTTCGCAGGCGGACGCAAAAACTACAACTGCTTTGAAGTGAACGGCGAAAAAGGCAGCATCCGTTTCAACCTCGAACGCATGAATGAACTCGAAGTGTTTTGGGTGGGCGAAGAACCGAAAGAAACGCAAGGGTTTCACCAAATCAATGTGAGCGAATCGTATCACCCGTGGTGGTCGAACTGGTGGCCCCAGGGCCACATCATCGGTTGGGAACACACGTTCGTTCACGAAATCAATCACCTGCTCGACGCGATTGTCAACAACAAATCGGTTGCCCCGTTTGGCGCGGATTTCACCGACGGCTATCGCAATGCCGTTATCTGCGACGCGATTTTGCAAAGCGCGGATTCGGGACAGCGCGTTGACATCAGATACTAGGGACTGGAGACTGAAGACTAGAGACTGGCGGGCTGTCATTCCGAGCGTAGTGAGGAATCTCCAGTCCCTAGTCTCTAGTCTCTTAATATCATCATGCTCAGAGACTTACGACCTCAAGCCAAACGCCGCACGCCTGACGAATTGGTTCAACATCTGAAAACGTTTGAACTCGATTTGAAATTTTCCGCGGGCGTGTGGTTTTTTTCGCCGCCGAATTCGCGCTTTCATGATAAATACAAACCTTCGATTGACATTGCGCAGCGTCTCGACATTGCCGCGTCGCTTGCCGCGTATGGTTTGAAAGGGATGGAAGCGCATTATCCGAATGAAATCAATGAAGAGAATCTTGACCTGTGGAAAAATTTCTCGCAAGATACAGGCATTAAAATTCTCACCGTCATCCCCTTGTTGTTTTGGGATGAACAATTTGAATGGGGTTCGCTCTCGAATCCAATTCCCGAAATTCGCCGCAGCGCGATTGAACGCACCAAGGGCGCAGCGCGATTGAACAAGGAACTTGACACCGAATTCATGATTTGCTGGCCCGGCATTGACGGGTACGAAAACGCGTTCGGCGCGGATTTGCGCGCGGCGCGCGACCGTTTCGCGGAAGGCATGGCGGAAGCGTTGGACGCGGTGCCCGGTGTGCGCGTCGCGTTCGAGCCGAAACCGTACGAACCGCGCGGTCACATTTTGTACGGTTACACCTCCGAAGGCATTCTGCTCGGCGAAAAAGTCGAACGCATGTTGAAGCATCCCGACAATAAAAAATTGTTGGACGAAGGACACGCGCTGGTGTGCATGAATCCCGAAGTGGGACACATGTTGATGGGGTACGAAGATTTGCCGTACGCGTATGGGCTGGTCATGGAATACGCGCGCCTCGCGCACATTCATCTCAATTCGCAACCGCTCGGCAATTACGACCAGGACCTCAACGTCGGCGTGATCTCGACCGAAGCGAACGAGTCCATGCTGTACGCGTTGAAAATGTACGGCTATGAAGGTTGGTTCGGCATTGACATCAATCCCGAACGGATGCCCGTGGACATGGCGCTGAAAATTTCGATGGACGCGCTGCGCGCGGCGAACGACCGCATCAATTCGCTCGACCACGAATCGCTGATTTACGCAAGCGAACATCCCGACAAAGCGCGCGGTTGGATTGAAGCGTATCTTGTTCGTGCCCGCGCGATGGACTCAAGTAAGTTGTCGCCGCTTGCGAAGCTAAAATAACACATTGCATCAATGCAATACCATCATCTTGATGAGTCGGGCAACTGGGGTTTAGGTGAGGGTAGTGGCGTCACGCGCTATTTGGTTCTGGCAATGGTTCAGCTCGCTAAAGCTGAGCCATTGCCAGAACTGGCGAAAGCCCGTCAAGAATTTCATCTTCCATCCAATTTTGAGATCAAATACTATCGCGCGAAACCGAGACAAAAAGAATTCTTTTTTCAAACGATTGAACCATTGAGCTTTCGTGTGCGCGCAGCGATTGTGGACAAGAAAAATTTAGATGCATCGTTTGCGCGAATGCGTTATCAAGATTTTGCAGTGGATTTGATTGCGCGGCTCACCTTGCGCGCGTCGGAATTGGATATTGGAAATGATATATATTGCTTATTGATGCAGGTTCCGACTCACTATGTCGCGCATTGCGAGTGAGACTTTCACAAGAATGCGAGAAAACGAAACGCACTCGTCCTTTTAGCAAGATTGTGGGGGCACGTTCGCAGCAACACGATGGACTTCAACTTGCTGATATGATTGCGGCTGCCATCATGCACTATGCAATGTGGGAGGAAGAAAATTATTATCAATCATTTCAGCACAAGATAGTGGACCTGTGGTGGGTCAAAAGCGATGGTACATAAAACACCCCCAGCTATTTCCTGACGAGGAAACCTCATCGGAAAAGTCCACCACAGGCGGCGGGCTTGTCGCTGGGGGCGAGTAAACTCGATTCATCCCGAATCGGAACGAACTTGGTTTATTGGATAGCATTATTATAGCCGCGATGGGGGGATGCGTCAATGATTTTTTTGAACGCGTTCAAGCACAAAATGCGGCTGAATCAGAGCTGAATGATGATGCCGCTCGTGAGGGCGGCATCATTTTGCAGAAACAGAAGGAGGCAGCGAAAATGGCTAATAATAGTTACGTTGGAGATTCTGGGGAAAGCTATCTGACTAAAAGAATTGCCTGTCCTAATTGTGGAAAGGGGTTGATGAAGCTGCCGCGCGGGTTTCCTCTTTTTGATGTGCAGTGCAAGAATTGTTTTTTTCGCGCGCAAATAAAGACGAGCAGAACGAAGGACTCAAATCGTATTTATGGTGCTGGGTGGGAAATTCTCAACAAAACACTAAAGTCGGGTTATGCTGTTCCTCCTCTAATAGTAATTCATAGGTTCGGTAAGCGCAACACACCACCAAAGATACGATTTTACCCGTTCATTCCGAGAAGAAACTTGGAAAAGTACGAGCTTAAAAATATAGTGGGTTCAACTCGTTGGCGTTTCATCTACAAAGACCTAACACAGTTGCCTCATTTTGTGTGGACAGGGAATGAATGGACGCCAGGGCATGAAGATGACGAAAGTAGTTGAAACCGATGGCATGAGCAATTTGCAACTTGCTCCTCTGGTACACCATAAATGACCCTCCACCTCCTCCAAACCGGCACCGTCGAAATCAAACGCGCGCAAAAACAAGGCAAAGGCAGCGCGCGGTTGTTGAATGTGTTTCTCGACAACGGATGGACGCCGCCGCTGCCGATTTATGCGTGGGCGCTTGAGCATCCCGAAGGCGTCATTGTCGTGGACACGGGAATGAGTTCGCGTTATCAAGAGCGCGGCTATTTGCCCGCGTGGCATCCGTACTATCGGAACGTTCGCTTTCACGTGGAACCGCGCGACGAAATCAACGCGCAATTGCAAAACATTGGCATTCGATCCGATGATGTGTGTTCGGTGATTCTGACGCATCTGCACAGCGACCACGCGTGCGGCATCGAACATTTTCCCAAATGTGAAATTTGGATGCATCCGAACGAATACGCGGCGGCGCAAGGTTTCGGCGGCCAGTTGAACGGATATTTGCCACAGCATTTTCCCGCGTGGTTGAAACCAAAACCGATTGTGTTTGCGCCGGAAAAATTTGGCGCGTTCGAGGCGTGTTGGCGCGTGACAAAGGCGGGGGATGTGCTTGTCGTGCCGACGTATGGACACACGCCCGCGCATGTTTCTGTGATTGTTCAGACAAACGACGTCTGCTATTTTCTCGCGGGCGATACAAGTTATTCGCAAGAACTGCTGCGCGCGAAAAAAGTGGACGGGGTGAGTCCCAACGCGGGGCGCACCTTGCAAACGATGGAAACGATTTTGGAATTTGCGCGCACGACGCCGACGCTGTATTTGCCCGCGCACGACCCGGACAATCCGCGACGGCTCGCCGCGTGTGAAACGATTTGATTGGATATGACCGAACAAGCATTGGCGCGAAACCTCGCGCTGACAGAAATTGATTTAAAAACCGTCATGCCTGCCGGGCTGTTGAACATGTTTACGCTCGGCGCGTCCACGACCTTGTACGGTCCATCGCTCGTGTACATCGCAGGCGAAACCGGACAGCCGCTGGCGAATCTGGGCGTGCTATTTGCGTTTCATTGGGCGGGTTTTTTCGCCAGCACGTTCACGGCGAATCGGATTGCGCGGCGCTTTGAAATGCGGCGCGGCGCAATGTTTGGCATCGCGTTGATTGCGCTCGGCGTGTTGGGATTGATAACACTGCCGTTTCCGCTGAATCTTATCGCCGTGTTTTTGGTCGGTTTGGGAAACGGCACGTGCGAAGTATTGTTCAATCGGCTCATTGAATTTCTCGCGGGGGACAAACCCGCGGAAGCGTTGACGCGTTTACATTCCACGTGGGGTGTCGGCGCAGTGGCAATTCCGCTCGTCGTCGCAGGCGCGGTGTTGTTGGGACTCAATTGGCGCGTCGCAGGTATTTTTGTGATTGCGTCGGCGCTGACTGACTTGGTTTTGGTCGCGCGCTGGCACGAATTCAAAGTGAATCACGGCGAGGATGTACATTGGCGCGCGCTGCCGTGGAAATCCATCAGCGTATTTATCGCGCTGTTTGCTATTTATGCAGGTGTCGAGACCGCCGTCGGCGCGTGGGCGACGACATTCTTTGCGACATTGGGGCAGGGCGCGATTACCGGCGCGATTGCAACGTCGTTGTTTTTTTTGACGTTTTCGGTGGCGCGCGTGCTGTTGGCTTCTTCGACCGACCGGTTGGGATTTGGGCGGACGGTACGCATTGGAACGCTTGCGGGCGCGGCGGCGTTGTGTATTACCTTCATGTCGTCGGTCGCCCTGCTCGGCTTTGCGTTGGCGGGCATTGCGTTGAGCGTGGTGTTCACGACGCTGCTCGCGTGGGCGCCGCGACGCCATCCGGAAATTCGCGCGCAGATGATGAGCATTTCGATTGCGGCGGCGGGTTTGGGCGGAATTATTTTGCCGTACCTGATGGGCGTCGGCGTTGGCGCGTTGGGCGCGTGGGCGCTGCCGCCGATGTTGATTGGGACATTGATTTTGGTGGCGCTGCTTTCGCTGCGCGAACGCGATACGGCATAGCTGCGCGCGTTCTTTGAACCGCTTCAAAAAATAGAACGAAAGGAAAAAACATGAGTACGCAATTTCTCAATCCCGCAGGCATTCCGAAACCGACGGGATATACGCACGTTGTCACCACGGACGCGCGCAAGTTGGTTTTTATTTCGGGACAAATCGGCGTGGACGCGAACGGCGAAATGAAAGGTGGCTTGGCGGCGCAAACGGTGCAGGTGTTTGAAAATCTTAAGGTGGCACTTGCGTCAGCCGGAGCGACATTCGACCATGTCGTCAAAATCACGACGTACATTGTCAATTACACGCCCGCGTCGCGGCAGACCTTGATTGAAACGCGCGATAGATATTTCAATTCGCAGAACCCACCCGCCAGCACGCTCGTCGGCGTCAGCGCGCTCGCGTTTCCCGGTTTGTTGATTGAAATCGAAGCGATTGCGGCGGTTGACTAGTCTCTAATCTCCAATCTCCCATGTCCAAACACGAAAAATTTATCGTTCACTCCGCATCGCCGTACAACGCGGAACCGCCGCTTGAATTGCTGCGCGAGAATTTTGTCACGCCAAATGAATTGTTTTATGCGCGCAATCACGGTAACATTCCCGAAATGGACGCGCCGCATTATCGCCTTGTCGTGGATGGAATGGTCGAACGGGCTTTGGAATTTTCGCTCGATACGCTGTTGAATGATTTTCCGAAACGCACCGTCATGGCGACAATGCAGTGCGCGGGCAATCGTCGCGACCAACTGATGGCGGTACAAGAAATTCCGGGCGAGGTGCCGTGGGCAGCGGGCGCGATTGGCAATGCGTTTTGGAGCGGCGTCCCCTTGAAAGAAATTTTGAACGCGGCGGGCGTCAAACTTGGCGCGCAGTATATTGCCATGACGGGCGCGGACGATGTGATGCGTCACGACGAAAACGTCGGTTTTGGCGGTTCGATTGCGCTTGATAAAGCATTGGCGAATGAAGTGTTGCTCGCCTACGAAATGAACGGCAAGCCGCTTGAACCCATTCACGGTTATCCGCTGCGCTTGCTCGTGCCGGGTTACATTGGCGCGCGCAGTGTAAAATGGTTGACGCGCCTTACCCTGCAAACGATGCCGTCGCAAAATTATTTTCAAGCGCACGCGTATCAATTGTTTCCACCGCAAACGAGCGCCGAGACCGCGGACTGGAACGCGGGTTTGCAACTGAGCGAACTCGCCGTGAACTGTGTCATCACGTCGCCGCGCGAAAATGACACCATCACTCCCTCTCTTGTAGGAGAGGGCTGGGGAGAGGTTCTGGCGCAGGGTTATGCGTTGAGCGGCGGCAGAAAAATCGCGCGGGTTGACGTATCAAGCGATGGCGGAAATTCTTGGACGACCGCGAATCTCACGCAAGGCGACCAGCAGTGGGCGTGGACGTTTTGGGAAACGAAATTAAGACTGGACATTGGAGATTGGGAGATTGTGGCGCGCGCGTTTGATTCTGCCTCCAACACCCAGCCCAAAGACGCGCGGCATGTTTGGAATTTCAAAGGTTACATGAACAACGCGTGGCATCGCGTGCGCGTGCGCGTGGAAGGTTGAATGTTGAACCTTACAATGGCGATGGTTTCAAGGAAAAAATTCCTGATTTTGAGTGGACAATTTTCTTTGCTTGCGCTCGCGGGCTGTGCGAATGTGGTGGCGACACCGACGCCCGCACCGGCGGCAACGCGTTTGCCCAATGCAAGCGCGACGCCCATTGAAAATAATGCACCAACTCGTATGCCAACGGAGACAGCGTTAACACCCATGATGGATCTGGATACCAAAATCGGACAAATGGTGATGCTCGGGTTTCGCGGCTTGAGCGTGAACGACGACAGCACGATTGTGCGTGATATTATCGAACGCAAAATCGGCACAATCATTTTGTTTCAGTACGACATGAATTTGCTCGACCATACGCGCAACATTCAATCGCCCGCGCAATTGCAGGCGCTGAACGCGTCGCTGCAAAGATACGCGTCGACGCCGTTGTTGATAGCGATTGACCAGGAAGGCGGCATCATTTCGCGTTTGAAAGAGAGCGACGGTTTTCCCGCGACGCAATCGCAGCAGTATTACGGCGCGTTGAATCAACCCGCGGTGACGCGCGCGGCAGCGGAAGCCGAAGGAAAAATTATGCGCGACGCGGGCATCAATCTCAATCTCGCGCCCGTTGTGGATGTCAACGTCAACCCGAACAATCCCGTGATTGCGAGACACGAACGCAGTTTTTCCGCCGACCCGCAAATTGTGACCACCCACGCGCTCGCCGTCATTGACGGCTATCACGCGCAAAACATCTTGACGACGCTCAAACATTTTCCCGGACACGGCAGTTCCAAAAACGATACGCATCAGGGTCTCACCGACGTGACGGAAACGTGGTCAGAAATGGAATTGGCGCCGTACAAAAACATTATCGCCGCGGGCAAAGCGGACGCGATCATGACCGCGCATGTTTTTAATCGCAATCTGGATGACCAATACCCTGCAACGCTTTCGCGCAACATCATCAACGGCATTTTGCGCGAACGCTTGGGTTATGACGGGGTTGTGATTTCCGACGATATTCAAATGGGCGCGATTCGCCAATATTATGGTTTCGAGCAGGCGATTGAATTGGCAATCAACGCGGGCGTGGACATGATTGCGGTCGGCAACAATCTGTTCTATGACGAACACGCGGGCGAACGCGCCATCAAGGCCCTCAAGCAAGCGGTGCAGCTCGGAAAAATTTCTCTCGAACGTATTGACGAAGCGTATCAACGCATCATGAAATTAAAAGCGCGCGTTAACGTTTGAACGTTGCAACATTGAACGTTTTGCGCCGGACAGCGAGGTTACCATGTCTTTTCTTCTCGGCATTGACGTCAGCACGACCGCGACCAAAGCATTGGTCATTGACGACAAGGGCAATGTCGTCACCGTCGCAAGTGATGAATACGAATTTGTGACGCCGCGTCCGTTATGGGCGGAACAAAATCCGTCGGACTGGTGGCGCGCGTGCGTGAATGTGATTCGCCGCGTGTTGGAAAAAATTCCCGCGCATGCAATCGCGGGGGTTGGTCTCACGGGGCAAATGCACGGTTTGGTGTTAATGGACGCGGACGGCGACGTTTTGCGTCCGTGCATCATGTGGAATGACCAACGCACCGGCGCGCAGTGCGCGCAAATTACCGAACGCGTGGGCGGTATTCATAATCTGCTGCAAATGATTGGCAATCCCGTGCTGCCCGGTTTCACCGCGCCAAAAATTTTGTGGGTGCGCGAAAACGAACCCGCTGTGTATGCGCGCGCCGCGCATGTGTTATTGCCCAAAGATTATTTGCGGTACAAATTGACGGGCGCGTACGCGACCGAACCGAGCGACGCGTCCGGCATGGCGCTGTTGGACGTGGCGAAACGCAATTGGTCGGACGAACTGCTGAAAGCATTGGACATTCCGCGCGCGTGGCTGCCCGATGTGTACGAGTCGCCCGTCGTCAGCGCGAAAATTTCGGCAGACGCGGCGCGCGCAACCGGATTGCTGGAAGGCACGCCTGTCGTTGGCGGCGGCGGCGATCAAGCGGCGCAAGCGGTTGGCACGGGCATTGTGCAAGAAGGCATTGTGAGCGCCACACTTGGCACGTCGGGCGTCGTCTTTGCTTCATCCGATTCGTATCGTCTCGAGCCGAATGGTTTGCTGCACGCGTTCTGTCATGCCGTCCCAAACAAATGGCATTTGATGGGCGTGATGCTTTCGGCGGCAGGCAGCTTTCGCTGGTTCCGCGACGCGTTGGGGCAAGCAGAAATGGAAACGGCGAAAACGGAACATCGCGATGTATATGATGTGCTGACGGGTGAAGCCGCGCAAGCGCCTGCGGGCTGCGAGGGTTTGATGTTCCTGCCGTATTTGAGCGGCGAACGCACGCCGTATCCCGACCCGGACGCGCGCGGCGTTTATTTTGGCATCACGCTGCGGCACGGCAAACCGCACATGGTGCGCGCGACATTGGAAGGTGTGGCGTATGGCTTGCGCGATTCGTTGGAATTGATGCGCGCGTTGGGTTTGAATATCAAACAGGTGCGCGCATCGGGCGGCGGCGCGCGCAGCGCGTTGTGGCGGCAAATTCTCGCGGATGTTTTTGATTCCGAAATCGCGTTGGTGAACATCACGGAAGGCGCGGCGTTCGGCGCGGCGCTGCTCGCGGGCGTTGGTTCGGGCGTGTACGTTTCGGTCGCGGACGCGTGCGCGCAAACGATTCGCATCACCGATTCCGTGAAACAGGGCGGCGATGTGCGCGTGTACGAGGATTATTATCCAGTGTACCGCGCGCTGTATCCTGCGCTCAAGGAGCAATTCAAAACGGTTGGCGCGATTACGGCGCGGTATGTATAATAGCGGTAGTGAGGTGTGCGTATGACAATATCAACTGTTCCGCCGACGGAGGCTTTTGAACCACTCGACCGCGAGCCGCTTGTGCGCTTGGAGAATGGCGACCATTTGAATCAAAGCGAGTTTCACAGGCGTTACGCCGCGATGCCCAGAAATGTTCGCGCCGAATTGATTGAAGGAGTTGTTTTCATGAGCTCGCCCGCGCGCTACAAGGCACACTCACGACCACAAGGTTTTATTCTGGGCTGGTTTGCGCAATATATGGCATCCACGCAAGGGGTTGAGTTGGGCGATAATGCAACCGTGATTTTGGATGGGGATAACGAATTTCAGCCGGATGCGTTTTTGCGGCTGGACGATTCGGTTGGCGGCTCTTCGCGAGTTGGCAAGGATGATTATATCTATGGCGCGCCGGAATTTGTGGTCGAAATTGCCGCCAGTACCGCTTCACGCGATTTGTATGATAAATTGGATGTGTATCGCCGCAACGGTGTCCAAGAATATATTGTCTGGCGCACCCAAGACAACGCGCTCGATTGGTTCCGGCTGCGCGCGGGAAAATACGACCGCGTCGAGCCGGACGCGGACGGCATTCTCCGCAGTGAGGTTTTTCCCGGACTGTGGCTTGCAGTGGATAAATTATTGAACGGCGATTTGGCAGGCGTGTTGGCGGAATTGCAAAAAGGGATTGCGTCAGCGGAACATGCGGCGTTCGTGGAAAAACTTGCCGCGCAGTCCTAGTCGGAGCCAATACGCTCCGATTTTTTGTTTGACCCCGCGTAATGAATTCATGTACTGCGGCGAGGCGGAACGAATGAGGCGATGCAATTAATCGCACGTTACTGTATATTTTTTGGAGAGCATCAACGTGAGTGAGCAAGCACACATTGTCATTTGCGGCGCGGGCATTGCGGGCGTGAGCGCGGCGTATCATCTCGCAGTGCGGCACGGCGTGAAAAATATCATGTTGATTGAAGAACGCGCGCCGCTGACCTTGACCAGCGACAAGTCCACCGAATGTTATCGCAATTGGTGGCCCGGTCCCGGCGATGCGATGGTCAAGTTCATGAATCGCAGTATTGATATTCTCGAAGAGCTCGCGCGCGAGAGCGACAATGTGTTTCACATGAGCCGACGCGGCTATTTGTATGCGACTGCCGACCCGAACCGCATTGACGATTTGAAACGCGCGGGACAGGAAGCGGCGGAACTCGGCGCGGGCGCGATGCGCGTGCATCCCGGTCCCGACGCATACGAACCGCTCACGCCCGAGGGTTTTGAAAACAAACCTGTCGGCTCGGATTTGTTTCTCGACCCCGCGTTGATTCAAAAACATTTTCCCTATCTCGATGAAAAAGTGGTCGCGGTCATTCACGCGCGCCGCTGTGGGTATTTCAGCGCGCAGACCTACGGCATGTACATGTTGGAAAAGGCGCGCGAATGCGGCGTGCGTCTCGTCAATGCGCGCGTCGAAAAAATTGACACACACGGCGGACGCGTGCGCGCGGTGCATTTGAGCAGCGGCACAATCATCGAAACCGATATTGTGGTGAACGCGGGCGGACCGTTTGTCGGCGAAATCGGCAGAATGATGGATTTGGATTTGCCGATTTATTCCGAACTGCACACGAAAATTATTCTGCGCGACGATTTGGGCGTCACGCCGCGCGACACGCCGCTGTTGATTTGGATTGACCCGCAGTATTTGCCGTGGTCGGACGAGGAACGCGCAATGCTTGCCGAAGATGCCGAGATGCGGTGGTTATTGTCCGAATTGCCCGCGGGCGTGCATGGTCGTTCCGAAGGCAGCAAAGCAAGTCCGTACTTTTTGTTGCAGTGGACGATTCATCTCGACCCCGTGCCGCCGGTGTTTCCAATTCCGCTCGACCCGCAGTTTCCCGAAATCACACTGCGCGCGCTTTCGACGATGCTGCCCGGGCTGAAAAAATATTTTGGTAAACTGCCGGCGCTGACGATGGATGGCGGGTACTATACCAAGACCAAAGAGAATCGTTTACTCGTCGGTCCCCTGCCGGTGGAAGGCGCGTACATTATCGGCGCGTTATCGGGCTATGGCATGATGGCGTCGGCGGCGGCAGGCGATTTACTTGCCGCGCATGTGACAGGCAGTCAACTGCCGGATTATGCGCCCGCGTTTTTGTTGTCGCGTTACGACGACCCCGCGTATCAAGAGCTGTTGGCGAATTGGAATCAGAGCGGACAAATCTAAAAACCTGTTTGGACGCGGAGAAACGCGGATTTTTGCGGAACAACATTTTGAACCCGCGTTCAAAGGATGGGGCGATGCATCCCGCAAACCGCGTGCACACACGGCATTGATCCATTTTGCGAGGAACATGCGCGTATTTTGGAGCGTCTTGTTTTTGCGCCGATGCTTTAACCGCATATAATTGCTGCGTAACCAAATATCATAACCCAACGGCGGGGAAACTTGCCCGCCGTTTTTTTTGCGGCATCATGCTTGCTCTCGCTCTGATGCCGCGTACCCAAATGGAGGTTTTCTCGTGAAGTCCAAGCAAGCTACTTTATTGAGTGTGTTGATGGTCGCCGTCCTGTTGGTATTTGGCGCGCAATTTGCGCACGCGCAAAGCAATGCGCAAGCCGCGACGTGCGCGGAAACCTACACGGTCGTTTCCGGCGACACACTTGGCGCCCTCGCGCAAAAATATCTCGGCAGTAACAGTTTGTACCAACAAATTGCCGATGCAACCAACGCGGCGAACAAGACCGATTCCACTTTTGCCGCGATTGCTGACCCGAACATTTTGGAGGTCGGCTGGAAATTGTGCATTCCCGCCAAAGCGGACGGCACGACGACTGCACCGGTGTCCACAACGCCCGCGCCATCAGCAACGACTGCGCCTGCTGTTCCACCATTGACGCTCGAACAGTTAGGCAATGCGACATATCAGGTGCAGGACGCGCCGGGTGGCTCGGTGACTTTGCAAAATGGCAAAGCCGAAGTGGAAGTCGCGCCCGGCAGCGCGTCGAAATACACGGCGCAAATCGCGGAACCGTTGGCGAATGGAACGATCAACGGCAAAGCGTACGCGGCTGCGGTGTTGATTACAAGCGGCGGCGGCAGCGGTACCTTTTACAATCTCGCGGTTGTGCCAAATAACAACGGACAACCGGGAACGGGCTTGACCGTGTTGCTCGGCGACCGCGTCAAAGTCGAAACCATCGCGTTCAACAACAATACCGTACAGGTGAACTATCTTGACCGCAAAGAAGGCGAACCGATGACGACGGAACCTTCGGTCCCGGTCACCAAATACTATACGATTGACGCAGCAGGCGCGCTGGTGGAAACACAAGCGCCCGCGCCGACGCCGACAAGCACGACAACCGCGCCAACGGTTGGCACGGGTTTTGCAGGCACATGGCTTTCGTCCTCGCCCGCGGCGGATGCGTCCGCATTGCTCCGCACGATGGTTCTGACCGAAGGCGGCGCGGCGGCATTGAGCAACAATTATGTCGGCAAGGGCATTGTTCCCGCCACCGGCACGTGGGAACAAACCACCGAAAACACGGCAGCGGTTACATTCACCAAGAGCGATGACAAAAATATCAACGACGCGTTCACGTTCCAATTGAACGGCGATACGTTGACGGCAACGTCGTATGACCAGGGCGTGTACGGTGAAAATGCGCCGACGTTTTATCGCGCGACGGGTGTGGTGACCGGCACCGTGAGTTATTTGCAAAAAATCGCGCTGCCCGATAACGCAGTCGTCGAAGTGTATCTGGTGGATGCGACGAATGAAAACGCGCCCGCCACCTACTTGAGTGGTGTTTCATTCACCACGAACGGCAAACAGGTGCCGCTGGAATTTGCAGTCCCGTATGCGGGGTCGCAAATTCAGGCGAGCAACAAATATTTCGTTCAGGCGTTTATTTCCGCCGACGGCAAGTTGTTGTTCAAAAACAGCAACGGGGTCGCGGTATTGACGAATGGCGCGCCGATGAGCGGCGTCGAAATCATTGTCGAACCGCCCGCGCAATAAATCGGATTTGAATCAACGCGCCAGCTGTTTTTATAACAGCTGGCGCGTTCCTGTTTTCTCTGCTCCGCATTTTGTAAAGGAGAGGAATGTCCCGCATAAAAATTTTTCTGCTGTTGGGCGCGCTGGCGGCATTGCTGCTTGCGCCGATGCAAAATGTATCCGCGCAAAACGCGACCTGCGAACAAACCTATGTCGTCCAAGCCGGCGATTGGCTTTCCACTATCGCGCAAAAATTCTTGGGCGATACGAACGCCTATCCCGCCATCGTGACCGCGACGAATGAAGCGGCGAAAACGGATTCGTCCTTTACGGCGATAACGGACCCGAACAAAATCGAGGTCGGACAAAAATTATGCATTCCGTCCGCGAACGCGGTCCCCGGACATGCAGCTGCCGGCATTTACACTGCCGTCGGACCCGCTGCCGACGCAAGCGCGTTGATTGAAACGCTCACTCTTGGCGGCGACGGACAAGCGCGTTACATTTTGAACTATGTCGGCAAAGCGGAAATTCCGGCAAAAGGGACTTGGACGCAAGAGGGCACAACTGTCACGGTGGTGTTGACCGAGCAAGCCGGGCAAGCGACACAACAAACCATGACCTTCAATGTCCAAGACGGCAATTTGGTTTCGACCACAACGCCCAATGTTGTGTATGCGAAAACCGCGCCGTCCGTCGCGTTCTATTCCGGCATGTACACCGCGAATCGCAACAGCGCGGACGGTTCGATGACGCTCAACGCCTTGACGCTCCTGCCGAACATGCAAGCGCAAATGTCCTTGACCAACAACACGGACCAATCGTTCATGATGCAAACCGGCACATGGGAACTCGGCACGGACAAGGACACGAACGCGCCGACCATCACCGTGCATCTCACCGCGCAGAATGACCAGACGATTGACGAAACGTATGTGTTTCAAATTCAGGGCGAAAACTTGCGGGGCATCGAATACAATCGTGACCTGTGGGGCACCGACCTCACGTTCACAAAATATCACGCGCCTGCCGAACCCGAAACGCCCGCGAGCATTCAGCACGACCAAACGGTGGGACGCTACACCGCGCAATTGCCTGCCGCCGACGCGAGCGGACGCGTCATTGTTTTGGAATTGAATCAAGATGACACGGCAGTGATGACAACGCAATTTATCGGCAAAGGCGAACCGATTGTCGAAAAGGGGACGTGGCAAATGGACGGCGGCAATGTCGCGGTGACGCTCGGAAGTGACAAGCCGTTGGTCTTTGCGCCCGAAATGTTTACGCCAAACGATAAACCTGCCGTTGTCGCGAAACTCGTTTTGCAAGACCCCGTTGCGGCGGGATACGGCTCGAACGGATTGACGCTGGACCGCGTGCCGTCGGGGGTGACGCAAAGCTTCGAGTACGGCGGTGTAAGTTTGGCGACGGATGTTGGGTTGGCGAAATCCGCGCAGGGGGAAACATTGCCTGCCGTTCCGGTGCAAGAAGGTCCCGCGCTTGGCGGCGGCACGCCCGCGGCGATTCGTATTCTGTTTGATGGCGCCAAGTCGCCCGATTTTTTCGACCCGCATCTGCCGCAAGTTTTGGTGTACAAGACGGACGATTGGGTGAAACTCGACCCGTCCACGGCGGAAAGCGTACAGGCATTGCAAGCCATGTTGCAAGATAAACCGAAGACGTTTGACAAGGGAATTCCGGTGCTGCCCATCATTCCCGCCGCGCAAGTGTTCCAAGTCAAGCCGCAGTATTACGATTTTCAAAACGGCACGGGCATCGGATTCATCACGCACTATGCGCAAGATGTTTCCCCCGTCACTGCCGACCAACCGTTTTATACGTTTCAAGGTTTGACAAAGGACGGCAAGTATTATGTCGCGGTGTTTTATCCGGTGACAACAACGCTTTTGCCGACCGACCCCGAAGCGGCGATGGGCGGCAAGAGCTATGACGATTGGGCAAAAGAGTACGAGGCGTATTTGGACAAGCTTGTACAAGAAATGAACGGTCTCAATGACGCCGCGTATGCGCCTGATTTAGTTTTGATTCAGGACATGGTCAAATCCATCCGCGTCGAGGATACGACTTTGCAATAAAGCAGCGCGCGCCGTGAAGGGGAAACAAAAGCAAAGAGTCAGCCGCCTCTTTGCTTTTTTGTTTTGCCGCGCAGCAATTGCGCAAGAATTTTCGATTGACCCTATGTCGCACATTGTTTATACTATGAACGATTGACAGGCAGACAGTAAGGGTCGGTTGCGGTAATTTGGCGAAAAGGTCGTGCGATGTGGGGGGCGGGGAGGTACACATGCTCATCAAAGTGGTGTTTATCAAGGCGTTGGCAGAATGGATAGAACCGTTCATGGTGGCGACTCTGGAAATGGCACACGCGACGTTGCGCGAGCGGGGCTGCCGGCGTTTTGAAGTCCTCCGCGATGAAAGCGAGCCGACCGAATTCATTTTGTATCAATTGTTCAACTCGCGCGCGGATGCCGAGCTGCACTCGCAGATGGAGCATTATCAGAATTGGCAAAGCGTAACGGCAACCATGTTGGCGGAACCTGCGCGCATGTCAAGCTATACGCAATTGTTTTGATGAGAGGATGCCATGTCCATTTTATTGAAAAAGCGCGGGGCAGCGATTGGTTGGGCGACCGGCGCGTTTCTTTTGTTTACTGCGATTGCCTCCGCGACGGGGATGTGGGTCTCGCCGACGAATGGCGATTATGATACGACGTACACGGTTCACGCGAGCGGATTCCTTCCCGGCGAACGCGTGGACACGTGGGTGAACAAACCGTATCAATGGCGTGTCGGGCAGGGCGAATATGTTGCGGACTCGAACGGCGCGATTGAATTTGAATTTCGTCCCGATGTGACGTGGGGGACGGGTGGATTTTTTGCGAGCGCGCAGGGATTGACCAGCGGACGCGAATACACCGCGTCGTTCTCGATTGGCAGTGGCGGTTATCCGCTCGCGCCGTGCGCGTGCAGCGCCGTCTTGTTGGGCAATCCCGGCGGCACCGCCGTCAATTACAACGCGCAAGGGTACGGCTCGAGTGAAATCGTCGTCGTGTACATGACCGACCCGTCTGCACAAATTCATCGCTTGCCCAATGCGCAAGCCGACCCGTGGGGCAATCTCGCGTTTCCGATTTATCTTTCGCAAGAATCGCTTTACGGTCCGTATTTATTTACCGCGCGCGGTCTCACCACCGGACGCGAATCGTACAACACACTCACGTTTTGGGGCGGCATCTTTAATCACCGTTCCAGCAATCCCATCAGTTTTGCGACGCCCGAATTCAAATTGGACGGCGCGGGTTTCACACCGCAAGAAAATGTGGTCATTCGTTTGACGTACCCGGACAACACAACAAAAGTGTTGACAACCATCAAAGCGGGCGATGATGGGACGATTCACTATTCGATGTTTGTGATTCCCGGCTCGCCGTTTGGAATTTACACCTTGAGCGCGACGGGAGTGACAAGTGGGAATGCGGCAAGCGCGCGATACCGGTGGGATGGCGTGGTCACGGCGCTTGAATAATCCCAACATGAGACTTTTATGCCTTCTAATCTC
>CAZXYP010000018.1:0-26377 GCA_964644955.1 uncultured Anaerolineales bacterium | reverse complement strand
GAATCTTGGCGCACGGTCATGCCATCCACAATCAATTCGACACGCACAATGCGCGCAGGGTCGGTGTTGGTAGATTGCACGACCACTGCTTCGCCAACGGTGTAGGCACTGCCGCTTGGCGGTGCAGAAATAATGACGCTGGGGCGCGACGATGGCGTTGGGAGCAGGGAGCAGGCGTTCAAAAGCGCGGCGCTGATGAACAGGGCGATGAAAATGGCGGGTTTGTGTGACATGTACGGGTTCCTTTTTTGCATGACATCCTTTTAATTCGAGAACTTCCACTTGGCGGACTTGGTGCAGCCGTTCCCATTGCACGCCTGCACCGACCATTTTTGATTGCCGTGTGCCAACGTCAGCGTGGCTTTCGAGGACGTGACTGTTTTGGTCACCTTTGCTCCCGTCGTTAAATTCTTTACCGTAATTTTGTAACTCGTGGCGCACACGGCATCGCCCCAATCAAATTTCACCTTGGTCTTGTTAATGCTCTGATTCTGCGTCGGTTTCAACGAGATTGGCTTGGCGGGTTTTTCGCTGCTCGTGCAGTCGCTTGTCGTTTTCTCGAATGCGCCCATGTCACAATGTGCGCCGAACGGACGCGCGCTGCCGCGTTGGTCGAGATTGTTGATGGGGTCAGCCGCGCACGTTGTGTTGTCACCCGCATCAATCGCTTGCGAAACCGCCAACAGCGCAAACGTCTCAGTCACGCCGCCGTTGTTGCCAAGTGCGCCGAGATTCGGGTCCATGCCGATTTTGTTGCCGTTCACGCCGTTCGTGAGTCCGCAGGCATCGCCGCCGGTGCTTTCAATGAGGTTGTTGAGCGCACTCGCAATGGTGCCGCCACTCGCGCAATCGGGCCCGGTGGAATTGGCGAGAATCGAATTCTTGAGCGTGAGGCTTCCGCCCGCATACAGGGCAGCGCCGGTGGGCGCACTGTTTCCGCTGAGCGTGCTGTTCCGCACCGTCAAATTGTCCGCGGCTGCACCGCCGCCCAGACCGGACGAATTGTTGCTCAAGGTGCTGTTACTAATGAGGATTGTCCCGTCGCTAAAGATGGCACCGCCGTAATCGCCCGCCGAGTTGTTGTGAAAGGCGCTGTTGCGAATATCAATGCCGCTGCTGCTTTCGCTGTAAAGCGCGCCGCCCGAATTGCCAAAGGCGAGCGCGGGATTTGCCGAACCGTTGAGCAAGGTGAGGTGGTCCAGATAACCGCCGCCGTCTGTGCTGTAGGTGAGAATGCGGAAACCGAGATTGCCGTCCAGCGTAACTTTGTGTGTTTCGCCGTCAATGGTTACAGCATCGGTGATGGTGGGGAGCGTGGAGGTGAGGGAGATGGTATAGTCGTTGGCAAAGTGAATGACATCAAGTCCGCTATTGGAGTTCGCGGCATTGATCGCTTCGCGCAAAGTGCAGTCCTTGTTGCCGTGTCCCTGTCCCAAGTTGTCGCAAAAGCCATCGTTGGTGTCAGCGTTCGTGTTGACGACAAATGTGGGTCCGGTTTGTGGCGGCAAGGTGTAGGCGACATTGTAAGCGGGGACGTTCGTCCGCTTAAAGTGGACCCACCCGATGTTCTCTCCCCACGCGTAACCGTCGAAGGAACCGGTCGCCGGGTTGATGGTCACGCCGCCGTCCGTCGGGTCAAAATTGATCCAGCCCGCGCTGGTGCTCCAGCCGTAGCCGGAAAGATTCCCCGACCCATCCTTGTTCACGCCATAGCTTGCTACGGTTGTATTGCTGTAGGTGTGAGCCGCGCAGCCGTTTGCCGTTCCCAGCCGAATCCAGCCAATGTTCTCTCCCCAAGCATAGCCCTCCAGATGGTCGGAGCAAACCGTCGCGCCGCCGTGAGCGGGATTAAAGTTGAGCCAGCCCGCGTTGGTGCTCCACGCCCATTTATTCACCGGGTCAATGTTGCCTGCCGCCTCGACCACTTGCCAAACTCCGAAAACGAGCGCGGCAGCCAGGACGCCATAGACAATGCGGCTGAGAATCTTTTTCATCATCATCGTTTCTCCTACCTATCGCCCCCATCCCTCTTTCTTAATGCGGTTAGAGCGATAGGTCGCCTATTGTCCGCCGCGCACCGGCCACACGAACAAGAAGCCCGTCTTGACGGCGCCGACCGGGCCGCCGTTGGACATGCCCACAACCACAACGCCCGACGTGTTGTAATCAACAGTGGTGCTTGTCCAGTAGAGGTTCAACTGGACGCCGGTGAACGGATGTCCTGCGGGCAAGGCAGGATTACTCTGCGTCCCATCAATCAAGCTATGCAGCTCGTTTCCATTCGGCAGCCGCCAGCCGCCCGCGACGGAACCGTCGCTGAGACCGCAAGAACCGCTTGCCAGCGCGTTGGCGTCGCTCAGAGCCGTTGTCCAGTTTTTTGCCCCAAAGCAATTGGCGTTCTTTAGCCAAGTCAACGCCGTCAGGTTATCCGTCACCGTTCCATCGCCGTTGTCCGTAAACCGCACGCCCGTCCACGCCGGTGTGTTATAGGCAGTTCCAAAAATCGCCGAAACCGCAGGTTCGATTCCTGCTTGATATTCCCCGTCTTGTCCCGTGCCAGCACAGCCAATCACGCTACCGGCTGCGTTCCAGCACTGCGTCTGCCCCGTCTTGGCAACGCGCTTTGCCAGCGCCCGCGGCTGCGCCACCGCCATAATCTGGTCCAGCGTGTGCATGGTGCCCGTCCCGGGACTGCTGCTTGGCTCTGTGAACGCGCTCTGCTTGGCAAAATAGTTGCCCGTCGTCAGTCGCTGGTAGATTTGTTCCAGTGTGTACATCTGCGCCGCCGCCGCGCCCGGCGCGCCGGGAGAATCCGGACTTCCGGCGAACAAGCGTCCCACGCCGATGCCCACGACGAGCAAGACGAGCGCAATCAAAATCGAACTGAACCTTTTCACAGGAATGTCTCCTCTTGAAATTTCGGTGTTGACTCTGCAAGTCGCACGGTTGCCGGTGCAGCATTAACCAACTCGTTGTGATCAAGTCGCGTTGCAAGACAATTTCTAAACGATTCTGGCATTGCGACTCCGGTGATGGTATCCGTACCCACCGCGGCGTTCGCTGCGGTGATGGCTTGGCGTAAAGAGCAATCGGCATTTCAAGTGCCGTCGGCAGTGTCCGCCGTTTTGATGACGGTGAAAGGCGCGTTGGGCGCGGCGAATGTTGTTGCGGGTTATAGTGTAATGGAGAGAATGAGCAAGCTCGCGACGATGAGGGCGGCGCGGAGCAAATTGAAGTGGGACATGGGCAACTCTGACAGTGACTTGCGCGCTGAGAAAAAAAAAGGTCGCAAAAACTTGCGCGGACGCTGCGCGTGATTCTTGCAATCCCTGTTTGGATCAAGAAAATGTTGCGCGCATCGTATCACACTTTTCTGCGTTTGCGCGCCGCTCATGTTAAGAAACAGTGAACGAGAACATAGCACACAACGCGCGGCGCGTCTGTCATGCGCGCGACACAGTTTCATTCCCTCGAAATGTTTGCCGCAGCATGATTGCTAAAACCAACACCGCCGTCCAGCCGACGAATCCCGAAATGCCCCACAGCATCAACGCGAACTCCGATTGCGGAAAGAACGCAGGCACGACGCGGAGGAACGCGGCGAGATTGCCCAGCACAAACAACCACATCAGCAAATCGGGATACGCGACGCCGCGCTTGCCGCTGAATCCCGGCGCCATGCGTACTGCCATTCCAAAAATCAAAAGTGTAATGAATCCCACAAACAACGCGTGCCGCGCCGCGTCTTGCGGAATCGTGAAATTTTCCGCGACGAATGGCAGCGCGCGCAAAATATCCAAAAGCGTCGCGATGACGAGCCACCCGAACGCAGAATAAATCAACCACTCAAATCGTCCGTACTCGCCATGGTCGGGAAAATTTTTTCGCGTGCGTTGGCGCAAGTGTTCCAAATCGGGACGCGTGTTGGGCGCACGGTCAACAATCCACGGCGGACGTCGGCGCAGCAAATCCAGGCGCCACACAAAAATCAAAATGCACGCGTTCATCACGAGAACGCCGCCGACGGCAAGCGCGTCAAACACCAACACGTTCAGATAATTCGCGCGCAACACACTGCCTGTCGCAATCAGCGCATCATCCGCAATTGCGATGAATTGCGGCAAGAGCCGCAAGAACAACGCGCTCACGTACACCAACGCAAGGGTACGCCAGCCGCGCCGCGACGGCATTGCCAGACGCAGAAACAAGGGCAAGTTGCGCAGCGCAAACACAGTCGCCATCGGAATCGCGACGCCGTACAACATCAACAGGATGATGCTTTGGTCATAGCGCGCGGGGATGACATTGCGCGCTTGCGAAAACGCGTTCCACGTTCCAAAAAGATTCAGCACAAACGCCAGCACAAAACAGATGAAACCGATTTGCACAAACGGCAGCACGGGATACGCGGGCGCGCCGGGCGACAATGGCTTTTGCGCGCGTTCGGTGGGAATGAGCAGCGAAAGCAGCACAAACAAGCCCGCCATTTCCAAAATGCTCGCGCCCAACATTGCGGCGCGCAGCCAACTCACAAAACTCTCTTGCGCGAACCATCCCGCCAACGGCTGCGCGACGGTACGCAGCGCGATGCCTGTCACCAGAAAAATCAGGACGTAACGCAAACGTTCTTGATGCTGCAATTTTGCGCCGCGCAAACGCGGCAGAAAAAACAAACCCATTCCCAAAACAAAACAGCCGAGCCAGCCAAACAATTGCGCGTGTCCGTGCGCTTGGAGCAGCGGCGGATACCATGTGCCGGGAATGACGCCGAACGCGAGCAGCGCCACCATCACCGCGCCGTACCCGAAACCGGTGGTCAAGGCGATCAGGAGCGCGGCGCGTACGAATGGTTCGTGAATGCGGCGCGCCCAAACGGATTCCGGGCGCGATACAGTTGGGTGGTTCATGTCTCGTGTTGGAAGCAGCGCGTTTCTCGCCGTGACTCTGGCGGATGCCCTTTGCCGTGCGCGGCACCGGCGAGGCGCAACAAAAAACGGGCGACAGGCGTCGCTCGTTTTTTTTGCAAACCGGGCTGCTTTAATCGGTGGGCAAATGGTCATTCACGCGATGCTCCACCGCATACGCGGCGGCTTCGGCGCGTGTGGACAAATTCAATTTGCTCAAAATGGAACTGACGTAATTGCGGACGGTTTTTTCGCTGAGGAAAACGGCTTCGGCGATTTCTTTGTTGGTCTTGCCTTTGGCGACGAGCGCGAGGATTTTCAATTCCTGGTCGCTGAGTGTGGCGAACGCTTCATCTTCGGCTTTGCGCGATGCTTCGCGCACGCGCGCAAACACTTTTTGCATCAACGCGGGGTCCACCAACGATTCGCCGCGTCCGATTTTTTCCAGCGCAGTGACCAGCTCATTGCTGCCGATTTGTTTCAAGACATAGCCGGATGCGCCCGCCGCAATCGCGTCAAACAACAATTCGTCTTCGGCGTACGATGTGAGCATGATGACTTTGGTGTGGGGATGCTGTTGGACAATTTCACGCGTGGCTTCGATACCGTTCTTGCCGGGCAAACGAATGTCCATGACGACGACATCCGGTTTGTAGCGCGCCACGCGGTCGAGCGCTTCGCTGGCGTTGCTTGCTTCGGCGACGACTTTGAACTGCGCGCTGCGCGCGAGCAATGATTTCAGTCCGAGCCGCACGACTTCGTGGTCGTCCACCAAGACAATTTGTAAACTTTTGCTCATGAAACCCCTCGTCGGGTCAAGATGCCGGTCCGTCACGAACCGGAAAAATCGTTTATAATCGTGAGTGCTTCCCGCGAGATTATAGCATGAATCCGTTTCTTCCTCTCAGTACGCGCGTCTTGCGCGTGCTTGCTGTGGTCGTCCCCGTTATTTTTTGGGTCGGGGTGTTGGGCGCGCGCTCGTTATTGTTTAACGAACAGCGCACGTTGACGGGCGATCTGTTTGCACTGCTGGCGATTGGAGTCGGCGCGACAATTTTTTCCTTTTGGATTTTTCGCATCGTGGACCATCAAGAGCTCGAAACGCGCAAACGCGCGCAGCAGTTGGCTTCGCTCCACAATGCGGCAGTGACCTTGACCACCGAACTCGACCTGAATATCGTCCTGCAAAAAGTGGTTGATTTGGCGCGCGAATTGGTAAAGGCGCGGTATGGCGCATTGGGGGTTTTGACGCCCGACGGCAAAACAATCGAGCAATTCATTACGTCAGGCATTACACCGCAAATGCGCGCTCACGTGGGCGCGCCGCCGCGCGGGTACGGGCTGCTGGGCGTCTTGATTCACGACGGCGTTCCCCTGCGTGTGCCAAATATCGCCGACGACGAACGCTCGGTTGGTTTTCCGCCCAATCATCCCGAAATGCGTCCCTTGTTGGGCGTGCCGATTCGGTTCAAAGGGCGCATCATGGGCGATTTGTACATGACGGATAAACTCGATGCGGAAGGACACGTGACGACCTTTTCGAGTCAAGACCAAGAAGTGCTCGAAATGTTTGCAACGCAAGCGGCGATTGCGATAGAAAACGCGCAGTTGTATCGCCAAAAACAACAGCTTGCTGTACTGCAGGAGCGCGAACGCTTTGGGATGGATTTGCACGACGGCATCATTCAATCCATTTATGCGATTGGTTTGTCATTGGAAGATGCCGAGACGCGCATTCCCGCAGAGCCGCAAGATGCTGCTGCGCGCGTGCATCGCGCGATTTTGGGACTGAACGATGTAATTCGGGATATTCGCAATTACATTTTGGATTTGCGCCCGCAGCGTTTTCAAGGGCGTGACTTGAAACGCGGCGTCGAAGAATTGGCGCGCGATTTGCGCGCGAATACGTTTTTGGATGTGTTGGTAACAGCGGACCATGTGGAACCGAATGTATTGACGCCCGAACAGACCGTCGAGATTTTGCATGTGGCGCAAGAGGCGTTGACGAATGTGCGGAAACACGCGCGCGCGAGCGCGGTGGAATTGGACCTGATTCGTGATGCCGACGCGGTGGTGTTGATGATTCAGGATAACGGTATCGGATTGGAAAACGGGCGGCGCGACGGGTTGGGCGGAAACGGTTTGCCCAATATGAAAGAACGCGCGCGCGCCGCCGGCGGTGAATTGTCGTTCGAACCCGGTGAAAATGGCGGCACGCGCGTGGTGCTGCGCATTCCCACTGCGCGCAACATCCCCGCGCTGTGAACGAATTCACAGAGTTTGTCCCGACTTGTCCTTTGCATTCTGGGACAATTGCCCCTTAAGCCCTCGTTTCGTATCCCCTATACTCGGCAGCGATGGAACGTATTCCCATTGTCATTGCCGATGACCATCTCCAAGTCCGGACCCAGGTTTTGGCGCGGCTTTCGCGCGAAGCGGATTTTGCCATCGTAGGTCTCGCCGATAACAGCGCTGCCACGGTTGCCTGCGCCAATGCGACACGCCCGAGTATTTTACTCATTGACCCCATGATGGGTGACGGATTGGGATTGGATGCGATTCGTCAAATCCGTCAGAGCGTCCCCGAAGCTGCCGTCGTTGTCCTCACCGCATTCACCGACACTGCCCAAAAAATCGAACTCGAAAAACTGGGTGTGCGTTCCATCTTGAACAAAGGCATCGAGTCGTACCGACTGGTGGAAGCATTACATCACGCCGCGCGTCACGCGAACGGCAAACAATAAACCCTACAGGAGTATTTATTCATGTCCGAGCAATCCATGAATCGTCGTAAATTTTTGACCATCGCCGGGGCGACCGGTATCGGATTGGGCATTGCGGCTTGTGCGACACCGCCCGTTCCGGCATCCGAACCGGCGGCGCAATCTGCCGCGCCGGAAGCCGCCGCTTCGCCGACACCCAATCAGGCGGAAATTGTCGAACAGATGGACAAGGCGCATGAAGAGGGCGTTGTGGCGTTTGTCAACAATTTGGCGGAAAACAACAAGGTCTTTTGGCCCCCCGAAATGGAATACAAAATGGAGGGCGATACCAAGGTCTATGATATCACGATGAAGCCGGTCAAATGGGAAGTATCGCCGGGTAAAACGGTGGATACCTATTCCTATAACGGCATCGTGCCCGGTCCGACGATTCGTGTGACCGAAGGCGACAAGCTCAAGTTCAATGTCAAGAACGAATTGCCCGAAAGCTCTTCGATTCACTGGCACGGCGTACATGTGCCCAACAAGCAAGATGGCGTGCCGTACGTGACACAGCCGCCCATCAAACCCGGCGAAACATTTGTCTATGAATTTACCGCGAAAAATCCCGGCAGTCACATGTATCATTCGCATCACAACGCGGCGGACCAGGTGACGCGTGGTTTGTTGGCGGCGTTCATCATTGACCCGAAAGATAAAAGCACCGAGCCCGCGCACGACAGCGAATACACAATGATTTTGAATGACTATAACGTCGGGCTGACGATTAATGGCAAGAGTTTTCCGGCAACGGGCGCGATTGTGGCGAAAAAAGGGGAAAAGATTCGCGTGCGTTTCATGAACGAAGGTTTGCAGATTCACCCGATGCATACGCACGGTTATTACATGACCGTGACGCACAAGGACGGATTCAAACTGGATTCCCCGTACAAAGCCGACGTGTTGAACATTGCGCCCGGCGAACGTTATGACGTAATTATTGAGGCGGACGAACCCGGGGTGTGGGCGTTCCACTGTCATATCTTGACGCATGCCGAATCGCCGCACGGCATGTTTGGGATGGTGACAGCGTTGATTGTCAACGAAGCGTAAGAGCATGAGTCCTGCGAATCGTTTTGTTCCGGATTCGCGCGGCGCTTGATAACGCGGCAGATGGCGCATCCTTTGACGCACGGAAACGTGTCGGGACCGGATGCAAAGGAGAAGAGAAAATGACGGCTACCCAAACTCCAACGATGGAGGAGCTGAAACAAATCCTCGCGGGCGCGCAGACCTGTTTGACGTGCGACGCGAAAGCGTGTGGGACCAGCAATGACCCCTGCTACGAATTTACGCCCGAAGGCGTTGTCGTTTGCTCGCAGCTCCCCTGGTGGAATGGACGCCCCGTGCCGCGTGCGACTTTGCTCGAATGGAATGAAATGCTCCAGCGTTTCGAGTTCGCCAACAAAGGCGACTGAATCGGCGCAAAAAAACTTGCCGGTGACGGACCGATAGACCCGTTCCCGGCAAGCGGAGTCGGTTGCTTGTATAGACAACCCACATAGAGTTCGCAGCTTCGGATGCGAGCATGTTTGCGGTTACTGCCGGTCAACCCGCGAAAGCGTAGAATCCAGCATACGGTTTTGATTGGAGAGCTCTATTCCTAAAATGCAAGCGCGTGACAGGATATGTCACGCGCTTGCGTTTTTTCTTTACACTGCGCGCACCTCTTTCAGGTGCGGAAAAAATTGCCGCGCGGTGCCTTCGACCCAACCGTGCAGAGTGTGCGGCGAAAGCGGACAACCGAGACACGCGCCTTTCATGCGAATCTGCAAAATCTCTCCGTCAAACGAGACCATTTCCACCGCGCCGCCGTGATAGTATTCGATGTACGCGCTCAGTGTATCAATGAGGGAACGCATGCGTTCCTGTTCCGTCGCAGGAACTGGTGTTTGTGTGGCTTCCGGGTCTGCAGTGGCAGCAGCGGGCAAAGTATTTTTAGGCAGATTCATCTTGCTCCTCCCGGTTCCGTGATGTGCGTGAGCCGACGACACGGTCGCGCATGTGTCGCGGCAAATAGATTTCTCATGCCGCGACCAAATCGTTTTGGGAACTGGGTTGCGGTTCTTGCGCGAAGATGCGAAAAATATCAGACTCGGTGATAATGCCGACCAATTTGCCGGTTGTCGGTTCGACGACGGGCAGCCCGCCAATTTTGCGTTCCAGCATCAGGCGCGCGGCTTCGCGGATGGTCGCGTCCGGGGAAATGCTGATGGGGTTGCGCGTCATGATGCGCTCGACCGTCAATTTGCTCAACAGGTAATGCAGTTCATACATGCTCAACGTCGTCGCTTGCGAGGGTTCGGCTTCGCGAATATCGCCGAGCGTGACAATGCCGACCAATTTACCGTGTTCGACGACGGGCACACGCCGGATATGGCTGTCCTGCATCAGGCGATGCGCGTCGGGCAAAACCGTTTGAGGGTCAATCGTAATCGGATGGGGCGTCATCCAATCGCGGACAAGTTGCGGATACATACAGTCCTCCAAACTCGGGTCTGTCTTTACTATCCGCTTGCGGCGTCATAATTCGGTTACGATTGCATTTTGCTTTGGTGAAATATAAAAAAGCGCCTGATGGTTTGTCAGGCGCTTTACTTAGTCGGCGGCGAACGAATAACCAAAGCCGCGTTCGGTCAAGATATGCTGCGGGTTGGTCGGGTCATCCTCGAGTTTTTGACGCAGATACCAAATATAGCGTTTGATATAGCCCGTATCTTCGCCGGCATCATAGCCCCACACTTTTTCCAGCAATTGTTCGTGTGTGAGCACCCGTCCGGCATGTTCCGCCAGCGTTTCGAGCAGCCGAAATTCGGTCGGCGTCAGTTCGACCAATTTTCCGCTCTTGGTGACGCGATGCGCGTCCACATCCAAAACCAAATTGCCGCTGCTGTAGCGTTTATTTTTGGTTACCGGTCCGGACGTGCGGGCGCGGCGTAACACTGCGCCGGCGCGGGCGACCAATTCCGCAAAACTAAAGGGTTTGGTCACATAATCGTCCACGCCCAAATTAAAGCCGCGCACCTTTTCCTGCTCGCCGTCTTTGGCGGTCAACATAATGACCGGCACGCGCGAGATTTGGCGAATGCGCGACAGCGTTTCCCAACCATCCATGCGCGGCATCATCACATCCAACAGGACCAAATCGGGCTGCCGCGCATACATTTCCTGCAAGCCGTCAATGCCATTGGACGTGAGAATGACTTGATATCCGGCTTTGGACAATGCCTCTTGCAAAAGGCGTAAGAGGGTCTTGTCGTCGTCTATAACGAGTACTGTTCCTTGCGTTGACATTGCATGCCTCCTGCGGGTTTCTTTCAGGCGCAATTCGATTATATGGAATGTTAAGGGTTTGCCATAGAGTCACCTGTCATTGTCGGCAAGGGACATGCCGTCAATTTGATATCAATTTTTAACGCGACGCGAACCAAATTTTGACCTTGCACCGGTAAAGTAACAATCGAGAGCAAGTGGCGCCATTTCTGATTGCAGGCAAGCTTACGTCACAAGCGCCTTGCGTGCAATCGCGGCGGTGTTACCAAGTGAATGTCAAGACAGATGTGCGCGAGGAATTGTCCTCCGGCTGGCTTGGGGTTCACTCTCCGGTCAGTGCAAAGCAGGTCTTCGACGGATGACCGTTGCACAAGATGTGATGGTTCAGGTGACACCGATTCTCTCAAGTTGTGCCCGGTGGAATTATCCTGGGTTGCCCCGTCTTTTATCCGGGGTGCAATCTGAAGATTCAGACAACCCAAAACCGTGAACGCAAAATCACGAATCCAGCGAGCACAACTTTTTTTTGCAAAACAAACCTGCCGCGCAGTTCGACGGCAGGTTATCTTTTGTACCATCCTCGACCCAAAGTGGTTTGTGTTTTGGATTATTTTGCGCGCGGCGATTCGATGCCCACGCGGAACCACGGCGCTTGATAATCGCTCGCGCGCTGTTCTGCCGGAATCGTAACGGGATTGCCGTCGCGCAGCGCATAAAACGACGGCGACATGATTTCCACGCCCGCCGCGTTGAACTTGTCCTGGATGTTGGACATGAGCTCCGAGAGAACTCGCGGCATGATTTCCGCTTCGCGGGTGTAGGCGTTGATTTCGTACGACACGTGCCAATCGTTCAATGCGCGCTGTAAAACGAACGGCGCCGGGTCTGCCGCGATGCCGGTCGTCGCTTTGGCGGCATCAATCAACAATTGATGCACTTGACGCCACGGCGCGTCGTATCCGATAGTGATTTCGGTATGCAAAATCAAGCCGCTGTTTTTTGCCAATACCGAAAAATTGCGAATGGACGCGGCAATGACGACCGAATTGGGAATCGAGACCTGTTCGTTTTTGAACGTCCGGATGCTCGTGGTGAACAATCGTTTTTCCACGACCGTGCCAAGTGTCCCTCCCAGCTCCACCAAGTCGCCGACGCGAAACGCGCCATTGTACGTGAGCAGAACGCCGGCAATCAGATTGGAGATGGCAGAGCTGGACGATAACGTAATGAGCAAGCCGAGAAATACGGTGATGCCTTGAAACGCGGGCGCATCCGAAAATGGCAGATAGGGAAACACGATGACGAGTGTCAGCGCCACCAACAAGACCATCAGTAAATTTTTGGTCAGGGGCGCCCATTCCGCTTCAAAGCCGCTGAGGTGAATCGCGCCCTTTTCGATTTGGTCGAAAAAGGCGCGCTCGGCGCGAATGATCAACCACGCCACAAAGGCAATGACGAGAATGAAAAAGATGTTGGGTAGGAATTGAATAAACCCTTCCCAAATTGCAATCAACGGCTCACGAATCAATTCGATGATTTGGTCGTACAGACTGCGCGTCGCGGGAAAGAAACTCAGGACAATCGGCAGCAGCACAATCAACAGTACCAGCCAAACAATAATGCGCGCGACGCGCAGGACAAAAAGCAGCGCGAGCCGCATGGGTTGGCTGGCATACCGCATGGTCTCGCCCGCGCTCTCGCGCTCAAACCGTTTGGCAAACTCGGTATTGATGAGCCGTTCCAACCGGTGATACAAACGATTCACCAGCCAGAACAAGATCAGCAGCACGCCAAGCAGAATTAGCGTTTGAATCCAACCGCGCGCTTGATTTTCGACATTGATAACTTGACGACTTGCCAGCAGTTCTTGCTGCAAGAGTGCCGCCGCGCGCTGCGCCAGCTCATTGCGTGATACGCCGAATGGCTCTGCGTCTCTGTCGGTGACGGTAAGGATGAGGTCTTGGTCAACCAAAACATCCGTTCCTTCTTCCGACTCGTTCAGCGTGACCGTAAGCGTATTGCGAAACGGATTATTGGCGATGGCTTCGAGGCGCCTGGAAATGAGCGCGGCGCGTTCGCTCGCCGAAAGAGAGCCGGAGCGACTGCGCACATAAAAAATTGTTTTGCCGCGCAAAGTGACCGGCGACCCCTGAGTCGCGGTGGGGACAGCCGTGCCGCCCGCCGCGGGTGTGCCGGCAATTGTAGTTGGCACGGGCGTCAGGTTTGATGTTGGGCTGTCACAACCGCTCAAAAGAAACGCAGTGACCAGAATCAAAGCGGAAAAAATACCGACCCGTTGTTTTAGCATTGGCGGCTCCTTTACGTAGATGCAAAATTGTTTCGGCGCAATTGCGCCGACGCATGCGCGTATTGTAATTGGAACCGTCGGATTCTTCAATAAGCCCCACCCGTGCGCGCTGCCCGCGCCGCGCGCGTGTCCCGACAAGTCGAACGCGCGGGATAAAAAAAACAGACAGCGCCTTGACGCTGTCTGTTTGAGCGAACGTATTCAGTTGTCGGTCTTGGTGGGCGGCGGCGCGGGTGTGTCCTGGCGTTCGACGACGATGCTGATTTTGGTGACGATGGCGACAAGCGCGCCAATCACGGGAAGCAGGGGTGCAAAAATTAGACTCACGCCCACGGCGCCCACGCCAATCGTCAACGGCACTTGGATCAAATCCTTGCCGTCTTCGGTGCGCAAGATAATGCGCCGCACATTGCCTTCGTTCACGAGTTCCTTGATTTTCCCCACCACTTTGTCGCCATCTACTCGAAATTCTTCGGTGCGTACTTTGTCCGCCATTTTGGGTTCTCCTTGTTGAATCGTTCTCGAATACATACGCAGGAAGGTCCGGGATGTTTCAGCGCGTTTCGCGGGAGTCTGCCTGCCGTTTTCATTTGCCACACGCGCGCGCTGATGTTAAAGTGCAGGCACGCTCCGCAGCGCGACAGAAAAAATCTTTTGCAAAGAGGCAAAGCAATGAGCAGTCCATACGACATTTTATTCGAACCCGTGCGCATCGGTCCCGTGACCGCGCCGAATCGTTTTTATCAAGTGCCGCACTGCAACGGTTTCGGCTATCGTTCGCCGCGCAGTCACGCGCGCATGCGCGAAATCAAAGCGCTGGGCGGCTGGGGCGTCATTTGCACCGAAGAGACCGAAATTCATCACACCAGCGATATTGCGCCGTTCATCGAAGGCCGCATCTGGGACGACGACGACATTCCCGCGCTCGCGTTAATGACCGAAGCGGTGCATCGGCACGGCGCGCTCGCCGGTTTGGAACTCGCGTACAACGGCACGGACACGCCGAATTTGTATTCGCGCGCGGTTTCGCTGGGTCCGCGCCACACGAGCGTGACCGGCAGCAGCAGCAGCGGCTTTGAACCGATTCACGCGCGCAAGATGGACAAACAAGACATTCGCAATCTGCGGAAATGGCATCGCGCGGCGGCGCTGCGCGGCAAACGCGCGGGCTTTGACGTGATTTATGTCTATGCGTCGCACAGCATGAGCATCGCCATGCACTTTTTGATGCGGCGTTACAATGACCGCACGGATGAATATGGGGGTTCGCTGGAAAATCGCGCGCGGTTGCTGCGCGAACTCATCGAGGATACCAAAGACGCGGTGGGCGACACGTGCGCGGTGGCGGTACGTTTTTCGGTGGACGAACTTTTGGGCGATGAAGGCATCACCGCGCAAGGCGAAGGGCACGATGTCGTCGCCATGCTCGCGGAATTACCCGACTTGTGGGACATTACGTTGAGCGATTGGGACAATGATTCCGCGACCTCGCGTTTTGAACGCGAAGGGTATCAAGAACCATACATGGCGTTCGTCAAAACCTTGACGACGAAACCGGTCGTCGGCGTGGGACGTTACACGTCGCCCGACACGATGGTGTCGCTCATCAAACGCGGCGTGATGGATTTTATCGGCGCGGCGCGGCCTTCGATTGCCGACCCGTTCCTGCCGCAAAAAATCCGCGAGGGGCGCGTCGAGGACATTCGCGAATGTATCGGCTGTAACATTTGCGTCGCGGCGGACAATAAATTGATTCCGATTCGCTGTACGCAAAATCCGACCATGGGCGAAGAATGGCGGCGCGACTGGCATCCCGAACTCATTGCGCCGAAAACGAGCGATGCCGAAATTTTGATTGTAGGGGGGGGGGCGGCGGGTTTGGAATGTGCGCGCGCGTTGGGACAGCGCGGCTATCGCGTGGTGTTGGCGGAAGCGCGCAACGAATTCGGCGGACGCGTCGCGCTCGAATCCCGCTTGCCCGGTTTGAACGAATGGCGGCGCGTCAAGGATTGGCGCATGACGCAATTGAAAAAAATGGCGAACGTGGCAATGTATCCCGCCAGCGCAATGACCGCGGACGATATTTTGGAAATCGGCTATCAACACGTCATCGTCGCGACAGGTTCACAGTGGCGGCGCGACGGCGTAGGGCGTTCCACGCCGCACGCGCTTCCCGGGCACGCGCTGCCGCATGTTTTCACGCCGGACGATTTGATGGCGGACAAGATTCCGACGGGACGCGTCGTGATCTTTGACGACGACCATTATTACATGGGCGGCGTGTTGGCAGAGTTGTTGGTGAAACGCGGCTGCGCGGTCACGCTCGTCACTGCCGCGCCGCTTGTTTCGTATTGGACCACCCACACGCTGGAGCAAGAAAAAATCGAACAGCGTTTGTACAAACTCGGCGTGAAATTATTGACGCGCCACACACTCACCGCGATTGAAGCAACGCGCGCGCGGGTGTGCGAGGACATTTCACAGAACGAATTCGCGCTGGAATGTGACGCGGTGGTTTTGCTCGCCGACCGTTTGCCGAACGACGCGTTGTATTTGGAATTGCAGCCCGCGTTGGAACAAAACAAAATCAAATCGCTGCGCGTGATTGGCGATGCCGAAGCGCCGGGCATTCTCGCCCAAGCGGTGTTCGCGGGACATCTCGCCGCGCGTGAATTTGATACCGCGCCGGTGGAAGGCACGCCGTTTCGCGTCGAACGCACTGCCATATAAGCGTGACAGAATTCCAAGGCTGCGCGGGCGCCTTGGAATTCTGTCAAATTCCATAACTTATCCATAACTTTATCATTTACCTTTCATCTTGACGCGCTAGACTCGTGATTCAGCCGCGCCCACAACGCGCGAACATTCCAACTCACGAGGTCATTCATGCTCAAGGCACACACAAAAGTTTTCAAAATTCGTTTTTCTTTGTTTTTGGGAATCGCGTTGATTGCGGTTTTTGCATTGGCTGCCTGCGGCGGCGCTGCCAATCCCACCGCCGCGCCCGCGCCCACACAAGCGGTGACGCAGCCAACCAATGCCCCCGCGCCGACGAATGCGCCCGCGCCAACGCAAGCCGCAGCACAATCCGACGATACAGCTGCGCCGACCGACGCGCCTACCCAACCCACCGCGTCTTTCAACAGCGACGCCGCACCCGCCATGACCAAATTGAATTTGAATACCGCGAGCGGTCAGGATTATCTGAACACGATTCCGAATTTTTCCAATCGCATGGTGCGCGAATTTTTGGAATATCGCCCGTATGTGAGTATTCGCCAATTCCGTCAGGAAATCGGTAAATATGTCGGACAGGATCAAGTCGCGGAATGGGAAAAGTATGTGTACGTGCCGATTGATATCAATCAGTCGGACAATGAAACCTTGAAACAAATCCCCGGCGTCACCGACGACCTTGCCGCGCAATTGATTGCGGCGCGCCCGTTTGCTTCGGACGATGCGTTTCTGGCGAAATTAGCCGCGCTCGGCATCGCGCAAGACGCGGCGGTGGGCTATTTGCAATAATGTCAACCCAAACCGTTGAACAACGCCTGCGCTTGTTTTTGCTCGGACTCGCCGCATTCTTGTGCGCCGGCACGATTGTGGAATTGGTGTTGCAGGAACACTACACCGAACCGCTGCAATTCGTGCCGCTGTTGTTTTGCGCGGTCGGTTTCGTCCTGATTTTGCTTGTCATTCTGCGTCCCTCGCGTGCGACGATTACGATACTGCGCGTCGTGATGGCGCTCGGCGTGTTGGCGAGTTTGGTCGGAGTGTACGAACACATGGAACAAAATATGGGTTTTGTGTTGGATATCACGCCGAATGCACCCATGTTCGATGCGTTCATGGAAGCGCTGCGCGGCGCGGCTCCGCTCCTGGCGCCCGGCATTCTTGCCATTATCGGCGCGCTGGCGTGGATGGGAACGTATGCGCATCCGGCGGTCTTCAAGCGAAAAGAGATTTGAAAAAAGCGGAGGGGAAGAAATTCCTTTCCGCTTTTTTTATTTTCATGCGCGGCGCGCGTTATAATGAAATAAAAATCGGAGCAGGCGCAAAGCGCTGTTCCTACAGTTTTATTGTGATGTGAAAAAATGTTAATCAACAAACGACCGAGATTTTCGACGCAAGCCGCGCAAAATATCGCGCGCGCTGTGTTTGACATCGAGGCGTCGGCGCACGCGCTGCCCAGCGAACGCGACCAAAATTTCAAGCTTGTCACGGACGACGGCGACGCGTTTGTTTTGAAAATCGCGCATCCCGACGAAACACGCGCGCGGCTCGAATTTGAAAACATTGCGCTGGAACGTTTGGCGCGCGTGACGGGCTTGCAGGTTTTTCCGCGCGTGCTGCCGACGTGCGGCGGCGAACAAATCGCGCGTGTGGCGGACAAAGATGGCGCGGTCTTGTTCGCGCGCCTGTTGACGTTTCTGCGCGGCGAGGTGTTGGCGCATGCGCGAAACCCACGCGCGGCATTGCTGTACGATTTGGGTTTGATTCTCGGCAAAATGGATGCGGCGCTCGCGGCGTTGGAACATCCCGCGATGGTGCGTTTCCTGCAGTGGGATGCCGCGCACGCGCCGCTCATCATTCAACAAAATCTCGACCTTGTCGCGGGTGAATCGCGCCGCGCGTTGTTGGAAAATGGTCTCGCGCGTTTTCAAGAACACGCCGCGCCGCATTTGCCCGCGCTGCGCCGCAGTGTCATTTACAACGACGCGAACGATTACAATGTTTTGATTGACGGCGAACGCGTCAGCGGCATTGTGGATTTTGGCGACATGCTTTACAGCGATACGGTGAATGATGTCGCCATTGCGTGCGCGTATGTGATGTTGGACAAGGACGACCCCTTTGCCGTCGCGCGTGAAATTGTGCGCGGATATCAGGACACGTTTCCGTTGACGGCGGAGGAACGCGCGGTGCTGCCCGAATTGATTTTGCTGCGGCTCGCGTTGAGTGTGAGCATCTGCGCGCGGCAAAAAATTCAAGAACCGGAAAATCCGTATATTGTCATTTCCGAAACGCCTGCGTGGAATTTGTTGACGCGGCTGATGGAAACCACGCACGCTGATTTTTATCGCGCGGTGTTTGGCAAGGCGGACGAAGCGGGAGTGTGGCATATTCCCGCGCGCGATAAAACGGAATTGCTCGCTCTGCGCCGCGAAAGGTTGGGGCACAATCTTTCCATTTCATATCGTGAGCCGTTGAAAATCGTGCGCGGGGTCGGGCAGTATTTGTACGACGAAAACGGCGACGCGTATTTGGACTGTGTGAATAATGTGTGTCATGTGGGACACTGTCACCCGCGCGTCGTGCGCGCGGGACAGCGACAGATGGAAATCTTGAATACAAACACGCGTTATTTGCACGACCATATCGTCGAATACGCGCAGCGTTTGACCGCAACCTTACCCGCGCCGCTGTCGGTTTGTTTTTTTACCAATTCGGGCAGTGAAGCGAATGAGCTCGCGCTGCGTTTGGCGCGCACGTTCACGCGCCGCCGCGATGTGATTTGTGTGGACCATGCCTATCACGGCAACACGCAGCAATTGATTGACGTCAGCCCGTACAAATTCAATCGCAAAGGCGGACAGGGCAAACCGGAGACCACGCACATTGCGCCGCTTCCCGACACGTATCGCGGCATGTATCGCGTTGACGATGAACACGCCGCCGTCAAGTACGCCAACGCGGTCGGCGAAATTGTGGAGCGTTTGCATTCCGAACAACGCGATGCTGCCGCGTTTATCACCGAATCTATTTCGGGCTGCGGCGGGCAGGTATTTTTTCCGCAGGGCTATTTGGAACGCGCGTTTGCATTGGTGCGCGCCGCGGGCGGCGTGTGCATTGCGGATGAAGTGCAGGTTGGCTTTGGGCGCGTCGGTTCGCATTTTTGGGCGTTTGAAATGCAGAACGTCGTGCCGGATATTGTCACGTTCGGCAAACCGGCGGGCAACGGGCATCCGTTGGGCGGCGTGATTACGACGCCCGAAATTGCGGCGGCGTTCGCCAACGGCATGGAGTATTTCAATACGTTCGGCGGCAACCCGGTTTCATGCGCGATAGGGTTGGCGGTACTGAATGTGCTTGAAACGGAAAAATTGCAGGCGCACGCGTGGGACGTGGGAACGGATTGGCTGGAACAATTGCGCGCGCTGCAAACGCGTCACGCGTGGATTGGGGATGTGCGCGGGCGCGGCATGTTCATCGGGATTGAGTTGGTGCGCGACCGTGAAACATTGGAACCTGCGACGCGCGCGGCGAATGAAATCATCAATTACGCGCGCGGACAGCGCGTGCTGCTCAGCACCGACGGACCTTATGACAATGTGATAAAAATTAAACCGCCGCTCGTGTTGACGCGCGCGAATGCGGCTGAGGTTGCGCAGGTTTTGGATGAAGCGTTTTCACGGCTGCGCTAGCGAATGCGCGCCGAGACGCGGCGGCGCGCAAGCAGGTGAATTTTTTTGCTTGCGCGTTCACAGCTGCGCGTTGATTTTCTTTTCTTGGGCAAAGAGCGCGGCTTGGGTGCGATTTTCCAAATGCAATTTATCCAAAATGGCGCGCACGTGCGCGGTGACTGTGCGCACCGAGACCGAAAGTTGGTCGGCAATTTCGGTATTGGTCAGACCCAACGCGAGCAAACTCAAAACTTGTTGTTCGCGCGCCGTGAGTGTTTCTGCGGCAGAGTCCTGTTTGGGCTGCTTGATTTCCATCAACACTTTCATTGCAATTGCCGGATGCAGCGCGCTTTCGCCTTGATGCACGCGGCGCAGGGCAGCGAGCAGCTCTTGCGGCGGCGAGTCTTTGAGCAGGACGCCGGTTGCGCCGGCTTTGATGGCTTGCATGACCCGTTCGTCGTCCGGGAAGGAAGTCAAGATGACACAGCGGGTCTGTGAATTGCTTTGGTGCACCTGCCGAATGACCACCAAACCGTCCTGCTTTGGCATCTGCAAATCAAGCAAAGCAATCTCCGGTTCCAACTCCCGGATCAATTGCGCGGCTTGCGCGCCCGTTTCCGCTTCGCCGACCAATTCCATATCCGCCTGCAGGCGAATCACGGTACGCAAACCGCGCCGCACGATGGGATGGTCGTCCGCAATGACGATGCGAATTTTGTCTGCCATGACTTAACCTTCAACCTCCGGCATCATTTCCAAGCACAATCGAATGCGTGTGCCATCACCGTGATTGGAAATGACCTGAAACTCTGCGCCCAACAGCTGCGCGCGAGTGGACATGTTTTGCAGTCCCATGCCTTCCGTAACAATGTTGGGGTCAAAACCGTTGCCGTTGTCTTGAACGACAAGTTCGAGCCGGCTATTTCGACGCGTCAATTCGATTTGCACCGCGGACGCGTGCGCGTGGCGCAGGGCGTTGTTGAGCGCTTCTTGGGCGATGAAATAGACTTCGGCTTGCAAATGTAACGGCAGCGAATCTACCTCGCCGGTTGTGTGAAATTTGGTTTGAATGCCAACGCGTTCTTCCACCGCGTTCAAGCGGTGCTTCAAGGCGCCGCTCAAGCCGACTTGCGACAAGACCGACGAACGCAGCTGGTAAAGCAAGAGCCGCATTTCTCCCAACGCTTGTTGCCCCAAATCAGCCAACTCGTCAAAATAGGTTTCCAGCTGCGCGTGGCGCAGCTCTCCCTGCGCGGTTTCCATGCTCCATCCGCCTGCCAAGAGAACAATACTATACAAAAGCTGCGTGACCGAATCATGGAGTTCACGTGCCAGCCGTTGTCGTTCTCCCGCGACGGCGGTACTCTGCGCTTGCTCGAACATGCGCGCGTTTTCAATCGCGGTCGCAATCGTCCCGCCAATGGTCTCGACCAGGTCCCAATTTGCATTTTCGGGAAAGGCATCACTGCGCGTAGCGCCGAATAACAAAATGCCGTTGAGAATGCCGCCCGCGCGCAGCGGCACGAATGCCAACGCCGCATACGGCAGAGGTGGTAAAAAGGCGCATGCCGCTTGAAACAAATGCGGTTCCTTGTCCGCGCGTAGGGCGCGCGGTGTAATGGTCTCCGGGCTGTGGTCGAGTAACGGGATTGTCGCCCGCACGCGGACGGGGCCCATGAGTTCTTCCTTCAACGTATTGGGCGGGTCACTTGCCAGACAGGAAAGCGTTCGGTCCGCCGAATGAAAAGCATAAATCGCTGCCGCGTCCATTTGGAACAGATTGCGGATGGAGGCGGTGACGGTTTGGAGCGCGGGCGCGAGGTCGGTGACGGTGCTGATGGTCCGCGCAATTTCATTCAGCGCGGACAATTCCCGAATGCGTCGCTCCAACGCGAGCTCTGCGCGTTCGCGTTCTGCCAACTCGGCGCGCGCTTGCGCCGTGCGCGCTGCCACCATTTCTTCCAGATGCAGCCGATGGGTGTCCAGTTCTTGTTGGGTGCGCCGCCGTTCCGTGACATCGCGCAAGATGCCCTGATAGCCCGCCAACCCGGTTTGTTCGTCCCGCCAACGTGTGCTGCTAATGACAATGGTCAAAGCCGTCCCATCGCGCGCGCGCATGAGCGCTTCATATTCGGCGACAAAACCGTCTTGTTCCAGCAGGCGCTGCCACTGTGAATATTCGGCGGGCATGCGAAACAAGTCCGGCACGCGCAGTGTTTCAAGTTCGGCGCGCGTATAGCCAAACATGTTCAATCCTGCCGGATTCAGGTCGAGAATTTCGCCTGTGCGCGCGGCAATAAAAACGGCGTCATTTGAATCCAGAAACAGCGAGCGATAGCGATTTTCCGTTGACGCGAGATTCTATTCCGCAGTTTGCGCTTGCGTTTGAATCAGACGGATTCGGTCGGCGAGCGCCAGTGACCATAACAGCGCCAACATTGCCAAAAAGCCAAGTAACAGGTTGCTTGAAAAAAATTCATAGGGCAGCTTTCCAAAATGGTAGAGGACAAATGTCAGCGTCGCAGCCAATGGAAAAAACCAGGCGAGCAAAAAGAGGCGCGCCGGGCGGTACCCTTTGCGCCACGCGTACCCGCTCGCGCTCAGAATCAGCACCAACTCGACGCCCAAAAGCACAAGGACGATTGGAATTGTATTTACGAACGGTACCAGCAGCAATGCAAGAACCAGCACTCCGCCTAAAAGGAGAAAGGTGCGGTGCAGTTTCGGCGCGCGATGTCTGAGCTCCAGAAAGCTTGTGGTGAACAATCCCGCCGCCAGCATCGTGACCAGAATTGAAGATTCAATCGTCCAACGATTGGAGAATTGGGGCCACACATACGCGTGTCCCATTCCGTCGTTGGCTGCTTTGCTCGCGGCGAATCCCAAAATGACAATAGACAAAAACAAATAGGCAAGGTCATGCAGTGAAAAGAATAGAATCAGGTTATAACCGGCAATGATGAGCATCGCGCCATAAAAGAGCCCCCCTGCCATCAATTCGAAACGAACGGCTGCTTCCAGTTTTTCCGGGGAAAGAATTTCAAGCGCGAGGGCGGCAGGTAACGACGAGTTCGTTCTCAAGTAAATCGTCTGTTCACTCTGCGGCTCCGCATCAAGCCGAAAGCTCATGCCGTGAATGGCAATCTCACGCGTATCAAACGGAAAATCGCTTCCTGTGCGTTTGACGCGATAGCTCCCGTCGGGATTCGGACGGTACAAGTCAATGTACGCGAGTCTATGGTCCTGGAATTTTAGCAGCCAGTCATTTCGCGCCGACTCGTTCCGCACCCGAAAGCGCGCCCACACCGTGCCGCCATTCAAGCCGAAATTATTCGTTTGCGCATTGGCGGCAACGAATCGAGTAGCGTATTCCGGCGAACGAATATCGTCAAGCGTCAAGGCATTGGTCGGGTCATTCAGTACTTGCAACACCGGGTTGAGGGAATAACTCTCCTGCCCGTCGGTCAATACAACGGACGGCAAATTCGGCTGCTGCGCGTTTGCGTCTGGCAAGATTCCGGCAACGAGGGCAAGCGCGCAGACCGGGATGGTCCAGAAACGGACAACTGCGCGGAGAAAAGCAAACACTGTGTTTCGTAAAAGCATTGCTTACGCCAACAGCAAAGCGGTTGCGTTTGGGGGTTCCATTTTTGGAAGATGCGATTGCCAAAAATGGAACCAAAAATTTCCATTTATTACAATATGATTACATTACGTTTCCATTATACTATACACATTCTCCATTTCCGTTCTGGCGCAGTCTGACCGCAACGTACTGCGTCCCGACCTCGCGGGGGGTGACATGAACCTTTTGGTTGTGTATGGATGTGGTTCCGAAAATCTGAAATTCTTTTCACAGCTCATTGCCGGTATCCTGTCGGATTCGGATTCGATTCAAATCTTGCCCGCAGGAGATGTTACGGCGAGAGAGTGGCGCTGGGCGGATTGTCTGATTTTGGGTGTGAGCTGGAACGCGGCGAATGTAATTCAGGAACAGGATGGATTGCACGCGTCCTTGTCCACTGCACTCAAACGTCCCAAAATGTTTGCGCTCTTTCAACTCCAGTCGCGCACAGACCCGCCCATTTCCGCCGCGTATGGCTATGCGCTGGGGCGCCAATTACGGGAAGCGGGGATGGTATGGGTCGCGCCGCCGATTGTGTTTTTTGGGCGTGAACGAACCGGAGACGAGTTCGAAGGCGAATTGCTGCGCGCCGGGCAATGGTTTGCCGACATCGCGACGGTGGCAGATGGGATGATTCCGCAAGATATATGAGCACGCCCGGGCTTGAAGGTGCGGATACGCTTGTTTTGCAGCGCGAACTACAGGGCAGGTATGAACTGCGGGACCTGCTGGTCGGGCAGGGCAGCTCGCGGACACTGCGATTGAATTTGTACGCGGACGGCGCCGCTGTCTTGGAGATATGTTTTAGCGGGATTGGCTCGATTGTAGAACGCGGGACGTGGAAGCGTGTCCCCGGGAGCGTCCAAATCCACTGGACTGAACTGGAAGGGGAATCCATCAACTTGCGCATGGTTTTTGAACTGCGCGGGCGCGATCTGATGCTCGTCGGTCCGGACCCGAAAATTTTTGGAGCGGCAGATATTCGGCTGCAAAACATGGACGCTCCGCCGTCCGACGACGCAGTTTCCGCCGAGATTCCTTTGGGATGAAGCGGTATTTTTTTCGACATTCCTTTTTACTTGATACGCTGATTTTATTTTTGCATTCTATCCCAATGCGTATGCCCTGACGCATACAAGATACTTGAGGAGAAATCATGTTCAATTCGGTTGCATTACCGGGACGATTTATGCTTCAGCGCGCGCGGGGAATTCTGCTTCCAACGCTCGCACTTTTGATGTTTGCCGCAATCGCGGCAGGTTCGGTGTACGCGTCCGGCACCATTAGCGGGACTGCGTATCGCGATTTCAACGGCAATGGCGCGCAAAATTCCGGTGAAATCGGAATCGCGGGAATTGCGGTAGAGGTTTTTGATTCTGCCAATACGTCACAGGGCACGGACACGACGGATGCAAACGGCGACTATTCGGTTTCAGCCGGTGGCACGGGACCCTATCGCGTTGAATTTACGATTCCAATCGCGCTGGCGCCATATCAGCCCGCCGCGCAAGGCACAGGCAATGATACGAGTATTCAATTCGTCCCCGATGGCGATTCCTCAAATGTGGATTTCGCGGTCAACTATCCGAACGATTACTGCCAGAATAATCCTGACTTGTGCACAACTTCCTATGTCAATGGCGACCGCACCGACGCGTCGGTCAACACGCGCGCGGCGCAATGGCAGTGGCCCTATTCGAATCAGGGTGTGGGCCTGACCCAGACCAAAACCGCCGATTTTGAAGATGTCGGCGCGACCTGGGGGCTGGCGTTGGCGCGCACAACCGAGCAATTGTACATTGGGGCGTACGTGCGGCGTCATTCCGACATTGGTCCCGGCGACGGTGCGGGCAGCAACCCTTACGGCGCAATCTATGTGCGTTCACTTGGCTCCACAACACCAACATACTTTGCGACGATTCCCAATGCCGGCACCGTTTCCTCGCGCGATCTGACCACCGGCTCGGCGCCGAGTTACGACCCGGACGCGTATGCCAAAGTGGGCAAGGTGGGATTGGGCAATCTCACCATTTCAGAAGATGAAGAAACGCTGTATGTCATGAATTTGAATGACCGCAGCGTGTATCCCGTGACGATTGACACGGCAACGGTCGGCGCGCCGATTGCTGTGCCGGACCCCGGTTGCACAAACGGCACCTATCGCCCCTTTGCGACAAAATTTTGGCACGGTCTGTTGTACGTGGGTATGGTATGTGATGCCTCAAGCAGTGGGACCAAAGCGGATTTGGAAGCGATTGTATACACCTATGACCCTGTCGGCGCGACATGGAGTGCAGCGCCCGTCTTGCGCGATTCATTGGAAATGTCTCCGAACAAAGGAGAGATTGTCAGCTGTGATGCCGCATATTCGGATGATAATGGCTATCACCCGTGGAGCGATGATGGCACAATTGCGACCCTCGCATCCAGCGCGTATTTCTGCCGCAACTCCGGTGCAGCTGGTGCTCCTCGCATTTTGGTTCACCCCATGCCCATCCTTTCCGACATCGAGTTTGACGTGGATGGCGCAATGATTTTGGGTATCACCGACCGCTTTGGTTCGATGATTGGTTGGCGCAATTATGGTCCCGACAATGTAACTCCCGACACGACCATTTACGATGTCATCGTCGGCGGCGACGTTTTGCGCGCGTGTGATGCGGATAATGACGGTGATTGGACGTTGGAAAGCAACGGCTCGTGCGGCGGCACAGCCGGCGCGGGGGTTGGGAATAATCAGGGCATCGGCGGCGGCGAATTTTATGTCGGCGACCAGACCGAACCGGATGCAAGTCAAAGAGAAGCAACTGAAGGCGGTCTTGCGCTCGTCCCCGGACGAAATCATATTGTTTCGACCATGCAAGACCCGAACGTCGTAACGATTGCGCAAGGCGTTGTGTTCATGTTCAACAGCGGCGCGAATGTCGGCGAAAGTATCAGCGGCGACCCACCCGGGGATCCGAACGGTTATCAGCTGTATGTAAATTCTACAGCAAATGCAACTGTTCCCGAGTTTGGCAAAGCGAACGGGCTCGGCGATTTGCTCGCGTTGTGCGATGCCGCGCCGGTAGAAATCGGCAATCGCGTGTGGAATGACGCGA
>CAZXYP010000017.1:0-27668 GCA_964644955.1 uncultured Anaerolineales bacterium | reverse complement strand
GCCGAGCGGAATCAAGAGCCGCTGTCCCGAATAGACAAAATTCGGATTCGGCAAATTGTTGGCGCGCATCAACGCGTCAACGGTCGTGCCGTTGCGAACGGCAATGGAATACAACGTGTCGCCGGGATTGACCACAATCCACTGCGGACCTGCCGCGTCGGCAGCGGTCGCGGTGAGCGCGGCGGTAACAATGAGAAACGCAATAAGGGCAAATGCGAAAATGGTTCGCTTCATGGGAATGTCCTTGCAAACGAAATGTATGCGCGCATCTTACCACACGGCGCGCGCGGTTTCAAGTGCAAACGCGGACGAAATGACTATCCGAAACGGGGCGCGATTTCCAATCTGCCGACAAAAGCGTATAATGCCGCGCAGTTTCTCTGAGGTACACGTCCATGACCGATAAAACTCGTGAACTCGAACAAATTGCGGCGGAGATTCGCGTGTGTGCGCGCTGTGTTTTGGCGCAAGGACGCACGCACGCCGTTCCCGGCGAAGGTCCCGCGCATGCCGATATTATGGTGATTGGCGAAGGTCCGGGACAAAACGAAGATTTGCAGGGGCGACCTTTTGTGGGCAGGTCGGGACAGTTGTTGGACCAACTGCTGGCGGGCATCGGTCTGAAACGTTCCGACATTTTTATTGCCAATGTCGTCAAATGTCGCCCGCCCAACAATCGCGATCCGCTGCCCGACGAGATGGAAGCGTGCCGCCCGTGGCTGGACGCGCAAATCGCGTTGATTCAACCCAAAGTGATTGTGACCGTCAGTCGCTTTGCGATGGCGCGTTGGTTTCCGAATGAAAAGATTACGGTCATTCACGGCAAGGCGAAACGATTTGGCAGCGTGTTGGTCGTGCCGATGTTTCATCCCGCCGCCGCGCTGCGCAATGTGAATCTGCTGCCGCTGCTCGAAGCGGATTTCAAAAAACTGCCGCAGTATATTCGCGACAATACGAGCGCACCCGAAGCGCCGAAAAAAGAGGAACCGCCGCAGCAGTTGAAAATGTTCTAACGCGATCGCCGGCGACAGACCGCATACAACTACACTGCACACGTCGTCCGCCGTCTGTCGTCCGCCGTCCTGAATCATGTCCAAAACTCTACGCATCATTCCTCTCGGCGGCGTCGGCGAGATTGGCAAGAACATGACCGCGCTTGAATATCGCGACGATGCCCGTGTTGACGATGCCATCTTGGTCATTGACGCGGGCATGATGTTTCCCGAAGCGCACATGCTCGGCGTGGACCTCGTCATTCCCGACATTTCGTATCTCCTCGAAAATCGCGACAAGGTGCTTGGCATTGTCATTACGCACGGGCACGAAGACCACATCGGCGCGCTGCCGTACATTTTGCCGCGCCTCAATGTGCCGCTGTATGCGACGCGGCTCACGGCGGGTTTGATTCAGGTCAAACTCAAATTCAACAAGGTGCGCGACGCGACCATCGAGGTCATTCCCGACCGCGCGTCGTTTCAACTCGGTCCGTTCACGATTGAAACGTTTCACGTCAGTCACTCTATTCCCGACGGCGTCGGCATTGCCGTCACCACACCCATCGGCACGGTGGTACATTCCGGCGATTTCAAATTTGACCCGAATCCGGTGGACGGCGCCATGACCGATTTTGCCAAACTCGCGGAATTGGGCGCGCGCGGCGTGTTGGCGTTAATGAGCGACAGCACGAACGCGGATTCCCCGGGACATACGCCGAGCGAGCAAGTGATTGCGGATACGTTCGCGCGCGTGTTTGCGCTGGCGGAAGGACGTATCATCATTGCAACGTTTGCGTCCAATATTTCGCGTATTCAGCAAGCGATTGATGCCGCCGCGCGGTTTAATCGCAAAGTGTGCATCATCGGGCGCTCGATGCAGGACAATGTGCGAATGGCGGTGGAGCTTGGTTATCTCAATGTGGACCCGCAGCAGTTTATTCGCGCGGATGAAGTGGACCATTATGCATCGAGTCAAGTCGTCATTGTTTGCACCGGCGGACAGGGCGAGCCGACGAGCGCGCTGACGAAAATGGCGAACCGCGAACACAAGCAAGTGACGCTGCGTCCGGGCGATACCATCATTCTTTCGGCAAGCGCCATTCCCGGCAATGAAGAAATGATCAACAAGACGCTCAATAATTTATTCCGCGAAGGGGCGACGGTGTATTACGACCGCTTCCTCGATGTGCATGTGTCGGGGCACGCGAGTCAAGAAGAAGAAAAGTGGATGATTAATCTCGTGCGTCCGAAATTTTTTATTCCGGTGCATGGCGAATATCGTCATCTGGTAATGCACGCGCGGCTTGCGGAGGAACTCGGCTATCGTCGCGAGAATATCTTTATTGTTGAGAACGGCGATGTGGTCGAATTCGACGACCATACGCGCGGGCGTGTGATTCGCGAAGGCGTGAGCGCGACGGATGTGTTGGTGGACGGCATCGGTGTAGGCGACATAGGCAGTGTTGTTTTACGCGACCGGCATCATTTGGCGCAAGACGGTTTTCTGATTGCAATCCTCGGCATTGATATGCGGACGGGCGAAATTGTTTTTGGTCCCGAAATTGAAACGCGCGGTTTCGTGTACGCGCCCGAAGCGGAAAGCGTGTTGGAAGGCGCCAAACAAGTGATTCGTGATGCGGTGGCGGCGAGCGCGCACGACATGGGTTTGGCGGCGACGTTGAAACAAGAATTGGGCGCGTATCTGTTCAAGACCACGCGCCGCCGTCCGATGGTGATTCCGGTCGTGACCGAATTGTAGCGCACAAAATTTTTTACCGGAATGCGCTGCGGCGCATCGAAACCGGGCATACATTTGGAGCGAGTCATGTTTCGTATTCAGAGTGAGCATGTTGACCGCTCTTGCGGCAGGCAGCGTCGCGCGCCACTCGACGAACAATGGGGCTATGAAAATTAGTGTGGTTACGGACGCCGATTTGATGGCGCGCGTGGCGAAGCAGGACAAGCGCGCGCTCGAAGAATTGTATGCGCGTCACGCGAGCGCGGCATTGGGTCTGGCGCTGCGGATGATGGGCGAACGCAACAGCGCCGAAGATTTGGTGCAGGAAGCGTTTTGGCGTGTCTGGCGGCGCGCCGGCACTTTTGAATTGCAGCGCGGGCAGTTTGCGCCGTGGCTGTTGGGCATTGTGCATAATCTGGCGATTGACGAAATCCGCCGCCGCCGCGTGCGCCCGAATGCGCTTTCGACCGACGCGGACGATGAGACATTGATGGAACTGCCGGACCGCGACGCGGATGTGGTCGAAACGGTATTTGTGAATGTGAATGCCGCGCAAGTGCGCGCGGCGCTGCAAGCGTTACCGGACGCCCAACGCGATGTGATTGAAATGGCGTACTTTGAAGGATTGACCCATCAGGAAATCGCCGCGCGCTTGCATGAACCGCTCGGCACTGTGCATACGCGCGCGCGGTTGGCGTTACAGCGTTTGCGTCAAACTTTATTGCCGCTGCATTTGGATAACGTGTCGGGTTAATGTGATGTAGAGATGGAAAACGTATCGCACGAACAGTATCAAGCATGGATTCCGATGTATGCGTTGGGCAGTCTGAGCAATCCCGAATATTCGCTGCTCAAGGCGCATTTGGCGTTGTGCGCCGCGTGCCGCGCGCTGTTTGAGCAAGAGTTGATGACGGTCGGATTGCTCGCAGAGGCGGTGGACAAGGTGGAACCTTCTCCCGAAACAAAATTGAAACTATTTGCGCGCGTGGACGCGGATTTGGCGCAGCGCGCAATGGCGGCGGATTCGTCGCAGGCGCAACGCGCTGCCTCGCTCCCGCCGAAACGCGCGTGGTTCCGTAAACCCGTGTTTGCATTCGCGGTCGCTGCCGTGTTGGCGCTGCTCACGCTCGGTGGATGGATGCTGTTGAATCGTCCCTCTCCGGAGGAGCAGCAAATTGCCGCAATCCTGAGCGACCCCAATGTGCGTCAGGTCGCGCTCACAGGCACCCAAGACGCGCCGAACGCGTCCGCGAAAATGTACATGGTCCCCGGACATTCCGTCGCCGTGCTTCAAGTGAAAGGACTCGCGCCGCTGCCTGCGGACAAGGGATACGAATTTTGGTTTATTCGTAATCAATCGCCCGAAGCGTCGGATGTGTTTTCGGTCGGTGCGGACGGCTCGACCACAGTTCTCGTGAAAGCAGCGGACAAGGTGGAAAACTACAACGCGTGGGGCGTGACCATCGAACCGAAAGCGGGTGTGCCCAAACCGACGGGCGCGCTGGTGATTTTGGGGGGATTGTAAAGTGGAAAAAATTGCGGGCTGAAACTCAGCCCGCAATTTTTTTTGAATTCTACTCCACTGTTTCCTCTTCCTCTTCCTCTTCTTCGTCCATGTCGTCGTCGTCGAGTTCGAGCGAGTTGTCTTCGTCGAGGTCGAGGTCTTCTTCTTCTTCGATGGGTTCTTCTTCCGCCTCTTCGGCTTCGGCAATCACGTCTTCGGTCTCGAGTTCGCCTTCGGTGATTTCTTCGAGTCCGGCTTCCGCGTCGCCGAGCATTTCTTCGTCGAGCGCTTCGACTTCGGCGAGTTCTTCGTCCTCGAGCCGAATGTCTTCGTCAAGTTTATGTCCCAGCCGTCCCATCGTGCCAATCTTCATTTCGGCAATGTCGGCGCGTTTGCGTTCGCGGAACCCGGTGCCTGCCGGAATCAGCTTGCCGATAATGACGTTTTCCTTGAGTCCGTACAGGTCGTCGCGCTTGCCTTCGATGGCGGCTTGTGACAGCACGCTGATGGTGTGTTGGAACGACGACGCGCTCAAGAAGGAATCGGTCGAGAGGGATGCTTTGGTGACGCCGAGCAGAATCGGCTGCGCCGTCGCGGGAATGCCGCCCGCTTCCGTGATTTTTTCGTTCACGTCTTCAAAGGCGAGTCGGTCCACCAATTGACCGGGCAAGAAATCCGTGTCGCCGGTGGATTTGACGCGTACGCGGCGGAACATTTGGCGCAAAATCATTTCGATGTGCTTGTCGTTGATATTGACGCCTTGCGAACGGTACACGCGTTGAATTTCTTCGAGCAGATAAATCTGCGCGGCGTCGCGTCCGAGAATCCGCAAAATGTCGTGCGGGTTCTTGGGGCCTTCGGTGAGTTGGTCGCCTGCGTTGACGAATTTGCCGTTTTCGATGCCGCTTTTGAGACGCGCGGCGGCTGCGATTTCGTACCGATGCTCGTCGCGGATTTCGCGGCGGACCGTGAGCGTGCGTCCGTCGCGAAGGACTTCGCCGCCGTTCACCGCGACTACATCGTTGCCTTCCTTGTCTTGAAACAGGACGGTGCCGGTCGGGGCGAATTCGCCTTCTTTGACCAGCGGCTTGGTATGCGCCGGCATTTCGTATTCGTCGGTTTCGATTTTGGTCGCCACCACTTCCAGCACGCGCTGTCCGTCTTCGATTTGGAGGTGCACCTCGCCGTCAATATCCGAGATAATGGCTTGCCCTTTCGGGTCGCGCGATTCAAACAGTTCTTCGATACGCGGGAGACCCGTCGTAATGTCTTCAGCGCCTGCAACGCCGCCGGTATGGAACGTGCGGAGCGTGAGCTGCGTGCCCGGTTCGCCGATGGACTGGGCGGCGATGACGCCAACCGCTTCGCCGATGTGAATCAGTCCCCGGCGCGCCAGGTCGCGTCCGTAGCAGCGCGCGCACAAGCCGTGGCGCGCGCCGCAGGTGAGGGGACTGCGCACAAAGACGCGGTCCACGCCCGCGGCTTTCATCTGGGCAAACATTTGCTCGGTGATGATTTCGAGCGCATTGACAATGATTTCGCCCGTTTTGGGATTTGCAATCGGGCTTGCGGCGACGCGTCCGACCACGCGTTCTTCAAACGATTCACCGGTGCGTTCTTTGGAATCGGCGCTCAGCCAGATGCCGGAATGGGTGCCGCAGTCGTCTTCGTTAATAATGACATCTTGCGCCACGTCCACCAGACGACGCGTCAAGTACCCCGCGTCGGCGGTGCGAAGCGCGGTATCTGCCAACCCTTTGCGCGCGCCGTGCGTGGAAATAAAGTACTCCAACGCCGTAAGCCCTTCGCGAAAATTGGAGGTGATGGGCAGCGGAATGATACGCCCGGCGGGGTCTGCCATCAACCCGCGCATACCTGCCAATTGGCGCAGGGGTGTGAAACCGCCTTTGGTTGCGCCCGAATTGGCCATGACGCGCACGGGTGAATCTTGCGCGAACGATTGCGCTACTGCATCGGTGATTTCTTCGGTCGCTTCGGTCCACAGTTCGACGGTCTTGACGTATTGTTCGTCTTCGGTGATGAGACCGCGGCGATATTGCTTTTCGACTTCGGCGACCTTGGCTTCGACGGCTTTGATAATATCCTCTTTGTTTTCGGGAACGGTGATATCATCAATCGCAATCGTGAGCCCGGAACGCGTCGCGTATTTGAAACCGATTTCTTTGATCTTGTCCACCACGTCGGCAGTGCGTTCGGGACCGACGACCTGATACGAACGCGCGACCAATTCTTTGAGTTTCTTTTTGTCTTGAACGTCATTGACAAACCGCATCTCTTCGGGGACGATCTCGTTAAACAAGACGCGCCCGACGGTCGTGTCAATCAATTCTTTTTTCTTGCCTTTGGTGAACTGCAATTTGATTTTGGCGTGCAGTTCGACGATGCCCAAATCGTAGGCGAGCGCGACTTCTTCCGCCGACGCAAAGAACTTGCCTTCGCCGCGTTCGCCGGGATGGTCCATCGTGAGATAGAAACAACCAAGCACCATGTCTTTGGTCGGTTCGACAATGGGTTCGCCGGACGCGGGTTTGAGCAGATTGGCTGCGCTGAGCATGAGCGTGCGCGCTTCGTGTTTCGCGCTTTCCGAAAGCGGCACATGTACTGCCATTTGGTCACCGTCAAAGTCGGCGTTGAACGCGGTGCAGACCAGCGGGTGAATCTGAATCGCGCTGCCTTCGACCAAAATGACCTCGAATGCCTGAATGCCCAGACGATGCAGTGTCGGCGCGCGATTCAACAGCACGGGATGGTCTTTGATAATGGTCTCGAGCACGTCCCATACTTCGGGCGACATGCGGTCCACCAGACGTTTCGCCGATTTGATATTGTGCGCGAAATTGTTTTCGACCAGTTTGCGCATGACAAATGGTTTGAACAATTCGAGCGCCATTTGTTTCGGCAGACCGCATTGATTCAATTTCAACTGCGGACCGACGACGATGACGGAACGTCCGGAATAGTCTACGCGCTTGCCGAGCAAGTTGCGGCGGAAACGTCCTTGTTTGCCTTTTAACAAATCCGACAAGGACTTGAGTTTGCGCTGCCCGCGTTGCGAAACGGCTTTGCCGCGCTGTGAATTGTCAATCAGCGAGTCCACCGCTTCTTGCAGCATGCGTTTTTCGTTATTGACAATGACTTCGGGCGCGCCGAGCTCCAACAGCCGCTTGAGCCGGTTGTTGCGGTTAATGACGCGGCGATAGAGGTCGTTCAAATCGCTGGTGGCGAAACGACCGCCGTCCAATTGCACCATCGGGCGCAAGTCGGGCGGAATGACGGGGAGCGTCGTGAGAATCATCCATTCGGGACGGTTCTGGGATTTGCGCAAGGATTCGACGACGCGTAATTGTTTGATGGCTTTTTTGCGCTGCTGTTTGCTGCGCGTGCCGCGAATTTCGCGCCGCAGTGATTTTGCCATCTCGTCCATGTTCATGCGCCTGACGATTTCCAGCACCGCTTCGGCGCCCATCGCCGCTTTGAAAACGTGTCCCCATTTTTCATTCAGGTCGCGATACTGCGATTCGGTCAAAAATTCCTTGACCGCGATGCCTTGCAGTTCATCGAACTTGGGTTCGTATTCGCTGCGCAGGGCGTTGGATTTGTCTTCGATTTGACCGTTCAAGCTGTGCGCGTCGCGTTCGAATTCGGCGCGCATGGTCTCGAGGCGCCCTTCCATGTCCTGGCGTTTGGCGTCTTGTTTCTCTTGAATATCGCGTTCGATTTCGGCAATGTGCGCCTGCATCGCTTCGGCAAGTTTCTTGCGATGTTTCGGCGCGATTTCCTCGCCTTCTTCGACAATCACTTCGCCGGTCGGCTCAAAGACAATCGCTTTGCGAACCTCTTTGCCGCGGTCTTCGAGTTTGCGTTCCAGCTGCTTGCCGAGCGAAACGACTTCGTCGGTTTTTTCTTGCAGCTGCTCGTCGAGTTTGGCAATCGCCGCTTCCGTCTTTTTCTCAAGTTTTTCCTTGTCTTCTTCAAACTCGTATTCGCGTTTTTCCAGTTTCTCCGCAAGCGCTTTGGTGTCTTTGGCGATTTTGTGTTCGAGTTCTTCTTCGAGTTTGCGCAGCGCTTTGTTGCGCGCGCTTTCGTCCACGTTCGTGACAATGTATTGCGCGAAATAAAGCACGCGGTCGAGATTGCGGCGCGACACGTCGAGCAGCAAACCAAGGTAGGAGGGGACGCGGCGCGTATACCAAATGTGCGCGACCGGCGCGGCGAGGTCAATGTGTCCCATGCGTTCGCGGCGCACGCGCGAAGGCGCGACCTGCACGCCGCACTTTTCGCAAATCATGCCCTTATAACGCACCTTTTTGTATTTGCCGCAATAACATTCCCAATCGCGCGTGGGACCGAAAATGCGTTCGTCAAACAACCCATCGCGTTCGGGGCGCAAACGGCGATAGTTGATGGTTTCGGGTTTTAATACTTCGCCGTGCGACCACCCCTTGATTTGCTCGGGTGACGCGAGCGAAATACGGACGGCGGAAAAATCTTTGATTTCCATGCACACTCCCTTTCCAAATTGATGAGGTATGAGCAATGAGGACAGAGTAAAAAATAATAACCAATAACTAACGATATTTATTTAATGATTCCACGCTCTTGTGCCCCAGCCATTTCGCGACTTGTTCGGGCGGATTTTCATCCAATAATTTTTTCGCGCAGGTATGGCGCAAGCTGTAGGCATTCACATCTTCCAATTGCGCGGCGGCGGCGTATGCTTCGACCAGACGTTGGATGGAACGCGTGGAAAGCGGTTTGCCTTGTTGACTCACAAACACCGCTTGTACATCGGGCAGGGCAGGACGCACCTGCAGATATTCACGCAATGCCCGCGCGAGCGTTTCGTTTAACGGGACCTGACGAAAATGATGCTCCGCCGTCCCTTGAATGCTGAGCCGTAAACCGTTTGCCGTCGGAACAATGTCGTGCAGATTCAACTGCGCAACCTCGTTCACGCGCAAGCCCGCTTGGAGCATCAGCTCAATGATGGCGTAATCACGCCGCATCAAGCGACGGCTGGCGCCGGCGCGCACCGCCACGACCAATTGGGCAACTTCATCCGCGTCCAACACACGCGGCGGTGTTTCGATTTTAACTTGGACCAACTGCAGCGCGCGCGCGGGATTTTCGGTTGTCAGTCCTTCCGCATATAAAAAGCGTCCGAACACCCGCAGCGCCTGCAAACGGCGATTGACCGTCGCGGCAGATTGGTCTGTTTCCTCGATTAAATAGCGGCGATACGCTTCCAGGTCGTGAGCTTGCGGCAGCGCGGGCGCGTTTCCGTTACGCGATGCGTCGAACCAACGCACAAAACCCCGCACGTCCGCGGTATAGTTGCGAATGGTCGTGGGGGCAAAAGCGGCGCGTTCGAGATGGTGTTGAAAAGCGTCAAGCAGTGTCGCGGTCGCGGGTTCAATGGCGGTTTGCGTAGAAAGCACAAAAATACCGTATTTTCAAGGCAGAAAAAGACGAGCCGTATTGCCATTCATTGGCAAAAACGCCTCGCCTCGATTTATGCGACACTATTATACGCCGTTTTTGTCGCCTGTCAAGCGCGGAATGAAAAAAACCTTCGCCATGACATTTCGGGGAAAGGAGGTAAAACCCGGAACAGTTACATGGCGAAGGAAACCCCAGAAGGAGGGTGCTCACCCATCCAATCTTTTGTGTCGCTCCGTGACAAGTTCTTACGATTCCCCGGTAACGTGTTTCCACAATTCGTCGAACGAGGGCCAATTCTCCTCACGGTCCATTCGCTCGCAATCACACAGCACCTCGAATTCTTGCGCGCACGGGATACACTCTTGCAAATGGTGCAGAATCGCGAGCAGCTCTTGGTCGCGGACATTGGACGCGGCAAGCATTTCGGCGAGCTTGGCGGACAAGCGGGCGCAATCGTCGCACGATGCTTCCTGCTCGCGCGTTTGCGCGATTTTGACCACGAACGTTTCAACCTTGATACGGGTGACTCGCATAACGACTACCTCTATTTCCGTGTAACCTCGCGCCGCAATCTTACATGGCGCGCAATCGCCGAACCGGGATGACTGGACAGGGATGCCGCTATGCCAGGCGCGGCGTCGGCGCGCTGCCAAACAGATTCAAAATGTCGTCCACATCAAAGCCGCGTTCTTCCAATCGCTTTTTCAATTTGACGCGCGCATCATGCACCATTTTATACACCGCGTTGCGATTCATTTTGAATTCGCGCGTGACCAAATCCACCGGCACGTCGTCAAACACGATCGCCGTCAAGATGGCGCGCTGGCGGTCGGTCAATTCGTTTTCAATCACATCGCGCACCTGGCTCCAAATCTCCTGCTGCTGCGCGGAACGGTCCGGGTCCGGCGCGTCTTGATCTTGAAATTGAAAGTCGGGCAATTCGGAATTTTCCAGGATGCGGTCCAGCGAGACATTCTTCCAGCGCTGGCGGCGCGCTTCAACCAGCGACATGTTGATGGCAAAACGATACGCCCACGTCGTGAATTTACTCTCGCCGCGAAAGTCATCCAGATTTTTGAGAATCGTCAACAAGGCGTCTTGCGCGAGATCCTGCGCGATTTGTTCAATTTCCGGGCGCGCGAGCCCGCGCAGGTCGCCGGGACTCGTGCTGAAAAAATACAGCACGGCGCGCAAAAGGTACAGGCGCAAGTCTTCGATGGCTGCCGCTTGTTCGGGCGTGCCGTCGGCGCGCAGCTCGTCGAGCCATTCCGGGTTGGTCCGTTGTTTGACGCGCGTTTGTGTCATCGCGTCACATCTCCTTCAAGCGCTTCCATCCATCCCGCGCCTTGCGACGCGCGCACCGGCGTGACCCACGGTTCGATGCCGGTTTCAGCCACGTACGCGCGCGCAACATTGGCGACAAAGGATGTGACATGAGTGGTTTGCACAAGATTTACCGTGGCGCCGCCCCAACCCGCGCCGGTCAAGCGTGAACCGTAACAACCGGGTGCGCGGCGCGCCAATTCGACCATCAAATCCAATTCGGGCGAACTGGCTTCATAATCGTTACGCAAACTGGTCTGTGATTCATTCATTAACGCGCCGAACGCTGCGGCATCGTTTCGTTCCGCCGCGCGCGCCGCTTTTTGCACGCGCTCGTTTTCGCTAATGACGTGCCGCGCGCGCTTGTATAAATTTGTCGGCAGATGGTCTGCCGCGCGCTCCAATTCTTTGAGTGAAACATCGCGCAGCGCGCGGAAATCTTTGTGCAATAATTTGGAAAGCAGGACGACCGCGTTTTGACATTCCACCGTGCGTGTATTGTAAGCGGAACCCGCGAGGTGACGTTTCTTGTTGGTATCGGCAACGACGATGGTCGCGGCGCGCGGCAAGCGAACGGATTTGTATTTCAATGTGCGGCAATCCACCAGCAATGCCTTGCCGTTTTCGCCCAGCGCCGAAGCGTACTGGTCCATGATGCCGGTCTTGACGCCGACAAAATCGGTTTCGGCGCGCTGGCACAATTGCGCGAGCGTCACGCGGTCGAGCTCACTGTCGGCAAGCCCTTGCAGCATCACCGCCGTGCCAACCTCCAATGCCGCCGACGACGAGAGCCCTGCGCCCGATGGCAGCGTCGAAGTGATGACAGCATCCATGCCGACGAGTTTCAGCGCTTGTCCCAAATAGTACGCAACCCCGCGCACGTAATTTGCCCAGCGATATTCAGGATGATGTCCGATGTCGTCCAACGCGAATTCGTCATGTTGCCCGCCAAGCACATCCAACGCCGTGACCTGCACGCGCGCATCCGTGCGGCGGCGCGCTGCAATGAGCACCTCGCGGTCAATCGCAATCGGCATGACAAAGCCGTCATTGTAATCAGTGTGCTCGCCAATCAAATTGACGCGTCCCGGCGCGCAAGCGATGCGCTCGGGCGGCGCGCCGTACAAACGTTGAAATTCAGTCGCCAAAAATTCAAGTTTCGACATAAGTGGACAGGCGCGCGATTATACCATATTGCGCCCGCCGCTTGGTCGGACGAATCGTGTCCGCAAAGATGGCAGACACAGGGAAATCAAAGTTCCGGCGGGAATTCGCCATCGCGTCCGTCGGTGGGACGCGGCAGGGACGGAGGGGCGGAGGTTTCTCCGGGCAACGTGGATGCGGCGGTTGTGACGTCGGCAAGTCCGGCGGGTTGTGGCGGATTGGGCGCGGGCGCGTTTTGATAACGCTCGGTCATCAGCAGGCGATGATACGCCACAATCGCATCCACGATTTGACGCGTGCTTTCGCGCGCGGTGCGGTCGGTGGCGCGCACTTTCATCATCTCGATGCGTTCGGTAATCTCATCCGCGACAAAATGCGGATGTCCGACGCTGTCAAAGGTAAAGGGTTCCGAGTTTCCGGCGACGCGCACTTCGACGTTGCCAAAATTCAAAAGGGTATTGACAAAGCGCGGACGCGAGGTTTTGATGTCTTGAATTTTGGAAAGTTCCGCGCGCTGTTCGCGGTAGCGCAGTCCGAATGGGAGACTCTCGATATCCACAATATCGTTCTCGCTCAGTCGGTACAAATCATTGCGCCAGTCTGCCCACTGCCATGCCACAAATATCAGGGTGGGAATGAGCAGCACGGCGACGCTCGCATATACACCATTAAGCGTCAATTGCGGCGGCACACCGCCAAAGAGCGCAAGCGACGCGCACGCGCAGAGCAAAAAGAACATTACCAGCCCCCAAAAGATTTGGCGCAGCAAAACGTAATGATGCTTGCGCCAGGTGACGGTCCTGCCCTCGCGCATTTCGGTGCCGTACAACGATTTCCACCAACTGCCCCAGCCGCTTTTGGGCGTGGCTTTTTTGGTTTTTCCTTTGGGCGCGGCAGCAGGCGCGGCGGCGGCAGGGGGGGGGGGGGGGGCTTGACCGGGTTGCGCGTTCTGTTCGAGGACGTAATGACGAATTTCACCCGCAATCATCATGCGCGTGCGTTCGCGTTCGGCGGCGCTCTTGCGTTCGGCGATGTGGATTTGCTCTGCCGAAATCGCGCGCTGCATCCGCTGCACATCACCCACCGCGTTGAAGGTGACGCCTTGCGTGTCGCTCGCGGCAGACGTGATGCGTAAATCCGCAATGTTGAGCAAGACCGAAATCGGTCCACCGCGCGAGATGCTTTGCGACTGGATTTTTTCGATGGGAATTTCGTCGCGTGAATCGGAAAAGAACAGAACTTTGTTATAGCGCACGACGCGTTTGTTGGTGACGACATACGTATCGTTATACCAATCGGCGGCTTCGTACAAGCCCCACAACAAACACAAGCCCATGAGGATGCCGTAGAGCGGCGTCACCCAGACATAATTTTGCGGCACGTCGAACGCGAAGGAAACGGCATACGCGATGGTAAAAACGAGCGCCACGAACGCGGGCAGCCGAATCATAAGGAACAAGCCCCACCAATGCTGCCGCATAAAGACCTGGACCACTTCGCCGGGCGCGAGCCATTCCAAACCACGCGTCAAGCGCTTGTATTCGGCTTGCAGCTCGGGCATGTGTTCCAGCACATGGGGAAATTTATCGAGCAGCGCCTCCCAGTCCTGTCGTTCCACCACCCACATTTCCGCTTTGCCGACCGCTTCGAACGTGTATTCGGACGGCTCTTGCGTGGTGAACATCTTGACGCCAAAAAATTCGCCGGGTCCTTTGGACGAAATCGGTTTTTCGAGTCCCGATCTGTCGGTATAGCGCAGGTTGACGTGCCCCGAATCTACGATGTAAAAATTCGTAGTCGGTTCGCCCTGTGTCAAGATGCGGTCGCCCGCGACAAAGGGGCGCAAGTCCATCATCTCTGCCAATGCCTCGAATTCTTCGGGCAGGAGATTTTGTAGAAAATAAACGTCGCGTAAGCGGCTGACGGCATCCATAAGCAAAGGATGAAGGATAAAAGATGAAAGGCGGAACTATAAGCTCTCTTTCAGTTTTTGCGCGGCGCTTTTGGTCATGCCTTCCACTTGCAGCAATTCTTGAATGTCGGCATCCCGAATCGCGTCGAGCGAACCGAATTTTTGCAATAGCGCGCGGCGGCGGCGCGGACCGATGCCGGGAATCGCGTCGAGCTGCGAGTGCAATCCTTTTTTTGCGCGCACGCTGCGATGATACGTAATGCCGAAACGGTGCGCCTCATCGCGGATGCGCTGCAACAAATGCAGCGCGGCGGAATGTTTTGGTAACCTTAAAGAATCCGCGCGATTGGGTGTGAACACCTCTTCTTCACGTTTCGCGAGCGAAATCAATTTTACACCCTCAATGCCCATTTCGCGGAACACTTCTTGTGCCGCGTGCAGTTGCCCTTTGCCGCCGTCAATAATGACCAAATCCGGCATCCGCGCCCATGATTCGTCGTTTTTGCGTTCGGCGGTGCGAATGCCTTTAGAGAGAGGAATTTTTGATTTTTTCTCGGAGACTGGAGACTGGGAATTGGAGATTAGAGATTGAGAATCAGAGACTGGAGACTGGAGATTGGAATTTAGCTCGGTCAATTCATTTGTCTCCGGCGTATTAGAGTCTCTGGTCTCTAGTCTCCAATCTCTTTTTTCCTGTTCCATCTTTTTCGCGTCCTGGTACCGCTTGAATCTTCTTCGCAGCATTTCTTGCAAACTCGCAAAGTCGTTCGCGCCGATGACGGTTTTGATTTTGAATTTGCGATAATCGCTTTTCTTTGCCGCGCCGTTTTCAAACACCACCATCGCGCCGACAGAATTCGTGCCTTGAATGTTGGAAATGTCGTAACATTCCATCCGCAAGGGCGGGGTGTCCATTTCCAATGCTTGCTGCAATTCTTCGACCGCCTGCAAATGTTTGGTCTTGTCCGCGAGCCACTGCTGTTTGATGGTGTCGAGTGTGATGCGCGCGTTTTCTTCTGCCATGTTGAGCAGTTCGCGTCCGCCGTTGCCGTTATGCGGCACCCGAATCGTCGTCGTCGCGCCTTTGTTCTGTTTTAGCCACGATTCAATAATTTTTGCTTCGTCAATCATTTCGGGCAACAAAATTTCGGGCGGCACATACGCGGCTTGGTCGTAAAATTGTTGGACGAATGATGACAGCACATCGTCATTATTTGCATCTTGCGTACCTTCCAACACAAAATATTCGCGTCCCAACAATTTGCCCGCGCGAATGAAAAAGATTTGCACGCACGCGTTGCCGTCGTCCTTGGCGAACGCAATCACGTCCTGGTCAACCATTTGCGGCGACACAACTTTTTGATGTTCAGTAATGCGCGCAATCGCTTGCAATTGGTCGCGGTACACTGCTGCGCGTTCAAATTCCAAATTCTCTGCGGCGGACTGCAAGCGGGTGTGAATGTTTTGCGTGACCTCGTCGCTGTGTCCCTGCAAAAACTGCGAGAGCCGGTCAATCATGCCGCGATATTCGTCGCGCGACGCCGCGCCGATGCACGGCGCGAGACACAAACCAATGTCGTAATACAAACACGCGCGTTTGTCTTTACCTGTAATGTCGCGGTCGCAGGTCAGGTACGGAAAAATTTTTCGCAATGTGTCGAGCGTTTCATGCACCGCCCACACCGCCGTGAATGGACCAAAATAACGCGCGCCGTCGTCGTCCATGCGCCGCGTCATGAACACTTTGGGAAAATTGTCCTGCCACGTAATTTTGATGTACGGATACGTTTTCGCATCTTTGAGTCGAATGTTGTATTTGGGGCGATGTTTTTTGATAAGGTTGTTTTCGAGGACGAGCGCTTCGAGTTCCGTATCGGTGACGATGAATTCAATTTTCTCGACGTGCGCGGTGAGTGAAATCACCTTGGCGTCAAACGCGTTGCTGTGAAAATACGAACGGACGCGATTCCGTAGATTCACTGCCTTGCCGACATAAATAATCGTCCCGTCGTCATTCTTCATCAGATAGACGCCGGGCTTTGTCGGCAGCGTGTCGAGGGTTTGCTGGATGGCGGGTTTAATTTCCATCGCTAATCTGTTTTACCAATCCCCGCGTTGTACTCGTCGAGTATCTCATTCCAGTATTCTTCGGTGCCCATTTCTTTTGCCCATTTGGCAATATATTCAAGGTCAATTCTGCCATGGCGTCGTTTGAGAATTGCCAAAATGTCTTTGGGGTGTTTTGGCATTTGTCCTTCTCGATACCAAATCAGTTTGTAAAGAATCACATCCTCGGGGGAATAAAATACTGCGGTTGCACCCGTGGTAGGATCAAACGGTACTCGACGTGTCCTTTGCAGTAATGATTCTTCAAGAGGTGTTGGCGTAACAAGGAAAAAATCAACTTTGAGATTGCTCGGAACATCAATGACATTGAAAGGATTTTTCCAAATAATCGCGTCGAGAATCGCGTCCCAATCCACATAATAACCCAGTTCGCGTATCGCATTTACAAACGGGGCTTTCTTTTCATCCGGGAGAATGATGGATATATCCACATCGTTTGTCGCGCGCAGTTCCCCATACGCGCTGCTAGCTATCGAGCCGCCAATTGCATAGGGAATTTCTTGCGCTTCAAGCAAGTCAATAATGGTTCGGATAAACTCGCGAATGGGTTTAGTCATATTTCGTTTCCAAGCGATAGAGGAGGCGTTTGCCGATTTCTTCATCACTCGCCTGCGGTGTCTCTTGCCGCTCGACACTAAAGGCAAGGTCTCGCACAAAATCACACAGGTCAAACAGCAACGTCAAGCATTCGGTCATGGACAGCGGTGCCAACAGTGCGAGTTGCTGCGTATCAATCTCGGCGGCTGCCATGCGAATGATTTCGCGCGAGGTCAAAGGCGGATTTATCAAGGAGGACATGGCGCAAAAATTATATCACACGTTGCGAACACGCGTTCTTGTGGATGGTAAGCCGGTCAGCGGATATGTAAAGTGGATGAACGGAAAAATGCGCGCGTGATCCGCTAATCCGCATTCCAAATCCACCGGCACTCCTGTCAATGTGTTTCTATCCGCACCTCTTCAAGATAAAAAGGATTGCCTTTGGCGCGTTCGAGAATCAATTGACGCATCGCGTCGGGCAAATCAGGAATGGTGAGCAGATGGTTGACGAGTTCGTTCGCGTATTCCAAAATCGCGCATTGAATTCCCAAGCCCGCGCGCGACATCGTTCGTCCGTTTTTGCAGCGCGGTTGTCCATGTGCGAAATTGTAGCACACGCGTCACGGTGTGAAAAGGGGCGTACAAGAATCAACCTGCGCTTGCGCGTGACGCGAAATAAAAAATGCCGCAGGTCAGGATGACCTGCGGCTTGGCTTATTGGGGCCAATCGAGCGGTTGGTTTGGCGGAGGCGCGGCGGATGCGGCAACCGGAGTTGGTTTTTTGTTTCGCCATAAACGAAACGCAATCACCAAGAGCAGCACGAACGCAAACAACAGCAAAATCGGCGCCAGAATCGCAGTGATGGTAATGCCAACCGATGCGACATCTTCGACCGTACTGACGACCGGATTGCCGATGCCACCCGTCGCCACGGTGACCAGCGGTCGCGCGGTTGCTTTGGTGGCGTGCACGCCAAATGCGACGAGCAAGCCGAGAACCAGTGCCACAATGGGATGAATGGATGTGATGACGTGGGCTTCGGACGCGAACAAAATTGCGCCGGCGGCGGGACGCACAAAGGTTTGAATCGCGTCGTTCACGTGGTCCACGCCCGGAATCTTGTCGGCAAAAAATTCGATGCCGAGCAAAATTGCCAACGTGCCCAACACCCATTCGTTGGTCAACAAATCGAACGGCGGCGCGAGCGTAATCCAATCCGTGAAACGCGCGGTCAGACCGACAATGAGCAGCGGAATATACGCGTTCAAACCGCTGGCGGCAGAAAGTCCGAATGCCGCAACCAGTGATGTGATACCACCCATAAAAACCTCTCAACTGCTGACCGATGTATCTCCACATGCAGAGATACATCGGTCAGAAAATTTTTCATGCCGATGATGCGGGTTCCATCGGTCCTTGCATCATGCTTGGCGGTTCATCCGCAGGCGGCGGCGCGGGCGGAAGCATTCCCGAATCGGTTGGCGCGGCGCCGGCGCCTGCGCGCGCGTATTGTCCAAAGAGGTGCGCCGTGACGAGCATGGCCCAAAAACTGGCAAAGAACGAAAGCAGACCGCACGTCACCGAACCGATGGCGCTGGCGATGAATCCTGCCACGATACTGCCCAGCAGCCACGCAATCACATAATTGCCGAGATTGGCTTGGATGAATTTCCAGTTGCCGCCGAAATCCCAGAACGTATTAATTTGGTCGGTGATGGCAAAATTGGTCAAGGGCGCATACACAAAAATACTGATGGCAACGGCAACGAGAATTGCCACACACATCAAGCACGCGCCAAAGAGACCAAACAATCCGGCTGCCGCGTTCCCGCTGTCACCATTGCTCATTGCGCCCGACATAATCATCGGCACATACGCGCAAATGAAAAGCACCACTGCCGGCAGTGACCAGACAAACAAACCGATAGTGGCTTTGATGCCGCGCATGAACAAGTCGCCGAAATTTTCCCATTTGGGTAACGGCGCGAGATTGCCTTCGTACACATTGCGGAGCGTCGCCAGCATGTAGCCGAATACGATAGCGAGCGCCGCAATGAGGGGAATGAGCAGCAGCCACGAAAAGATAACGCCCAAAAAGATGATTGCACCGCCAATCAAAATCTTGACGATCCAATCCTTGTCCTCGAACATGTACGTAAATGATTTGCCTACATCCATGATTCCTCCTTTGTGGGGCAATACGAGAGATAAGTGAGCGGCGCGCCGGTTGGGGGAAACCGCCGCGTATGTTTCGTAATTTCTTACGATGCGATTATAGCAAAGGTTACGCGCAAAAGCATCTCCCCGACAGTCCCATTTTTTGTGGCGCAAAAAAAAACAGCGCCCGCATTCACGTGCGGGGGCTGTTTGTCAAATGCCGAGACGCAGAATCGAACTGCGGACACTGCGGTTTTCAGCCGCATGCTCTACCAACTGAGCTATCTCGGCGTCAGCAAGAGAGCATTCTATGCGGAATCGCGCGAATGTCAAAAAAAAAAGCGCGCGTGTTACGCTTTACACGCGGCGCGCGCCAAAAAAAGCGCGGTGTCCGTCCGTCGCCATTGACGGGCAAACACCGCGCAATTCAACTGCGTGGTTATCTCCCCGCACAGACGCCGATGCGAGGAGATAACCTTTCGAAAAGGAGGAGAAGAAGCGCAAAGGAATGATAAAGAACGATAAAAAAAATCGAGCCGCGACTTGTGGTCAAGTCACAGCCCGACGAATTCGTAAATCGCGTATACGCGATGCCGTATTCTGACGAAAATGACCACAGGTCAAATCTGTGGTCACGGCTACAGACCTGTCCCCTTCACTGCCTACGAAGTTAGCTGTCGGGTTAGGACTGAAAGATGTCCCTTCTGCGTTTGACCGCAGAACACACCCCAAATTTGGTTCCTCCGTTCTCTGAGTTGGCTCAGAGACTAGGCTGACAAGAACTCTTCAATTGTGTGTAACGCGCAATGGTTACAGAATTTTTATACCATGAATACGGGTACTTGTCAAGCAAAAAAACGAAATGCAGTGGATTGTTTTGTTATGCGATAAAATTTTAAGGTTCGGACGCGTCGCGGCGTTTGCGCCAAGTTACAAATTCAAGACGCCGCGCACGCGTTTTTTGTTCCATTCAAAAAAACAACCGCCGAGGGTGGTCGGCGGTTGCTGCGTTCTTCTGGAACACATCTTGCGAGTGGCATTGTGCTTGCTCTAATAACCGCAGTACAAACCGGGTTGGCACCAGTTCGGATTGTACCATGGCTGCGGCTGCGGGCGATAGTAGGTGTTGTACGGGTAGTAATACCAGCCCGACACCGGATACGGTGGCACAAAGCGATAGGAACAGTTCCACGAGCTGTACATACAAACCCGGTTGTAACCGGAGCCGGGGAATACATACCCGGGATACGGACCATACGGACCATCCGCTTTGGCAGTTGTCGCCAACGGGGCGAAAACGGTCAAGAGAATCGCCAGCGCCAACACGATAAACAATGCACGTTTCATTTCGTCTCACCTCCTCTGGTTGAGTAAGATATTCAATGTTTTCCGCCCACATGCAAAAAACATTGAAAATTCGAATCTGTGGAAATTATACACTGAATATGTCCCGTTGATTCAACGACTTGACTATCCGCAATGCCTCCAATGCGGATAGTCAGAACCTTGTAATATCACTATCGGAAATTCGGTTACCGAACGATAACAGCCGCGCGCTTTTTTCGGCGCGCGGCTGTTTTGGATTGGCGAAAAAGTCGCAAAACGCTTAGTTTTTGGGTTGGACGCGCAGAGGTCCTGCCCAATCGGTCATGGCTTTGGTGACGCGCACTTCCCGAATGGCAAAAGGCAGTTCGGCGGGTTGAAGCAATTGGATATTGATATATTGCGTTTGGACAGGCGCAAAACTGATGTGGATGGGTTCGGTATTGTTTTGTTTTTCCGCGATTTTTTGCCAGCCGCCCGCGTGTTGATTCCAGACGCTCACGCGATAACCGCGCGGTACTTCATCTTTGGGCGGGGTGAGCCGCACACCGCTCACGCTTTCGACGCGCCCGAGGTCCAATTGAAACCACATGTTTGGCGCTTGCGCTTCGACAGTGGTCCACGCGGTGTTGGGATTATTGTCCAGCGCGTTCTGCGCGTAATCGTTATTGTTGCTCGCGGTCGCGTTCCAGATGGGGCAGGGATGAATTTGGACTTCGCTAATCATCCATTCGGAATCGTGCGGCGCGAGCAAATCAATCTGCGCGTACCGTACGGCATACGGCGCAAACGTGACGACCACATCGCGCTGATTGCCCTGCGCGACGGCGTGCGCGGTGCGCCAGATTTGCCCGTCGGTAGAAATCCGAACCGTGTAGGCGAACGGATACGCTTGCCCCGGCGAACGGAACGCCAGTCCGTCTATCAGGCGCGCATCGCCAAAATCCACGCGAAACCACATGTTGGGCGTTTGACGCGCTTGGCTTGCCCAAAACGAACCGAGGTCGCCGTCAATGGCAAGAATGGCGGACGCGCAGTTGTGACTCGCTTCGGCGCGCCACAAGGTGGCGACGGTGGGTGCAAGCGTGACATTGACCGGCAGGACGAGCGCGGGGTTGCTCGCGTTGGAATCCAATGCCACATCCGCAAACCACGCGATGCCTTCCGCAATCAAGTCCCAATGCAGTTGATACAAGCCGGGCGGATTGGGCGCAGCGAGCGACGCGACAAAATCCACGGCGTCGCCCGGTTTGACCGCAAATGGCAGCGCGGTGCGAAATTCTTGGACATCGAATTGCTGCGGTCCTTTGGTGTTGCCGGGCGCGCGGCTGGCGAACCACTGATACGCGATATGCACCGGATGTTCGCCATCGGTTTCCCACGTCTGTTTACCGGTATTGACAATGTGAAATGCTACATCCACTACTTGCCCCACGACCAGATGGGCGGGCGTATTGTGCGCGATAAATTCCGCGCCCCATTCGAGGGGGGGGGCTTTGACGCGCACCAACGTTTCGGCGGCGGCGCCGGCGCTGTCGCCAAACCACGCGCCGCCGCGCTGCAAATCAAAACGCAGCGTGTATTCGCCCGGCTGCAGCGGTGTTTCCAGAACAACTTGGGCGAACGTAACTGTGTCGCGCGGCGCGACGTTATGCGGTAGCGTGAACGGTCCGGGATATACGGGCGCGTTCACTTGCACGCCCAACGCGTTGAACCAGCGATAACCGAGTGTGACCGCGTCCGTGCCTTCTGCTTTCCAAATCTCGGCGCCCGCGTTGCGCACCACGACCGCGCCGATGACGTTTTCACCGGCGGTGATTTGATGATGGGGTATGGCAAAAATTTCTTGAAACTGCGCGACGAACGGCGGTGCATCGGTTTTGACCGCGACCTGCGCGTCGAATGATTTCGCGCCGGCGGCGGAAAACCACGTGACGCCTTCGTGCACCAAATCAAACGCGAGCTTGTACTTGTCCTGTGGAATCGGCGCGCGCACGACGACATTCTCGAACGTCGCCATGCCTTGCGGCGGCACATCTTGACGCAGTGAAAAATTGCCCGGATACGCGGCGAGTTCCACCGCCTCGCCGTTTGCGTCGTACCAGTGATAGCCGAGCCGCACCGGCGCTTCACCGGACGCGTTCCATGTTTTGGCGCCAATGTTTTGTACCGTGACGGTTCCGGTTACGGTTTCATTGGGTTCGAGCGAGCCGCGCACATCCAAAAACAGATTGACCCATTTGACTGCGTAATCGGGAATTGGAGTGAATACCTGAATGACCTGGTCAAACGTTTCCGCGCCTTGCTGACTGAACCAGGTCACGCCTTCGTGCGCTATATCCCAACGCAGGGTGTAGGTGCCTTCGGCAGAAGGCGCGCGCAAAACGACATTGCTGAATGTGGCAGTCTGTCCGGGCGGCGTATCCGCGTCCATTTCAAAATTGCCGGCGTAGGGTGTGACCTGCACTTGCACGCCTTGGGCATTGTACCAGCGATAGCCGAGACGGAAATTGCCGGGACCGTTTTTGCTCCACGTGCGCGAGCCGAGATTTTTTACCGTGACCGCGCCAATGAAATTGGAATTGAGCGCCATGCCGTTCGATGCACCGGTTACGCCGGGGCCTTTGCTCCCCGGGTTCATCACGGTTTCCCATTCGAGCGCATAAGGTGGCGCCTGTACGGTAATGTTGATGTCGCGCGTCGGCGAATGGAACGCGCTGAACCACGCGCTGCCTTCTTGAATCAAATCAAATTTAACAATATATTCGCCTTGCCACTGCGGCGCGCGCAGTTTTACATTTTCAAAAATGGCGGTTTGTCCGGGTAAAACGTTTTGGGTCAAGGAAAAATGTTCGGCGTTCGGCACAAGGGGAATTTCAACGCCTTGCGCGTTGTACCAGCGATAACTGAGACGAATGGGATGGATGCCGCCGGCGAGCCATGCTTTCGCGCCGACGTTTTTGACGACGACGCGCCCGCTGGTGATTTGATTGGTGGTCAATTGATTTTGCGGCACGTTCATCACTGCCACCCACTGCGCTTTGTAATCGGGCGTGGGCGGCAAGCCGGGCCAACGCAAGCGAAAATCGTGCTGGAGCGCGCCGCGCAAATCGTTAATGACCTGCGGTTTATCGGCAAGCCCCCAACCGGGCGGGTCGCCGGGAATGCTTTGCCAACGCGCAAAGCAGACTGCCTGAATCGGTTGATTCGTGCTGACGGAATTCCAGCCGTTGATTTCGGTCAATGCCGCGTTCATCCAGCCGCGATTGGCGTTCGTCCAGCCGGGGTCGAGCGGCGACGCGGCGGTAATGAGGACCGGCAGATTCCGCATCGCGGGTAGGACGGCGGCGAGAAAATCGCGGTACGCGCGAAAATGCCAGTGCCGGTTTTGAAATTGATTTGTGCCTTTGGCATCGCTAGTGACAAAATTTGCGTCATAGCCGTGCGTGTGCGTGTGCAGCGCCAGCGCGTCCGCCCCCCCCCCTTGCGCAGTGATTTGAAAGAGCATGTCCGCGAAATAGCGCACCCAATCGCCCGACGGATTGCCGGGGTAGGTTGTCTGGGTATTGAAGGGCGCAACGGCGGCGGGAATGACAAAATCGTGTTCGTGTCCGGGCAGCGCGCGAATGGCTTTGCGCGCGAGATTGAAACAGCGCGCGTACATGTCGGGCGTAATCAATTCGCCGGAATTGCTCGCGCCGTCATAACCGGGACGCTCGCGCGCGGTATTGGGTTCGTTGCCAATGACCCACAAGCGCGCGCCTTTGGATTTTTTGACAAATGCCGCGCACTGCTGCGCAAACAAATCATATTCGACGGAATTGGGGATGTTGCCGTTGGGCGCGCTGCCGTTGGTGAGCATGACAATAACGCCAATGCCTTTTTCGGCGAGATGGGAATAGTCGCCGCTCGAATCGGGGACTTTGACCTGCGCGCGCACGACGACCCAGCCAGGTTTGCCTGCCGCGAGCAGGTGCGCTTCGCCGCCGGCATCCACCAGCCCTGCGATATAGTTCGGCAGTCCGGTCACGCGCGCTTCATCAAATTTTGGCGCGGGCGGTTTGGGCATTTGGCGTGTGGGAAGGGGGGGGGGACTCGGTTGACGCACCGCAACTCACCTCGGATAGACTGAACGCGATTATAGCATATATCAGGATTGTTCCGTTGATGACTCTATTTTCCAACGCGACAGGTTGCCGGGGACCTGTCACAGTACATCACATTTTTGGACGCGGAAAGACAAAGATATACGCGGAAAAAGCAAAAACAAATTTTCGTTTCCGCGTTCATCCGCAAACCCGCGCGTCCAATTCAAAGAATTGTGATATCCTGTGTCACGTTGGAATGTAAACTCCTTTGTAAGGATGTGGGTACGCTTTTGGATTGATATATCGCTTGTCTCAGGATATACTATTGCACGAATGCGCGTATGGACCAGCTGAATGAGTATTTATCGTTGATTTTTGCGGCGTACGGCACGCTGGCGGAAAATGTGCCGGACACGATTCGGACGTTTCAAAGCACGGTGCAGTGGGCGGCGATTGTGTTGACGGCGCTGGCGGGAGTTGCCGAAGCGCGACGGCGCGATTTGGATTTTTTTGGCGCGCTCGTGATTGCGTTTGTTGTTTCTGTGGGCGGCGGCACCCTGCGTGATGTGTTGTTGGCGCGTTATCCGCTCTTTTGGGTGACGAGTCCCGTGTATTTTGTCACGGTCTTGATTGTCTCCGGCATCGCCATGCTCATTATTGCGCGCGGTGAAAAACAGGTGCCCGTCATCGAGCCGCTCGTGAATCCGATGCGTCACGCGATGCGGAGCGACCAAATCCCGGGTTGGGTCACGGTCGTTGACGCGTTGGGCTTGGGCTTGTGGGCGTATTTGGGCGCCGCGTTTGCATTGCAGTCCGGGGCATCGTTGATTGTGGCGCCGGTCTTTGGGGTCATTACCGCTTCGTTCGGCGGTGTGATTCGCGATGTGTTTTTCGCGCAGGTGCCGAGTATTTTCAAACGCGGTCAACTCTATTCTACGAGCGCGGCGATTGGAGCAGTCATCTATGTGATTCTCTTTGCCTTCGGCGCGGACACGAGTCTTGGCTTCATTATGTGCGTTGGTACAACATTTCTGGTACGCATAGTTGCCGTGCGGTACAATATTCTTTCGATGTAGGCGCGCTTGCAGCTTGAAAGGGAGGCAAATTGGTTCGGTTGACGCTATTGCCCGACCATAAGACGATTCAGCTATCCGCCGACGATGGGCAGGTGGAATACGATACGCTCACCGGAAAAATTTCACGCGTGGGCGAGGTTAAGGTCGAGTACGATTGGCTTGGTGGACAACTCTCAAAGGTGGGCAATGTCAAAATCCAGTATGACGGACTCACCGGCTTTGTAACGCGCGTCGGCGATGCCGTAATCGAATACGACGGCATGAGCGGGCGCGTCAGCAAAGTGACCGGCACAACGGGTGACGACCGCGTCGGGTTTTCCGCGTAGACAGCCGAAATAAAACGGGTCGCGTTTTTTTTAGGTTGCTTTCCAAACTGCGCGGCGAATTAGTCCTCTACAAAAACGCGCGGCTCATACATACCGCGCGCAAGCATTGGGGCGATTGCTGTCCGTCTTTATGTCGAAAAAATTCATGTCAAATTTTCCCAGTCCCGGAATGCGGATAGTGTCAGGACTGCTCCGTTTGAGCGGCAGCGATTTCAAGGGTAAGCGGTTTGCCCGATTACGTACCCAGCTGGTGCAGCGCGCGTATCCCGTGCACGCGCCGCCGCCCGCGCGCCTTGAACGCCGCCAGCGTGTCGAAACACAGCGTGTGAACGGGCATTTGGTTTACACCGTCGCGCCGTCGCACAAGCCCATCGCGCAGGTGCTCTATACGCACGGCGGCGCTTTTGTCCATTCGCTGCAAACCGTGCATTGGGACATTATCGGCAAACTCGTCCAACACATGGGCGCGCGTGTCACCGTTCCCCTTTATCCCCTTGCGCCCGAACACAACTATCGCGAAACCTTTCCGTTATTGGAAGCGGTGTATCGTCGCGTATTGACAGACGCGGGCGGGCAGCCCGTCATCCTGTGCGGCGATTCGGCAGGCGGGACGCTGGCATTGGCGCAGGCACAATCCTATCGTGACCAAAACCTGCGCGCGCCCGACCGCATCGTCTTGTTTTCGCCGTGGCTCGACCTGACCCTGTCCAATCCCGACGCGGCTGCCGTCGAACCGCGCGACCCTGTGCTCGGCATCGAAGGATTGCGCGTTTGCGGGCGGTGGTGGTCGGGAGGCGACGACCTGCGTTTGCCGTTCCTAAGTCCTGTATGCGGTGAATTGTCAGGACTGCCGCCGGTTGACATTTTTCAAGGGACCGCCGACATTTTTCTCCCCGACACGCGCGCTCTGCGCGACAAGGTTGCCGCCGCGGGCGGTGAAATTCAGCTCAATGAATATCCTGACGCGTTCCATGCCTTTGTTGTCGCTACCGCCCTCCCCGAAGCTGCTGATGTATTCGCCCGCCTCCGCGCCAATCATGCAACACCAAAACGTTCCGCTTGATTTCCGGGTCCGGTTCCCCGTTGACGAACGCCTCGCGCCTATTTCGACGCGGGGCGTTTTGTTTTTGTACGGTGCGTTGCACGCGACGGAAAAATAGCTTGACGCGTTGGTGTATGCATTGACGGACGACGAAATCAAAATCGTCGAAAACGCGCAAGGGCGATGCATTGACTGACGCGCCCGTGAATCGAACCGCATTCGCGAAGGGCAATGCGAACGCGCTTTAAAAATCGCGCGCGCGCCTTGACGCCATAGAATATATGTTCTATAATGCGCGCTACAAATCGAAAAAAGGAGAACAGGTACGATGATAACCAGTAATCCCTATTTGCATTTTTCGGGGAACGCGCGCGAGGCACTTGATTTTTACAAGACGATTTTTAACGGCGAAGTGTCGGGACTGCAATCTTATGCGGAAGCCGGCATGGCGCATGACGAGTCCATGAAAAACCGGGTTATGCATTCCGAATTCAAGGCGGGCGGCGTCTATTTTATGGCATCCGACTCGCCGACCGATGTAGCGCCACATTCAGACAACAACATTAGCATGAGTTTGAATTTTTCCGACACTGCAGAAATTGACCGCGTGTTCAACGCGCTGGCACAAGGAGGCACAGTCACCGTGCCACTCGACACGGCTCCCTGGGGCGCGAAATTTGGAATGCTCACAGACAAGTATGGCATTGAATGGCTGTTGAATTGCTACGTGCAATAAATTCTTGCGCCCAATGACGCACGACCAAAAAACTCTCGTCCCACCGGGGACGAGAGTTTTTTGTTTATTTCGTGTACTCGTAAAAGCCCTTGCCACTTTTGCGTCCGAGATGTCCCGCAACGACCATGCGGCGCAAGAGGGGGGGGGCGGCGT